>CAJTNA010000062.1 GCA_910577845.1 uncultured Christensenella sp. | reverse complement strand
GTATTCTTTGCACTTATGGAGCCAGGAGATACATTTATGGGAATGAACCTTGACCATGGCGGACATCTTACACATGGAAGCCCTGTAAACCTTTCTGGCAAATATTTTAAATGTGTACCTTATGGTGTCAATGATGAAGGATTTATTGATTATAATGATGTAGAGAGAATTGCAAAAGAGTGCAAACCAAAGGTAATTATAGCAAGTGCATATGCACGTAAAATTGACTTTAAACGTTTCCGTGAAATTGCAGATTCTGTTGGTGCTTACCTTATGGTTGATATGGCTCATATTGCAGGTCTTGTTGCATCAGGATACCATGAAAGCCCAATTCCTTATGCGCATGTAACAACAACTACTACACATAAGACACTCCGTGGACCACGTGGAGGCATGATACTTTCAAGCAAAGAATTTGCAGAAGAGCACAAGCTTAATAAATCTTTATTCCCTGGAATACAGGGTGGTCCTCTTATGCATGTTATTGCGGCAAAAGCAGTATGTTTTAAAGAGGCACTTGACCCTTCATTTAAAGAGTATGGTAAAAATATTATTGACAATGCACAGGCTCTCTGTAAGG
>CAJTNA010000061.1 GCA_910577845.1 uncultured Christensenella sp. | reverse complement strand
TATATACAGGGGAAAACGCATTATCAACTGGTGTCCTAAGTGCCTTACATCTATTTCAGATGCAGAGGTTGAATATGAGGAACAGGCAGGGCATTTCTGGCATTTAAGGTATAAAACCACAGATGGTACAGGATATATTGACCTTGCTACAACACGTCCTGAAACACTTCTTGGTGATACAGCTGTCGCAATTAACCCTAATGACAGCCGTTATAAACATATGGCTGGAAAGATGCTTGACCTGCCTATAGTACACAGGCAGATACCAATTATAGAAGATGAATATGTAGACATGGAATTTGGTACAGGTGTTGTTAAAATTACACCAGCACATGACCCTAATGACTTTGAAGTCGGGCTGCGCCATAACCTTGAAATTGTAAATGTACTTACAGAAGATGCAAAGATTACAGAAGATTATCCTAAGTATGCAGGCATGGACAGATATGAAGCAAGGAAAGCAATAATAGCAGACCTTGAAGCGGAGGGCGCACTTCTGAAGACAGAGGAACACAGCCATAATGTAGGCACATGTTACCGCTGTGGCACTACAGTAGAACCAAGGGTGTCCAAACAGTGGTTTGTAGCTATGCAGCAGCTTGCAAAACCTGCAATAGAAGCAGTAAAA
>CAJTNA010000060.1 GCA_910577845.1 uncultured Christensenella sp. | reverse complement strand
CAGAGGAAACTGGCAGTAGTGTTAAAGTTATTTTAGGCAATAACTGGACAGCAAAGGCTGATGATGAATATACAACAAGTTTTGGTAGTGGATATGGCTTTTTTAGTGGCAATATCTTGATTCCACAAAGTACGTATATTGTTTTTGATTTGAATGGTAAAACATTAGATAGAGCTTTAACTACGGCAGTTATATATGGTAGAATTTTTTTGGTCGAAGGAAAATTGGATATTATTGATAGTAGCTATGATATGGGTAAAATATATGATGTATATGATGAGATTGCCAAAAAAGCTACACAAACAGAATGGCAAGAAAGACGAGATTTTGTTGTTGAAGAACTTTCAAAAATTGAATGTGGCAAAATTACTGGTGGCAATTTAAATAATTCCGGTTTTGGTGAATCATTATATAATGGAGCAGCAATACACGTAAGTAGAGCAGCTCAATTGAGAATTTATGGCGGAATGATAATTAGAAATAAGGGGCAATTTGGTATTATAACTTCACAATTAACTTCCACTGTTGATATTTATAATGTTTTATTTTTAGATAATCAAGCAGTAAGTGATGCTTCTGCAATGCAAATCGTGGGTATAGCATATTTATATAATGGTTTATATGTTGGTGGGGAGTCTGGTAATGGAGTTATTTATGCAACAAAAGGGAGCTCAAGAACAGGTGAAGGTAGAATAAATATTTATAACTCTCGTTTTGAATACAATAAAACAAGTGGCGGTGTTATTCAAGGATATTATGAGGGCTCTTTTAATATACAAAATGTTATTTGTCAAAATAATAATGCTAGTGCTATTTTTAGAATTTCTAATGGTGTTCACTATTTTAGTGGAGGAATAATTAAGAATAATTTAGCAACTGGGATATATCTTTATGATAGTGCGATTTTATATATTAGTGGCGGTGTAATTACAGAGAATAATAATAGAGGCGTGACAATTGCAGGTCCAAATGAAAAAGTGATTATACAAGCAGGTACACAAATATATAATAATACGAGTAACGCTGGAGATAAAAGAGACGTTGTTTTGAGTAAAGGGGCAAAACTTGAAATTAAGGGTTCATTGTCAAGTAATAGTGCAACTACTCATATTGGCATTTTTTTAAATGCTGATTATCTAGATGAGCCATTTACTACAAGATACACATCCGGTGGCAATATTTCTAACCCAGATAGATTTTTCTTTGCAAATAATGGAAAAAAGATTGTACTTGAAAGTAATGAGGCAAAGCTATCAACAGAAGCTTCAACTGCAACAGATTTAA
>CAJTNA010000059.1 GCA_910577845.1 uncultured Christensenella sp. | reverse complement strand
ATTTTGATGCAGAAATAATTTTAAAGAGTGATACTAATGGAACTATTGCTGATAAATGGAATAATGCAATAAATTTATCTAAAACAGAGGGGAGAGAGGTAAAAGTGCAATTGGCTCAAAACTGGATTGCTTCATATGATAGTTCAACTGGCATTTCAACCTTTAATACTGGTGATAGTCCAGAATTATGCATTCCAGCTGATGCTAATATAAAACTTGACTTGGCAGGTTTTAGAATTGATAGAAATCAAATGAAATATAATCCACAAGTTGGTGGTAATGTTATAAATGTCCTTGGCACATTAACCATTGTAGATACAAGCTATGATAGTGATGTTTTTGATGAATTATATGATAGATACAAAACAAACAAAGACTCATATGTGGCTAGGATAAATAGTATCGCAACTGGTAAAATTACTGGTGGTAATTTGATTGGCTCAGGTGCTGGTATTTATGTTCAAGCTAGTGGAACATTAAATATCTATGGTGGCAAGATTATAGATAATAATTCTAGTATGAGTGGTGCAGGTATTTATTGCGTAGGTAACTTGAATTTTTATGATGGAATGGTTTGCGGAAACAAATTAACTACTTCATCTGGTCATGGGGCTGGTATATCTGTAAAAGGTGGATTGTTTAATATGTTTGGTGGTTATATTGTAAACAATAGTGGTGAATTTTATGGCGGTGGTATTGATATTAGAAATGATAAAAATGCCAATCTTGAAACTAGCTTAAGCAATTGTGTAATCGCTCATAACACTTCACATTATGGTGGTGGAATTTCACTTAACTATTTGGCAATAGGTAATTTTCAAAATGTAGATATTTCTTACAATGTTAATCTAGGTAATTCTGCTGGTGTTGCATTATGGGATGGCGGTGAAGCAACTTTCAATAATTGCAAAATCACATATAATCAAGCATATCGTGGTAGATATGGTGATACAAACGGCGGTGCTGGTATTACTTCAAATGGAAGAACAGAACTTTATAACACAGAAATAACTGATAATTGTTTTTGGAATGGTCTTGACACAAATGTTGCATATGGAGCAGGTATTTACTATAGCGGTAGTGCTCCACTTGTATTAGATAATGTTTTGTTAACAAGAAATGTAATCAAATCTGATATAAATGATGGAACAAATGCTTTAGGTGGTGGCATTTATACTAGAGCGGATATAAAGATTAGCGGTAATGTACAAATATTTGATAACATTGCACACGGCGTTGCTTCCGATTTGTATTTGCTAAACGCAATAAAAATTGTTGTGCCTAGTAGTTTGGAGAATGAGACAGGAATATCTAAAATTGGTATAAAGATTGCACAAGGGTATTCAGATACAACTTTCACAACTGGATATACTACAAATAATAG
>CAJTNA010000058.1 GCA_910577845.1 uncultured Christensenella sp. | reverse complement strand
AATCACTAAAAAAGTAATTGTTTGGGTCAGTGTTTCCATTATGTGCTGAATATCCTGTAGTATAAACTTTGTTTTCCTCCAAGTTTACGCCAATTTTTGTATTAATAAGTTCTTCGTTTATTATAATTTTTTTGTTTTGTGTAATTCTCATATTACCATACTTTGTATCCTCAGCTGAATTGTTATAGATTTGCAAACCACTTCCAATAATTATATCTTTTCCTACAAATAAACCGCCAACAGCAATCCTTGCGGAATTATTAACAATTATAGTATTATCAATGCTAACACTACTAGGATAGCTTCTATCTACATAAACACCACCAGCATAGTCAGTAGCATAATTATTTTCAATGCGAGCATTAGATAAATTCAAATCACCACCCCAAGTCCCAATTGCTGAGCCTTTGTTCCCTTCATTGTACTCAAAAAGTCCACCAGTAATATTTGCTTTTGAATTTAGACTTACCATAATTGCACCGCCAACGCCACCATTACCATACAAAGTTTTATTTTTAGAAAAAATACCATTATATATATTCATAATAGCATTTGCACCACTTATAGTTATACCCGCTCCATCTGGGCTGGCTTCTGCAATATTTTGTATATATGTTCCAATATTTCCATATATGATACCATTATACATATCCAATGTTGTATTTGTTCCAATGTATATACCAGCACCATTTTCATTTGATGTATATGAATAGTTATTAGCAATTACACAATCTAATATTGTAGTCTTACCACCTACAGCATTTATTCCACCACCTTGACCTACAACAGAGTTATTACAAATCATACCACTTTGCATAGTGAATGTTCCATTTGAAACCTTAATTCCACCACCGCCGTTAGCATTCGTATAACCTCCAGTAATTTTTCCACTTATAATAGTTCTAAAATCCATTTCCTTATTTGTACTACTATTATAAGCATTATAAATTTTTTCTCTGTTAGCTTCAAATTGGTTATCCATTAATGTAAATGTACCATAAACTAAAATCACACTACCATTCACTACTGAATTTCCCAAACGTCTATCAATTGTATAGCCGTTCAAATCCAACTTAATATTAACTCCCGCTGAAATACATAAAGCACCACCAGTAAAGCCACTACCAGTACCAAAGCTTGTAGTTCCAGCTATTAATTCTGCATTCCAATTTTGGTCAAGACGAACAAATACCTCTCTAGTCTCAGCAACAGACAAGTCAACTGCTTGATTCCATTTTGTTGCAATACTACCACTACTATCAGACACAAGTATAATATCCGGTACAACTTCTGTATCAGCAATAATATTACTATCTAATTCAGCATTTAAATTAGACAACTTATTATTATCCTCTATCTTTGTTGCTACTAAACAACCAATAACCATAAGACAAACTATGGCTATCGCCAAAAAGATTATTCCTACTCTTTTTATGTTTTTTATCATAGCAAAAACCTCCTAT
>CAJTNA010000057.1 GCA_910577845.1 uncultured Christensenella sp. | reverse complement strand
ATGGTTCATTGCCATAATCGTCTGCCAAGCTGATACCAATGTGTGGCTCACCAACACCCTCTAACGCTCCAGTTATATTGATTTTTTGCCCTTGTTTTACATATACATCTGAAGCCCCAATAATTTCATCATTTTCATCAACTTTGTAGTTGTCAAAAATTTTAAATGTTTTAGCAATATTCACAATAGCTCTTGGACTTATATTATATAGCCCCACACCATCATCCCATCCTCTATTTCCGCTTACTATACCAGCATTAAGATTTATAATTGAAGTAGATTCTGAATTATTATCAAAAATACCTATTCCAACGCCATATCCATGCCTTAGTTCATCTGTTCTCGCAATAATTCTATTGTTCACAACCTTACCGCCATTAAAAGTTAACTCAGAATTAGTTGCAACAATTATTCCCGCACCAATAACACCAAAACTACTATCGTGCATAGCAACATTGTCGTGGATATTAATATTGTTAATTGTGCATTTTGCATCAGCGTATAGTAATAATCCTGTCCCTACATTTGTAGACTTATTACCGCCTATTTCACAATTGTTAATAACAGCTTCAACATCATTTCTAAAATATACTCCTGCTCCATGTTGAGAAAAATTATTTTTTACTGTTGCATTATTAATAGTACATTTGCCAATAGCCTCCTTGGTACCACTGACATAAATTCCTCCACCATCATAATCATTGCTATTGCCATAAAATAAACCATTGTTTATAATAGTATCACAACTTATTAAGCACATTCCTCCACCAGCACCACTATATATTGAATTGGTTCCTACAATTATATCCTCAACATTTACTTTTGATTCCAAAGCATATACTCCGCCACCATCAGCTTCTGACTTATTTCCAAGAATAATGCCATTGTTCAAATTTAAAGTGCTTTCTACAACATATATTCCGCCACCTTTAACATTTGCTTTATTGCCAAATATTATTCCTCCATTTATGTTAACAACACATTTAGCCTCTGCAAAAATACCCCCTCCATTTTGAGCATAAATATTGCCATATAATTTACCACTATTAAAATTAATGGTAGAACCAGCACAAGCATATATTCCGCCAGATTGAGTACGCCCAGCACCACCAGTAATGCCACCCTTTATAGTATTCACAATAAAATATTGTAAATTTTCAATTCCTAAATCCTTATGCAAATCATAGTTTTTTAAAACTGCTTCCTCATCATAAGTATTGTCTTCTATAGTTAAAGTTCCACCATTAACCCAAAATACCATTCCATTATATGTTGCCTTTTTTATATTTCTATTAACAACATATCCATTTAAGTCTAATAAAATATTTACTCCCTCTGCTATATAAATTGCACCATCTTTGAACGCATTTATATCATCTCCAAAAGCAGTAGTTTCTGTTTCTTTTCCATCAAGCACCATTGTTGTATCCTTAGCTGTCCAATTGCCTTTCATTAAAACTTTAACTTGTGTGCCACCATTAGCTTTAGATTGTTTTACTG
>CAJTNA010000056.1 GCA_910577845.1 uncultured Christensenella sp. | reverse complement strand
ATGGTTCATTGCCATAATCGTCTGCCAAGCTGATACCAATGTGTGGCTCACCAACCCCCTCTAACGCTCCAATTATATTAATTTTTTGATTCTTAGTTAAATGCCAATCTGAATTTGTAAGGATATTTTTATTAACATTATCCATTTTGTAATTACCATAAATCTTGACGTTTTTACTTAAATTAATAATACCATCTTTTGTAGCATTAAACACACCAGCACCATAATAAAATGATTTATTATTTGTTACAGTACCACCATTCAAATATAAAGTAGTTGGAACTCCTACAATTTTATTATCAAACATACCTATTCCAGAGCCAGCATCACTATAAGGTTTAGTTGAACCTTCCGGGATATAATTGCTTTCAATATAGTTATTTTCAATTAGACCACCATTAATTGTCAAAGTACCACCATTGCCAATACAAACGCCTGCACCAGATGTAAGATGGTCACTTGGTTTTGTTATAACATTGTTTGAAATATTAGCATTGTTTACAACACATTCCGCAAGTTGAAATACAAATAAACCAGCTGCACACGAATCTGCTTTATTGTTAGAAATTTTTGCATTGTTGATTATACAGCTAGCATAACTGCATATATATATTCCAGCACCATTTTGTGCAAAGTTTTTAGTAAAAGTACCATCTTCAAGAGTTAATTTTGAAGTAGTTTCTGCATTTGTTGCATCTACAAAAAGGCCACCACCATCAAAATCACTACTATTAGACATTATTTCGCAATCTACAATAGTAGTAGTACTATTTTTAAGCCACATTCCACCTGCTTTTGCTTGATTTGTCCTTACAAAATTGGCATGGACTATAATATAATCAATATTTAATTGCGAATTAATTGCGTAAACTCCGCCACCACCCTTAGCACTTGAATTGTCTATAATCTTCGCATTTTTTATATTTACCAAGCAATTGTTAACATAAATAGCACCACCAACATTTGAAGCATAATTCTCAATAAACAGTCCGTCATTAATATTTAATGTGCTGTCAATTGCATATATGGCTCCTCCATTTACAGCATATTGATTGCCATCAATTTTACCACTATTAAAGTTTAATGTTCCATTGTTTTCAACACAAATAGCACCACCACTACTTGCACCAGCTCCACCAGTTATTCTACCAGGTGCCATTGTTGTTAAATAATACTTTAAATAATCTGTACTAGTATCTTTATACAATGTATATCTTTCATTTATGACATCACCTTGATACTTGTTATCCTCAATTGTTAAAGTACCACCATTAACATAAATTGTTGAGCCACAAGAAGTAGGCTTATTTATATTTCTGTCAATAGTATACCCACTTAAATCTAATAATATGTTTACTCCCCTATCAACAAGTATACAGCCATTTAAAAAAGCCCCATCTATATTCCCAAATGATGTTGTTTCAGTCAAAATACTATCTATAGTAATAGTAGTTTCCTTTGCAGTCCAATGTCCTTTCATTAAAACTTTAACTTGTGTGCCACCATTAGCTTTAGATTGTTTTACTGCTTTATCCCACTCTGTAGCCATTGCCTCACAAGTACCACTAAGTTTAAAGTCATAGTCATTCTCATTAAATTCGCTATCTGCTACAACTTCTTTATTTCCTAAATTAGTAAGACTATC
>CAJTNA010000055.1 GCA_910577845.1 uncultured Christensenella sp. | reverse complement strand
AAATTGCCTATAAATTCATTTACGCTTGTATTTGGTGATATTTTTCCTAATACTACTTTTTTATCATTTACTAACTGACTTTTATCAAAATCATTTTGTGTATGTACAAAACCAGTTTCAGTATAAGTTTTACGCAAATCATTTTCTAAATACACAAAGTCATATTTACCACTTTCAATAGTTTTTTCAAAACGTAATTCATTTTCACTAACAATAGCCATATACGCACCATCATCATTAAAGAAATACTTATTAGGATTTACACCACTATTATTTGTAGTATATCCAGTTGTGAAAGTTGTATCTGAATACCCTTGTGCAAACTTTATACCTATCTTGGATATTCCTCTCTCATTCTCCAAACTACCAGTCGCAACAATTTTTATTGCGTTTTGCAAATACAAATCGGAAGCAACGCCGTGTGCAATGTTATCAAAAATTTGCACATTACCTTTTATTTGTACATTACTTGCAGTATAAATACCACCACCTAAAGCATTTGTCCCATCATTTATATCTGACTTCGCAACATTTCTAGTTATCAAAACATTTTCTAGTATCAATGGCTCACGAGTATTTTCTTAACGTATGCCTGCCCCCGCTCCAGGTGTTGTGTCAACACCATTCCATAATTCGTTATCAGTAATCTCACTATTATAAATTTCTAATTTGCTATTAGCAAGTACTCCAGCACCACCAGGATTTGCTCCATTATTTGTACGATAAGCTTTATTATGAGTTATTGTACAATCAGTAATCTTCCCCTCTGCTGTGCCAGTCCAAATTAAAACACCTGCAGAGTTACCCCAAGTAAGATTATAAGATACATCTGTATTACGAATATCAAGTGTTCCCAAACTATTTATAGAAATTCCACCACCAAATTGTGCATAGTTATGTGCTATTATTCCACCAGTGATAGTAGCATAACTTCTTGTTTCACCTTGACCTCTAATATCTATGCCACCACCATAATACTGGTTAGTGTTGTTAACAATCAAACCATTATACATATTAAATTGACCGCCTTGGCAGTGTATTCCACCACCTAGACTATTGCCAGTAGTTACTTCATTGCCACAAATCAAACCATCATAAAAATTAAATGTACCTTCCAAAAATATTCCACCACCATTGGTTGCAACATTGTCCATAATTCTTCCACCATACATATTTAACACACCAGTAGATTCAACACAAATTCCGCCACCTGAACCTTTTAAGTTTCCGCCACAAATTTTTCCAGTAGTAATACCGCTTATTTTGTTGATAAATGAATCTTTATTTTCCTTGTACTGGTTATAAGCATTCCTAAATAATTCACCATTATATGTAGTATCCACAATAGTAAATATTCCCGCTACTGTTATAACATTTGTAGCTGGTTTTGAATTATATTGTGTTTGATTTCTATTAATTGAAAAACCTGCAAGATTTAATTTAATATTGGCAGTAGTTGGTATATACAAACCTCCCTCATTACTATAACCATTAGCCCCACCATCTGCAATTAGTCCAAAGAAAGTTATTTGAGTTTCAGAATTATAGTTTGCTATCCAATTTTGCTCAAGTTGCACTTTAACTTCTCGCCTCTCAGTGCTTGACAAATTTATTGCTTGAGTCCACTTATCAGCAATAGTTCCATTAGTATCACTCTTTAAAATTATTTCTGCATCAAAATCTGTTTCATTTAAAGTCTGCTCATCATTTGCAGTTTTACTAGATTGCTCCATACTAGCGTTTTTGGTAGCTACCAAATTAAATGTTATTGCACAACACAAACAGCATATTACGGATATAATCAAGGTAATTATTCCTACTCTTTTTATGTTTTTTATCATAGCAAAAACCTCCTATTTTTAGA
>CAJTNA010000054.1 GCA_910577845.1 uncultured Christensenella sp. | reverse complement strand
GGATAATGAGCAAAAAGAAAGTGCTAGTGAGGAGGTTGTCATTCCGTCTGCAGACAGAGTGTACACTTTAACTGGTGATTGTGATAGTATGGCAGAGGGTTGGCAAAAAGCTGTAAAGGAATCAGAGGAAACTGGCAGTAGTGTTAAAGTTATTTTAGGCAATAACTGGACAGCAAAAGCAGATAGTACATATACAACAAGTTTTGGTAGTGGATATGCATTTGAAAAAGGGATAATAGTTGTACCAGTAGGTTGCCATATTGTACTAGATTTAGCTGGTAAAACTATTGATAGGGCTTTGACAAGTATGCAAGACTATGGTAAAGTATTTTTCATATATGGCACTTTAGAGATAATAGATTCCAACTATGATATGAAAAACTTATATCCAAAATATAATGAAATTTTAGCAAACGCAACTCAAAGTAGTTTGGAAGAAAAAAGAGCTTTTGTAACTGCAGAGTTAAAGAAATTGCCTATTGGTAGAATTACTGGTGCTTATGAAAAAAATATTTTTGCAAACTCTTATAAAATAGGTGCTACTATAAATATAGCTTCAAATGCAACATTAAATATTTATGGCGGTATGTTTGTTAATAATCAAGGAACACATGGTGCAGTTTTAGGTGCAATGAGAGATTCTGTTGTTAATATTTATGATACAATAATGCTTGAAAACACTTCTACATCTGATGGTGGCTGTATATTTAGCGTTGGACAATGCAATATTTATAATGGCTTGTATATCAATAATACTGGTTCACAAGGAATTTTTTATGCAACCCGTACTGATATTAACGCAGTAGCACAAGGAACAATAAATATTTATGATGGTGTATATTCATTTAATCAAAATAATTCTGAGGGACATGGAGTAATGTATGCTTATAAAGGTGGCACTTTAAATATTTATGGTGGCGAAATTAGCAATAACTCTTGTAATAGTGGAATAATTGTCTATAGTCAATCTGCTGGAAACATTGTAAACATAGCTGGTGGTATTATTAAAAATAATACATCTACAGATAAAACTTCAGCGTTGAATCAAGTAGTTTATGCAACTAATGGTGGTAGTGACTTGACATTATCAAATTGTATAATAAAAGATAATTTGGCTTCAATTTATGGTGTAATAAGCAACAATTTTAATTCTATATCTATTTCAGGCGGTGTACAAATTTACAATAATATTGATGTGAATGGTGGAGAAAGAGATATTTATTTGTATGCAGGTAAAAAATTACAAATAACGGGTCCTTTAATGACAACTACAAGTTCTACACAAATTGGAATAGTTCTAGCAACAAATTATTTTGCTGAACCATTTACAAATGGATATGCAGTTTCTGGCAATGCCGTAAACCCATCATTATATTTTTATTCAACAGATGACCACGAAATAGATTTTGACGCTGGTAGACGTGAAGCAACGGAAAAGAAAGATACTACTTCAACTGCAACGGATTTAACTTGGAAATGGACTGGTGGTCAAATTGTTGGTGGTTCAAATATGACTGTTCCATATACTGGTAATGATTATGTTATTACTGCTACTGATATAAATGGTACAGTTGCTATATGTCAATATGGTGTAAGTAACAATAAGCCTCAATATGTACTTAGAAATGCTGGCAGTTATGCGTTTTTCATTGATGGTGATGGAAAAAAATATCATAATAGTACATTTACATTTACAATAGCACCAAAAGAGGTAAACATAACTTGGGGGAATGAAACATTTATTTACAATGGTAGTTCGCAAGTATTATCTGCAGTAGTAGATGGATATCCAGATTGTGTGGTAACTGTAACTGGTGGCAAAACTAAAGCTGGTAGTGGATATATGGCAATAGCAACAGCATTAAGTGACCCTAA
>CAJTNA010000053.1 GCA_910577845.1 uncultured Christensenella sp. | reverse complement strand
TACTACTGCTAATTACATAGTTTGAGTTACTTATACTATTAGCTGTGGCATAATAACCAGTACCAACATTAGTTGCACTTCCAGTTACTGACACAGTACAAATATCCTCACCAATTAAACCACCGCTTTTAATTGTGGCTGTTGGTGTTTGAGCCAAACCATTATATGTTAATACATTATTCCAAGACAAATCTACTACTTTTGGTGATATTGTTATTGCAATAGTTGGATTAATATATCCTACAGCTGTTGTTGCACTTGAGATAGGCATATGGAATGTGTATGTTCCGACATCTTTAATGTTATAGGAGGTAGCACTATCCTCACCATACATTGTAAAACTGCCAATTGAGCTTTTAATTGTATAATTACTACCCTTGTATGGCAAAGTTAATGTAGATTGCGTAGTATTTTCATTAGCTCCCGTTCCATATGCCCAAGTAATAGTATTAGTTGGTTTTGTAGCAGTCTTATCTAATGCAACTTCACCATTTAAAAGTTTCATTGCATAATCAGTATTTGATGAAAAGAAAAACATATTTGGGTTCAAATCACTATTAAATCTTGAATACCCTGTTGTAAAAGAGTTATCTCCATAATCGCCTTCAAAAGCAACTTTAATTTTTGCACTTTTATTGGCAGAAAACAATCTTTCTAAAATTCCAATTTTGTGACCATTTTTAATATTTAAGTCATAATCTCCTTTTTCGTTGCTATTATTATCAAACTTTATACCTGCTCCTATATTCAATTGACAACTAGCACTATCAACTACAAAGCAACCACCACTTGTTGCACTTGTATTATCGTGTATATAGCCACCATACAAATTTACAATAGAATAATTTAAAGTATAAGAAAATGACCCCCAACTACTTGAATAATTATTATAAAACTCACCACCATAAATATTTAAGTATCCTCTAGAACAATCTATAGCACCAGATGTCTCAAGTGAGTTATTATAAATTTTGCCATCATAAAAATTCAAAGTTCCTCCATTGTATAAAAAGATACTACCATATCTACCTTTGTTATCGTGAATATCAATATCATAAATATTTACAATACTATTTGTTTCAATACCCATACCTGCTCCGTGTTCACTTTTATCATTGATATGACCAGCAATTTCACAAGAATATATGTCAACCTTACTTTCAATAATACGTATCGCACCACCGCCAACGCTAGGAGTTTCATTATCAAGTATCTTGCACCCCTCAATAACACAATTTTCCACACCTGTGATGTATATAATTGCAGCTTGATTTACAGTAGAATTTGCTACTACAAATAAATTAAGTAGGCTTGCAGTCACACCTTCTAAATATAAAGCACAGCCACTAGAAGTACTATCATTTAATAAAATTGAGCTTTGATAAATATTAATATTGCTCTTATTTGAGCCACTATCAATTGCATAAATTCCAGAACCAGTTTTCGCCTTATTACTCAAAATAAGACCACCATAAATATTAACTTTTGGTTCACCACCTAAAGTCCCATCAACTAATAGTCCGCCTCCATATCCAGTATTCTGACCACCAGTAATTTTACCAACTGGCAACTCATTTAGTTTTGCAATTAATGTTGTTTTATCTCCTTTGTAACTTTTGTACTGATTATAACATTCCTCTATCGCTATAGCATCATAATTACTATCACACAAATTAAATGTACCACCTACAATATTAAATACTGAACCATTACTAATTGTTTTTGTTAGTTTTCTATCTATAGTATGTCCATTTAAATCTAAAGTTAAATGACTACCTGCTATTACTGCAATACTACCATTATTAAAATATCCAGCACCAAATGTAGTTGAATCATCTAATTCTTTTGCTATCCAATCTTTTCCTAAAGTGATTTTTACATTAACACCATTATCAATTGAATATTGTTGAGCTTCATTCCAAATTTCAGCCATACCATCACATACACAAGGCTCACCATCTGGGCAGTCGCAAGTTAATATATATTCTTTTTCTGCTGACGGCACAACATTATTTTTACCATTTGTATAAATAGT
>CAJTNA010000052.1 GCA_910577845.1 uncultured Christensenella sp. | reverse complement strand
GTAGCCATTATTTGTCTTATGGCTATAGGTTGTTTAAGTGTTAATAGCGTTGCTAATAATGGTAGCAATGTTACTGGTAGTAGCTTAAACAATGAACAAAATAATATTTCTGCAGATGTTGAGGATAATGAGCAAAAAGAAAGTGCTAGTGAGGAAGTTGTCATTCCGTCAGCAGATAGAGTGCATACATTAAGTGGTGATTGTGACTTAATGGCAGAGGGTTGGCAAAAAGCTGTAAAGGAATCAGAGGAAACTGGTAGCGTTGTTAAAGTTATACTAGGCAATAACTGGACAGCAAAGGCTGACCCAACATATAAAACAAGTTTTGGTAGTGGATATGCTTTTGAAAAAGGTATAATAGTTGTACCAGTTGGTTGCCATATTGTACTTGATTTGGCTGGAAAAACTATTGATAGAGCTTTGACTGTACAAATAAGATTTGGTAGATTGTTTACAGTAGATGGTAATCTAGACATAATTGATAGTAGTTATGATATGAGTAAAGTGTATACTAAATATGACGAAATTTTAGCAAACGCAACTCAAAGTAGTTGGGAGGAAAAAAGAGATTATATTGTACAAGAATTAAAGGAAATACCTTGTGGCAAACTTACCGGTGGTAAAGCCTCTAGTGACTTTGGTAGTAACAATTCAACAGGTGGAGCAATTCATTTAAGTTCGAATGCAAATCTAAATATTTATGGTGGTATGTTATATAATAATGTTTCTAATCACGGAGTTATATCTACAGAAACATTTTCTAACTTGTATATTTATGATGTTGTAATGGTTGATAATCAGTCAACAATGGACTCAGCTGGTATATTTGTTTGTGGTAATGCTAACATCTATAAAGGCTTGTATGTTGGAAATGAAGCGGTTAATGGTGTGTTTTATTCTACCGCTGGTGGTTTGATTAATATTTATGACTCTATTTTTTCATATAATAAATCTAGTACGCAAGGTGTATTATATGCTTATAGTAAAGGTAATATTGTAATAGACAATATAAGAGCTGTCTATAATAATGCTACATATGTATTGTCTGTATCAACTAATTCTAATGCTACTATTAATGGTGGTGCAATCACAGATAATATTAGTAGTGGTGTTTATTTGACTAATTCTGGTAAAATCACAATAAATGGTGGCGTAATTGCAAGAAATACAAAATTTGGTGCAATTGTAAGTGTTGATAATAGATTTGTCGTTAAAGCTGGGACACAAATATATGATAATACTTCAGGTGATGTATTATTGTATAGAGGTGCAAAAATAGAAGTTGGCGGTACATTGGCAAATAGTACAAAGCAAACAAGAGTTGGTGTTATTTTAGACTCAAATTATCTAAATGAAACTTTCACATTAAATTATACTGCCCAATCTAATAATGCTAATCCAAGTATGTTTTTCTTTGCAAATAATGGTAAAAAGATTGTGCTTGAAAGTAATGAGGCAAAGCTATCAACAGAAGCTTCAACTGCAACAGATTTAACTTGGAAATGGACTGGTGGTCAAGCAGTAGGCGGTTCAAATGCAACTGTCACATATACTGGTAATCCTTTTACAATTTCTGCAAGTAATAGTTCTAATGTTGCACAAAGTTTTTATAAACAAGGTAATGCTACAGCGGCAACTTCTTTTGCTGTGACTAATGTTGGTAGTTATGCCTTTTATTCTAATGGGGACTATAAAAATCCAACATTTATGTTTAAAATAGTACCAAAAGAGGTAGACATAACTTGGGGGAATGAAACATTTGTTTACAATGGAAACTCACAAGTGTTATCGGCAGTAGTAGCTGGTTATCCAGATTGTGTGGTAACTGTAATTGGTGGTCAAACTAAAGCTGGTAGTGGATATATGGCAATAGCAACAGCATTAAGTGACCCTAACTTAAAGATAAGGGGAACAAGACAAACAAAAGAGTTTAGTATAGAGAGAGCAAAGATAAATGCACCAAGTGGAACTCAAACATTTATACTAGACGGAAATGAGCATACTTACACACCAACAACTGGTTGGGATAATACAAAAATGGCTATTGTAG
>CAJTNA010000051.1 GCA_910577845.1 uncultured Christensenella sp. | reverse complement strand
AATTATCAATATAACCATAACTAAACTACAATGTTCGACAAATTTTGTCAATTGATTTTAACACTGTTTTAAGTAATTTTGCAAAAAATTTACATTTAACCAACAATTTAATAACAAAACAATAAAAAAATGCATCATCCAAATAATTTACGCAATTTCATAATTTTTCTTATAACAAAATTAATAAAAAAATTTGCTAGGCAAAAAACATTAAAAAATTAAATAAAAAATACCATAATTAATGCTTTTTACTTGACAAACTATCAAATTTTGTATATACTTTTAAATGTTAAAATAAATATGGACGATTAGCTCAGCTGGATAGAGCGTTGCGCTACGGACGCAAAGGTCAGGGGTTCGAATCCCTTATCGTTCACCATAATAGTTTAAATACGAACACTTGCACCTATATTTTTTCGGACAAAGTGTTTGCTATTATAGTTAAAAGATAAAAGTCAGTAATACAACTGACTTTCTTTCTTTTTCAATACCTTACTGATATCCAAAAAAATTAATTAAATCGGCTAGCCGATTTAATTTGAAATCGAACTTTGTTCGATTAAATAACAAAGCGTACTTGTACGCTTTGGAATTTGTTTGTAATAAGGCTTGATTTACACGAGAATAGAGCAACCCCTTGCTAAAAATTCCAGTTTTTTTGAGCTTCGCATACAAAAAATACTGAATTTTATTACGCAAGGGGTTGCTCTAATTTCGCTATCGCTCAAACCTATACAAGAATATATCTCCGCACGGACTAGGCTAGCTAACTTTAGCCCCGATTTTCACACGCATTTTTATTTCTTTTGCTTATGTTCTTCTTACTCTGCTAAAGTATGATAATATGAATAATTATTAACAAATTAGCAATTCAATCAATTCTTTCTTTGTTAGTTCATTAAATTTCATTTTTTACATCGTTATTTTCACTAATGCTTTTATTTTTCTTTTGTCTGTTGTAATTACTATTTCTGTAAAACAACCTACAACTATTAATGTTTGTTCAATTTTTTTAACTTCGTTTATATTTTCTTTTAGAATTATTCCATAAAGTCTACTATTTATTGAATTTGCTATATTTAAAAAACTTTCTTCTTGTAACTTTTTACCCCATTTTGAAGCCATGGCTTCTATCTCAACACCTATCCTTTCTCTCATTTTTACCTAGTAACTCTTTTAGTTTTTGTTCAGCAAGTTTTTTATCCTTAAACCATACTTTATTAAAATCTTGTTCACTATATACACCGTGGTGCATTCGTTGGTAATATCTGAACTCTTTTAAATTGTCCATATCTATTGTTTCACCCAAATTAGTTACATAATTATTATGCAATTTATTAATTTCAATATATACTACTTGCAATTCAGCAATACTGCTTACACCATCAAATTTCCAAGGAACATATATTGTATCGTCAAGTTTACAAATCAACTCCACTAACTCGCCTTTACACTCTGCTTGCTCTTTGTTTTTGTAAGCAAGCCAAGTGTCGCCATAAGCACTAGTAGAAATACATATTATTGAAAATTTTCCATCTACAATATGTGTATAAAAATAAGTTGTAATTGGTCTGAATTCAACAAATTTATAATATCCTGTTTTTTCACTATCTTCTAAATTAACAATATATACCCATTCGTCTTCTTTTAATTGCTTAATCTCTTTAATAGTCAATGCTTTCATTCGTTCTTACCCCCATTATTTTCAAAATACTCTTTGATTTTTTGCAACATATATACATTTATTAAAAATTGTATATCATAACACATTCCATTGCTATACAAATAAGTTTCGTCAATTTTATTGTCTACTAATTCGTTAAATTCACTTATAAACTCGTCTATTGCAGATGTTACACGATATTCTCCCTCGCAATAAAAATCGTCAACTAATTCTTGCAATTCGTTAAAATTTTCTTCGTCTTTATAAATTTTTTTAATATCTTCCCACCATTCGTTTAATTCTTCCATAAACAAATCGTCATTGAATACTTTACTTTTACAATTCCTTGATACTTTTCCACACATATAATCAATATTTGTATATATTACTGGC
>CAJTNA010000050.1 GCA_910577845.1 uncultured Christensenella sp. | reverse complement strand
TGCCTTACCTCTATCTACGCCTAACAAGCCATTAGTTGTTATATTGTACCAATCATTACCTATATCTACTATCTTTCCATTATATTCTTTTGATATATTTTTTGTTGTTACATCAATAGTTAAGTTAGCTTTTGTAATTGTAAACTCTTTATAAAGTTTAGTAGTTGTTTTAATCTTATAGTTTTTATTGCTTAATCCTGTAATATTTGCAATATAATTACCTACTAAAATTTGAGCACCGCCTACACTAACATCGCAAGTATCGCCTGCCACTAAATCACTAGTCTTAACAGTTGCGTTTGGTATTTGACTAGCACCATTATATATTAGTTCAGTATTTGACCATTCTACATCAACCTCTTTTGGCAAAACTGTCACTGTAAGTACGGGATTAGAAACATCTGCATTTGTATAAAACGCAATAGTTCCAACACTATGAATATTATTATAAGATGAAACCATTGTACTGCTACCACCAGTTGCAAAAGTAGCTTTATTATTAGTCAATGTAAAATCACCGCCATTATAAATGACCGTCATATTTGTGCCAGTTGTTGTTACTGGGTTGCCAGTTGTTGGAGTCAATTTCCATTCGCAAACTTCAGTAGGTTTAGTACCACTTGTTCCAAGTGCTACCTCATCTCCACTTTTTACCATTGGCAAATTTGTATTATTTGAAAAGAATATTTTGTTTGGGTCAATATCATTGCCTCTATGTTTATACCCTTGCGTAAATGTAGTGCTTGCAACAAAATCATTTGCCAATCTAATGCCTATATGTGTTGTTTTGCTTGTAGATATTAATTCATCCAATATTTCAATCTTTGAATTTTTATTGATATGAATATCACTGCTACTACCGCTTGCCGTGTTGCCATAAACTTGCAATCCGCCAGCAATTTTTATGCGATTACTTTCACCTACAAGAATACCTCCACCATTATTAGTAGCAGTATTGTTATAAATTTTTCCACCTTGTAATTCTATTATTGCAGTACTTGTTTCAACCTTGTCTGATATCGCACCACCATATTTAGCTGAGTTCTCATATATCTCACAATTTGAAATTGTTATATGTGCATCATTAGCTGTTCCTGACAATGCTCCACCACGTTCACCAGCTGAATTTTTATAAAAGATTGCATTATTAATAATTGTTTTGCCTTGATAACTATAGCTTGCTCCACCACATAACTTAGCTGTGTTATATGCTAATGTAGCATTGTTTACAGTTAATTCAGAATAAGAATTTGCCGCATATATCGCACCACCATGATTAGAATCACACCCAATAAAATAACCACCATTAATAGTAAATCTTCCATTAGTATAAATTGAGCCACCATCTACATCAGCATCATTATTTACAAATAAGCCATTATAAATTATACACACTGCTCGAGTTGTTCCTCCACAAATTGCACCACCACGACCTGTTGTTCTATTTTCTATCATCATACCACTATGAAAGTATAAATCGGCAGTTTCATCTACATAAATTCCACCGCCATAAGTTATATCATAACCACCTGTGATTTTTCCACAATTGATAGCACTTAAAGCATTTATTAAATTTTCTTTATTTGTTTTATTTGCATTATAGATACTTTCAACCAGCGTTGGATTGTAACTATTATCCACAATATTCAATACACCTAATTGTCTTATTACATTGCCATTTACAATAGCAGCCGATAAATTTCTGTTTATAGTCTTGCCATTTAAATCTAAAGTAATATTTGCAACTTTAGGTATTACAATTGTACCTGCTAAAAAACCTATCCCCTCACCAAAAGATGTGGTATAATGTGCATCTGTTTGTGCCACCCAATCTTTACCTAACATTACCTTTACATTTTTATTGTACTTTATAGATTCCTCTACCGCATTATTCCAAATGTCTTGCATTTGAGTAAAGTCACCTTGCAAAATAAAATCAGCATCTGCTGTAGTCATAACATTATCACTATTCACATCGCTAATTGTATCACCAACTTTTGAAGCAACCAAACAACCTATAGCCATAAGACAAATTATGGCTACTGCTAAAAAGAATATCCCTACTCTTTTTATGTTTTTTATCATAGCA
>CAJTNA010000049.1 GCA_910577845.1 uncultured Christensenella sp. | reverse complement strand
CAGTTACTTTACAATTAGCGTCCTCAGCAATATATGCAGTTGGCTTTTGGGTACCGCCATTGTATACCATACTTGTGTTATTCCACAACACATCTACCTCTTTTGGCAAGATTGTGAATGTGAATGTTGGATTTATATAGTTAGTTGTTGTAAAGAAAGAATAAATTCCAACATTTTCTATAGTAAATGAGTTTGCGATAGTACTGGAAGTAGTTGTTTGAAAATCCTCATCTTGCATTTTAATTATATATGGTTCACCAGTATACGTAACTGCAAAATTTGTAGCATAAGTATTGCCTTCATTTATTCCAGTCCAACTCCATAATACTTTATCTATAGGTTTATCACCAGTTGTCATTGCTATCTCACGACCAACAACTGTTGGAATTTTATCTTCATCATTTGAAAAGAAATGTCTTTTATATGCTGTTCCTTTATTATTGTAAATACCATATCTATACATATTGGTAAAAGGTTCACTACCATATTCATCACAAAGTTTAATACCAATATAAGCCTCGCCAGAATTAGAAGTTAAATTACCATCTATGTTTAACTTTATATTAGCATCTGGCAAATAAACATCAGAAGGTTTGTTATTTGTTGTATTTCCATATATTTGAATATTTGCACCTACATATATTTCAGCATTAAAATTATCAGTAGCTGTAACACTTACACCTCCACCATAAACAACTCCTTCTTCACCTTCTACTACGTTATTTGTTATTCTGCCACCTAATAGCTTAACTGTACCATAGCTTCCTTTGTAACACGAAATAAGTACTCCACCACCGCTAGCTGGCACTGTAGAATCTAATGTATAAGCTTTATTGTTGGAAATCTCACCATCATACATAGTAAAGTTTGACATTTCTCCAACTAAAACTCCACCACCGCCATAATCTTTATTCATTGCAACAACTTCAGTTTCGTTGCCAGAAATGACACCATTGTACATAACACAGCTAGAGTTATACCAAACTAACAACCCTGACGAATTTTGTCTTGATTTATTATTTATAATATTGCAATTATAAATATTAGCTGTACTATCACTTCCTAAGGAAACTCCAGCACCATTATTAGATTCGTTTTCTGTAATTATACCACCATACAAATCTAAATGCGATTGCTCTGCTATCATAATCCCCGCCGCCCAGGTTGCGGCGTTGTTCTTTTTAATAATTCCTCCATAAACGCATAAAATACTAGATTTTGTAGCAGTTATTGCACCACCATAACTATGTAGACAACTATTTTGAACTAACAAGCCACCATAAATATTACATTCTGCTTGGTTAACAGCTATTCCACCTCCATAGCTACTTGCTTCATTACAAATAATTATACCATCACAAAAATTTAATTGACTACCAATATTGACATAAATTGCTCCGCCATACATAGATTTATTATTCAATAACATTCCACCATAAATATTAATCACACAAGAAGCATTAGAATCTGAAATTCCTATTGCACCACCATTAAAACCAGATATATTGTCTTTTATAATACCAGAATAAAAATTTAGTTTGGCATCATTTCCTGAAAGACGAATTGCTCCACTATTAGTATTCGAAGGCACATTTGCACCAGTTATTATTCCCCTATTAACTTGCATAATGGTTTCATTAACACCTTTTTCATACGCATTTGCTAATTGTAACATTTCTTGTGAATTATATTGGCTATCAATAATATTCAATGTTGAACTGTAAATTAATATTACGTGTCCACTAGTAGTTGTTTGCTTAAGATTTCTATCAATGTTATTACCATTTAAATCCAATGTAATATTACCACCTTTTGGAACTATAATTTTTCCATAATCAAAGCCTTTACCTTCTCCAAAACTAGTTGTATATGAACTATTCTCTTTAGCAATCCAATCTTTTAACAAAGTAACTTTTACATTAACACTATTGGTTATTGAATAACTAACAGCTTCTGCCCAGGTATTTGCCATTTGACCACAAATGCACGGTGTACCTACGGTGCAATCACAAATCAAAGTATATTCCTTTTCTGCCTCTGGAATTTCGTATTCAAGCTCACCAACACTATCATATTCTGAACTATTATCATTGCTATTTGCGGAATTACTTTTTTCACTGCTCAAAACGCCTACATTGCTACCATTATTAACAACGCTATTAACACTTAAACAACCTATAGCCATAAGACAAACTATGGCTACTGCTAAAAAGATTATTCCTA
>CAJTNA010000048.1 GCA_910577845.1 uncultured Christensenella sp. | reverse complement strand
GATATACATTGCCCTCTTTATATGTCTTTCGCAATATACTATCACCATTTTGTTCTAGATAGATAAAGTCATATACATTATTTTTGATAATACTTTTATCCTCTATTGTATACTCAAGCTCTATATGTCTACCTCCGCCAGTTGTCCATTGATAATTAACTGGGTCTTTTAACATAATTGTTGCTTTGTGTACTCCAGCTTCTGTTGCCTTGTTATCTACAATAGCCATTTTTGTATTATCCCAACCAGTTGTTGGTGTGTAAGTATGCTCTTTTCCGTCCAACATAAATGTTTGAGTTCCGCTAGGCAAAGCCACTTTAGCTTTTTCAATGTTAAACTCTTTTGTTTGTCTTGTCCCCCTTATCTTTAAGTTAGGGTCACTTAATGCTGTTGCTACTGCCATATATCCACTTCCAGCTTGACGTTGACCACCATTTACAGTCACTTTACAATCCGGGTATCCAGCTACTACCGCAGATAATACTTGAGTGTTACCATTATATACTAACGTTTCATTTCCCCAAGTAATATCTACCTCTTTTGGTTCAATTGTAAGCATAAAAGTAGGAGTTGTACATTCTGTTCCAACGTAATAGGCATAATTACCAGCATCTTTCAAATTGGCATATGTTAAAGCATCACCAGTGCCTGATTTAATTATTTGTATAGCCGTATTATTTGTTTTGTTAACCGCTGAAAGTTGGTAATTACTACCAGTATATGGTACTATTGCATTTGAACCAGTATATTCGACACCTGAGACTTTCCACTTAACATCTAATACACTTGTTGTAGTAGCAGTTTCTATTACGTCAGTCTTATTTTCATCAAATGCAACCGTTTTGCCACTTTTATTGGAAAAGAAATATCTTGATGGTGCCAATGTATTAGAAACACCATAATTTAATGTAAATGGGGCATTTGCAATGTAATTTGACATTAAAGTTATGCCAACACGAGTAGATTTTTCAGCACTTTCCAAAGCTCCACTCACATAAAGTTTTTGGTTTTTTGCTAAAATAACATCAACATAAGCATCATTTAAGATATTGTTATAGATTTGTGCTCCCGCTTGTATTATAATTTGTGAATCATACCCACCAACTCTCGCTCCACCGTCACGATTTTTGGTAATAATACCGCCACTTATTGTTATTATTCCTGTACGTTCTACCGCAATACCACATAGAGTATTTTCTGAAATCAATCCTCCAAATAAACGAATATGTGAGTTACTAGCATTTGCATATGCACCTAAAGAATCATTATAACGTATAGTTACATCATAAATATAAACTCTGGCACCACTAAAAGCATTTATTATACCACCATTTGGTGATTTATTATATTCTACAATTCCACCATAAATATTTATGAAAGCTTCAGAAATATTGTTATTTCCCAATGTGCAATAAATTATACCAGTAGTTGCCTTGTTACCAAAATATAAACCATTATAGATATTTGTTGTACCACAATTAAATATACAACCTGCATCATTACGGCTTTCATTATCAACCATTAGAACATCATAAATATAGGTACTGGTTGAATGTGTTGTAGATATCATACCATATTGTGCTTGATTTTCCAAAAACATACCACCATAAATTGTCAACTTTCCACCAGTAACAACGTGAATTACACCACCCGTTGAATCATTGTCACCAAAAGTTGACTTAGAATTACCGCCTGTAAGTTTACCACATTCAATTTTCTTTAGTTCCTCAACAATAAAGTTTCTCTTATCATTCCATTCAGTTTGAGTAGCTCTATTGCAAATAGCTTCATATTCCTCATATACATTGCACATATCATAGCTACTATCAACAAGTTCAAAAATACCATATACAGTAATCAATCTACCATAATCAATAGTTTCTGTTAATGCTCTATCAATAGTTTTACCGCATAAGTCAAGCACCATATGTGCACCATTTGGAATTTTTATTATACCTCTGTGAAATGCATTACCAGTACCAAATATCGTTTTATATGTACTATCGCTTTTAGCAATCCAATCATTCCCTAGATTAACTTTTACAATACAATTATTTTCTACAGACACTTTAACTGCATTATTCCAGCCTTCTGCCATTGAATCACAATCACCACTCAAAGTAAACTCTCGTTCTGCTTGAGTAGCGGAAGACTCAACTTTTTCTGGTTCTTCTTTAACATTTTCATAATTTACAGAAATATCATTTTGTACTTTGTTTAAACTGCTACTAAATGCATAATTATTATTACTAGCAACGCTATTAACACTTAAACAACCTATAGCCATAAGACAAATAATGGCTACTGCTAAAAAGATTATCCCTACTCTTTTTATGTTTTTTATCATAGCAA
>CAJTNA010000047.1 GCA_910577845.1 uncultured Christensenella sp. | reverse complement strand
GTTAACAGCGTTACTAATAATGGTAGCAATGTAAGCGTTTTGAGCAGTGAAAAAAGTAATTCCGCAAGTGGTGATATTAATAGTAATAATGATTCAACTATTTATACAAATGGTAAAAATAATGTTGTGCCGTCAGCAGAAAAAGAATATACATTAACTTGTGACTGCCCAAATGGTGAGCCTTGTGTATGTGATGGTATGGCTGAAATTTGGGATGAAGCTCAACAATATTCAATTGATAAGGGGATTAGAGTAAAAATCACTTTAGGAAAAGATTGGATAGCAAAGGAATCTGAAAATTCAAGGATATTTGGTAATGCTGATATTTTTCCTTTAGGTGCTATTGAAGTTTTGCGTGGTAGTGAAATAATTGTTGACTTAAATGGTTATACAATTGATAGAAAATTAACTCAAGCAGTAAATGGAGGTTACGTTTTTGCTATAAGAGAAACTGGCAAGATGATTTTGTATGATAACCAATATGATAAAGAATTGGTTGAGCAGGCGTGTGAGGATTTTAAAAATAATGCTAGTAGTGATAAGACTATCAATGAGGTACTGATGGATTTGCCAATGGGTAAAATTACTGGTGGTTGGTCTACGGGGGATGGTGGAGCAATTTTAGTATCTAATATTAATTATCTTGAACCAATTGTTGGTGATGAGGGAAAATTTGATATGTATGGAGGCTTAATTGTTGCCAATAAAGCTGTTTTAGGAGCTGGAGTTTTTTCTAATTGTGGAATAATTAATTTGTATAGCGGTGCAATTATGGGAAACACTGCACGTTTAGAAGGCGGAGGAATTAGGGTTTTTAGTTCTCAACTTAATATGAGCAATATGTTAGTTGGCTTTAATACATCTGGTGATAGAAGTGGTGGAATTCATATACTTTCATCTACAGCTGAAATAAATTCTTGCAGTATATTTAATAATACTACAAATTCTCATGCTGGTGGAATTATGGTTAAAAATATTTCAAGCAGTGCAGTTATAAATAATTGCAATATTTATGAAAATTCGACTACAATTGCTGCCGCTGGTGGTAGTGCTATTGTTGCTGCTGATGGACGTGTAGATTTATATAATAACAATATTTATAGTAACGATGGCAAAAGTGGAACTATATATTCCATGACTAGTAATTCGTTGATTAATTTTAATAGTGGAAAAGTGTATAACAATATTGCTAAAGACGGAGGTGTTTTTTTTGTCGGATCTGGTGTGCTAAATGTACAAGGTGGTGAGTTTTATGGAAATGAGATAACTGGTCAAGGAAGTTTTCTATATGTCGCAAATAATGGAATATCAAATATGTATAAAGCAATTATTCATGATAATGCCACTACATCATCCACATTTAATCATACCACTATTAATTTTGAAATAACTGCTAAACTAAATATTGGTGCTGGTATTGTATCTTATAATAATACAAATATAACAAATAATTCTGCAGATTTATATATAAAGAATGGGCAGACTATAGGCATTTTAGAGAGAATGCTAAGTGGAAATTCTGTAACAAGAATTTCAATTGCTAAAGATGATGGTAAAGCTTTTACCAGTGGTTGGTCAAATTACAATGGTTCTATTAACCCAGATTTGATTTTTTACGCTCCATATGTAAATAAAGCTATGAAATTGATAGATGGTGAGGTTGCTATAAATGGTGATAGCACAATGGCAAGTGCTAAAATTGATTGGATATATGGGACTGGTGCTAATGATAAAACACAAGATTATGAAATAACTTTGCCTTATAAAGGTAGTAATTATATAATAAGAAGTTCAGTAGGTGAATTTTATAGATATGGTGTTGGTAATAATACATCTTTTGAAATAAAAAATGCTGGTCGATATGTGTTCGCAATAAAAAATAGTACATCCACAGCTGTGACATATATAAATCCAACTATAACAATAATTATTGAACCAAAAGTTGTTGATTTAGAATGGGATAAAGAATTGACATATAGTGGTGTAAATCAAATGCCAACTGCTATTGTGAAGGAAAATCAATTATTTGAGAACGATACTTGTATAGTAAAAGTTACTGGTGGTGCTATCAATGTAGGAGCGGGCTATTATGCCACAGCTAATAGTATAAGTAACTCAAACTATGTAATTAGCAGTAGTACAAAAAATAGTTATTTTGAAATAGTACCAACAACTTTAAATGTAACTATTAAAACAAATAATAAAAGTGTTTACTTTAATGGAAATAAAGTTGATTTAAAGAATGAATGGTTTACAATGACACACGATGCAGTTGGTGTAGATAGTGCTAAAAATATAAATAGCTTATTCAAAATAGATTACAATGCTTTTATCCCACAATTCCATAATGGAACTGAGTTATTAGATAGTGTGACAAATGTAGGTGAGTATACCATACACTCTACACCATTAAACATTGAAGAGGTATTTACTGGTAATAGGAATTATAATGTAAATATAAATTATGTAAACACTGGAAAGCTGACAATAAACAACC
>CAJTNA010000046.1 GCA_910577845.1 uncultured Christensenella sp. | reverse complement strand
GCTAGCTTGTTGTTAATGTACTTGCATAAGACAAAATAGAATGCTTGTGTTTCAACAAACTTTTTTTCTTCAATTGTAATAAGCTTGTCCACTATTTTTGTACTCTTAAAAGCCATATATCCTTTATCATAATCATTTGTTTGATACGATTTTATAAGTTCGCTTTCATTTTTAATCAAGCCATCAATATATGCTTTCCATATATGCTCTTGCATTTTATCCATATCGTTAGGATATTTAATTTTTGCATTAATTACTAATAGTTGATATGTCGTTTTCATATTAGCCCCCTTGCTCTTTCCTGTAGTTTAATTTATTTGCAAGTTCTACAGCCTCGCTCTGATTACTTGTCCATTTATTAGGCGTTTTATCGTCCTCGTAATACTCAACATTACCACCATGCAATGGCTCAGCAGTGTTTTTTATTCGTCCAACACGATATGCATATTCACCACCAAACACATTTGTAAAAACTTGCCATTCACTCTTTGCCATATTTATTCATTATTCACAGCTTGTAGGATACTGCACCCTTATTTTTTAGATAGCAAAGAATATTTGCTATCTTTTCCTTTTTTTCTTTTTCCCACCAAAAATCGCACCTAAAATGGAAACTAATATTAAAACTCCAATACTTGCTACTACTATAGCTATAAGCTTACTATTAGATTTAACCTCTTCTTTTATGTTATTAATTGTGATATAGCTATCTGATAAATCAACTCGCATATCTTTAGTTATTGATAACTCATTTATTGGTGTATTTGAACCAGTGAGATCTGTAAATGCGTATTTTGCTACAAAATTCTTTTTTATACCTATTTCGTTTAAAAAATCTAACAATGGTAAATCATAATCTACCTTATATGCTTTATACACATTGTTATTTATAAACAGTGTTATCGTGCAATCAATTTTTTCAAAGTTTGCAACCAATGTTGTATTTTGCATTAGTGGTGCATTTATATCTTCATATATCTCACCATTTAAAGTCCAATATTTAAATTTATACCCAACCTTTCTTGGTATCCATCTTGCTATTTCACCCATAAAAAGTTGTTCTGTGTTTAATATGCTTAAATCTGTATCCATATATGTAACAAATACATGGTATTTATCCCACTTGCCTATTAAATACAAATCACTCTTTACAACTCCGTCAAAAGCCTGTCCAGTTGCGTCATCAAACCAACCTATAAAGCCGTAATATTCTCGCTCTGGAACAAAGTCTATTTCCTCACCATATTTATAAGTTTTTGAAATTGGTGTGTCATATTGCCAATTCTCTTCATCTCGCCAATCAAAAGTCACTGTGTATGTATTAATTTCCCATTTTTGATAAAGTTCCTCTAGTGGCTTTACTGGGTCACCAGTATATGGTTGAGTAAATGCCTCGTCATAGTATAATCCTTTAAATGTATATCCCTCTCGTGGAGGTATATTGAACTCTGAATATTTCATTAATTTTTGAGTAATAGTCAATGGATAATACATTTCTGTCTGCCCTGATGGATATTGGTTCGGTGTTAACCTATAAGATATATACAAATCTACCTTTTTAAAAAAATTAAACAAAATATTATAATCTTCTGCATTGCTAATAGAAATAGCTTTATGTTTTAATGCTACCTCAAATTTATTTTGATTATTCTCTTCTAAAGCTCCTTGACCACCAGTTCGCATATAATAACAAAAATCAATACTATCTGGCGAAATAACAATAAAATAGTCATATATATTATCAGTTAAATCAATTGTATTTTCATAGTAAATATCGTAATTTTCATTCATCAACTTTTCGTAACTATCTGCATATTTCAGAATACAAACTTTATTATCATTAATTTCCAAGTTAAAATACCCTTCATTAGATTCTTTATTGCAAATAACATCTAAGGAAAATGGAAGAAACTCGTAATTATTAGTTACATTCGCATTAATGTGAATATAATACATAAAATCATTTCCTATTTCTTTGGTTAGTAATGATGTAAAACTTGTACTATCTGAAAAATTTTCACTTTCTATAATCGTATTAGATTCTGTATAAATTGGAAATCTGCCACTATCTACACTATCACTTGATGTTGCAACAGCACCTGTGCTAATATCCTCATTTTTAGGCATCACAAATGCCATACAGCACACCATTATAATTGCAATTAATGCAATCACTATAAATGCCGTTATTAACTTTTTTGTATAACGTTTTTTCAACATTATTCCTCCTCACCCCATAAATAATCAAAAAATAAATTTTGTGCAAATACGCAATTAGTATTTGATGTGAAAAACATATATTCGCCATCATTCCTTTTTTCCCACATTGCATCACCCCAAAAATAAATATGTGTGGATAAACTGCTTTCTCTTGGAACTCTATAAAAACCTATAGCGAATCTTTTTTCCTCTGCAGGTATATCTTCATAAGCTTTGTTATATGTAATAATGTTATCTTCCAACACATATGCCTCAACATTATCTGATAGTGTTCCACCACCAGTACCTCCTGAACCAAACGATACAGATGCATTAATTTTTTCTGAATAGTTGATATGATTTCCAGCCTTTGTATTTTGAGTTCTTGTTTCAATATCAAACTC
>CAJTNA010000045.1:845-2715 GCA_910577845.1 uncultured Christensenella sp. | reverse complement strand
GAATGTGAATAGACTTAAATGTCTGGTCGGAACACCCCAACTCCACAATATTATTATATACAATAAATACTAAAAAGTCAAATAATTTAATCAAAAAATAAAAATTTAAATAAAAAATAGAGGAGGAATAAATAGGAAATGAGCCGTACAACCGATTTTAGGCTGTCGGGTTGGGTAATTAATAGCAATTTATTTGTTGAAGACGATAGATTCAGCGATTTAATTGAAAATAAAGGAGCAATAAGCTTTTTAATTTATATTGTCTTGCGTGGACTAATATCTTTAACAAATGGATACTATGCAGAGTTTACTGCAGGTCTTGTGCGACAGATACACCGACAGATGGGTAAATGTAGCAAAGGGCAGGAGCATATCAAGGAAATAATATTGTATTTTGGCGACATCGGCATTTTGGACAATGCGTTGCTTAAAGATAACATATTAACATCTTTAGATATTCAAAAAGAATGGCTGCAGGCGAAACACGCTAAACGAGCCAAAATAGAAAATTGCAACTTAGAGCATTGGCTTTTAGTTGATACTTTACCTACACCGACAATTGATAAATGTAGCAATAATGACGATAAATGTAGCATTTATCCTAATAAATGTAACAATAATACAAATAAATGCGACACAGACAATACAGAACAGAACACAACACGAGAGTTAGTTCAAAATCAACTAAATAATAATCTTATCAAAGATAATTATTATAATAATTATAATACAAATAATGAGAATTTTACACGAGATAAGGTTTTGTCTGTTATTTATTCAAAACATCCTAATGTGGAAAAGGCTTTGAATTCTGCTGGCTTGGGTGAAAATGTAATTATTTATGCAGAATACTTTGCAAATGCTTGCAATGAAGAACGATATCAAACATATACGGATGGACTTAACAAATATACCTTAGCCAAAGATTTTTTTATTCATGTATTGTATGAGGCAACAAACTCAGAGATATTTAAAATATTTGAACAATGCTATGAACATAGAAATGACATACGCCAAAGCGTTGAGTGGTATTTTAGAGGAATTATAGTACATCAACACAAAAAATTAGCAAAAGTGTATCAAGAGCGATTCCAAAGGGGGCAAGCATGATAAAACTAAGATTAATGCAAATAGGTATTGTGGTATTGAGTGTAATATTGGCATTGGCTATAACTTTTATGCTATTTGCAAGTTGTAACACATTTGAAGCAAAAGAAATAGATTATACGAACTACATAAACAGGACATTTGCAACGCAAAATACAGATACAACACTAAAGTTTGTAGGCAATGAAAAGCTTGAGATTTCAAACGAAAGAAAACGAACAATTTATGTAGTTGTTGAGGTAACCAAGAGTGCTGTAAAAGTAAGCGATAGTCAACAAGATTTCTATATAAAATTTATAGATGAAAATACAATTTTTTGTGAAAAAACACAGAGGTATATGTATCTTAGCGAAGATAAAGAGAGGGGGATGGTGTTATGGTAACAAAAGAAAAATCAATAAGCCTTGCCAAGGCAATAGGCGTAATTTTGCTTATTATCTTAGTAGTTTTTATAATTGACACTGCTGTAATATCATTAAAAACCGACGAAAACATTGTTTTAGATAACTATATTACTAAAACATTCGTGTCAAAAGATTTAAGCAATCAAATAAAGATTATAAGCAAAGACAAAGTGTTGATTATTGAAAACAAAAAAGCAACTTATTATGAGGTATCTGAGAGCGAGCAAAATATAATGCTTATCAAGGACAATGAAAAAGATTTTGCAATAAAATTTTTGGATGAAAATACAATTTTTTGCGAAAAAACAAAACAATTTTTGTATTTAAAGGAGTAAATAATGAAATTTAAAGCGTTTTTA
>CAJTNA010000045.1:0-838 GCA_910577845.1 uncultured Christensenella sp. | reverse complement strand
AAAAACAAAACAATTTTTGTATTTAAAGGAGTAAATAATGAAATTTAAAGCGTTTTTAGATAAAAATAAATTCAAAATTGGCAGTATTTTGCTAATTTGTATATCAATACTTTGCTCAATTTTCATTTTTTCAGGAGCATACAAAGATTTAGCGAACGCTGCAAAGCTGGGATGGGACTATTTATTGCATTTATTCAATTTTTCAACAGATGGACAAGCTCCACCACTGCCAACAATTCCAACAACACCAAGTGAAGGTGGTGGAATAATATTGTTGCCAGAGAATTCAGCAATTTTTATTGCAAAATTGCGTGTTTGGGGGCTGTTATATATAAATGGTGGTACATATAGCAGATTTTTTGTTAATCTATTAATTTGGCTTACAAAAGCAATGACAATAACAATGATAGTAGTGCCAATCTTTATACTTATAAAAAAATTAGTAGTGTTATTGTATATGAAAACAAACAATAAACACGGAAAAGATACGCTACCGTTAAAAGCGTTTAAAGGTTTTTCAAGATTTACAATAACGCCAACTAGCAAATACATTAAAGATTATGTGCAGTATTTGAAATGTAAAAGTAGTAAATTATCTAAATTAATATTGATTATAATTTGGGTGCTTAATCTAAATATACTATCAATTTTATTGCCCTTAATACCATTTTACTTTTACTTTTGCTTTTCGTTTGATTTTACAGCATTGTATGAAATATTAAAATACACGATAATAAACACAAAATACATAGCAATATTAAGCCCTTTTGTTTTAGTGCCTGTTGGGCTTTGGATAGTAGATAAATGGCGTCAAAAACACGCAATTAAACGATTACAA
>CAJTNA010000044.1 GCA_910577845.1 uncultured Christensenella sp. | reverse complement strand
AACATAAAAAGAGTAGGAATAATCTTTTTAGCAGTAGCCATAGTTTGTCTTATGGTTATTGGTTGTTTGGTATCTACTAATGTTATAGTTGTAGGCGGAACAAAGAAAGATAGGCTTGCTAATTTAGGAAATAAAGAAGTTATAGCAGATAGCGAAATTAATGAAGAAGACTATGACTTTATACTTCAGGGGGGTAATGTTTCTATAGCGACTGAGTGGGCGAAAGCAATTGAACAATCTAAGACAAGTGGCGAGCAAGTAAAAGTTTTACTGAAATCATATTGGAATGCACTTGATACAACAATGGTACTTGATGGAAAAGAAACAGAAACTACTGCTTTTGGAGAAGATATAAATGCGTTCAAAGATGGTGCAATTTACATTCCTGAGGGAGCAAATATTTTGTTAGACTTAAATGGATGTAAAATTGATAGGCGTATGAAAGAAGCTACATACAATGGAATGGTATTTTATGTCGATGGTGGCACATTAACAATTGAAGATAATCAATATGATGAAGAATCAGCGTTACTAAAATATTATGAGCATAAAGATTTGGGTACTGAAAGTTTAAAATATTATGTTGCAGATACAATTTATGGTGGCATTACTGGAGGTGCTGGAGTTGGAGATACTGGAGCAGGTGGAATATATGCTACTAATGGTTCCACTATAAATTTTAATGCAGGTAAGATACATAATAATATTTATTCAAAACAAGGTGCCGGAATATATGCTGAAAATAATTGCGTTGTAAACATAAATGGTGGAATGATATTTGGCAATAAAGCTAGTTATTCTGGTGGAGGTATTTATGTAGTAAATTGTACATTTAACTTGAATAAAGGTCTCATTCTTGCTAATAGTGCAACCTACAATGGTGGCGGAGTATATGCTTTGGAATCAAAAGTTAATGTTGAGGATATCATTGTTAGTACAAATGCCGTTTATAGAGGTACAGGTGGTGGAATATGTTTAATTGATTGTGATTCAACTATTAATAATGGATTGTTTCATAACAATTCAAATGCTCACGATGGTGGTGGTGTTTATGCTGCTAGTGAAAAAGATAGTGAAGGTAATTGGAATCAATCTAAATGTATTATTAATAATGCCACAATTACAAACAATTACTCACACAATGGAGCAGGCTTATATTTTAGAAATGGTATTGACGCAGAAATTAATAATTGTGAAATAAGTGGCAATAAATCTGATAATGTTGGTGCTGGCTTTGTAATTTATATGAATACAAAGTGCATAGTTAATAATATTAATATACATGACAATGTTGCGTTGAACGATAATCTTCATGGTGGTTCTGGTGCAGGACTTTATGTTGGTATGCATTCTAAGCTAACTTTTAATGGTGGTAAGGTTGTAAACAATAGAATAATGGCAAAACCTAATGGACGAAGCCAAGGATATGGTGCTGGAATAGGTGTTTATGATGAAGACGATGATGTATCAATTGTGAATCTAAATGGTGGCACCGTAAGTGGAAATATAGGCTGGGATGATGGTGTGGGACTATATGTTTTAACTACAGCAGTTATAAATGTAAGTAATACATTTAAAATTTTTGACAACTACAAAATTGATGAAAATGATGAAATTATTGGGACTTCAGACGTATATGTAAAACAAGGTCAAAAAATCAATATAACTGGAGCGTTAGAGGGGGTTGGTGAGCCACACATTGGTATCAGCTTGGCAGACGATTATGGCAATGAACCATTTACAAGTGGATATAGTACTTATAATACAGATTCACCATATATGCACTTTTTCAATAACAAAGTGTCAAGCATAGCAGCATTAAATAATGGTGATGTTGTGTTTGAAAATATTATTAGTAGCAATGTATATGATTTTATTTATTTGGAAAATGGCAAAAGAAAGAATTATTCAGATAACAATTTGATACACGCAGTAAATGACTATGTAAAACGACAAGAGGTAAATGGTGGCAAATTGGTATGGGGCAATATAATACCAAACACAAGTGTAAACCAATTTATTAGCAATATAAATTATGATGGAACAAGCATTAAATTGCTAAATGGAGCAAAAGAGGTAGTATACGGTGAAGGAGCGGATAGTAAGTTTGCAGATAAGTTAAATAATGGCAATGAATTTGCAGTTGGAACTGGATGGAAAGTAGAGATATACACAAATAGTGGAGAGATGGTAGAGGAAATATATCTATCAGTACTAGGTGATTTAACTGGAGATGGCAAAGTTAATAGTGCGGACTTGAATTACTTAAGACAAATTGTAAATAATAATGGCTTTGAAAGTCTAAGTTCGGAGCAAAAACTAACAGCATTAATAGTGAATAAAGGAAAAGAACCAGCAAGTACAGACATACAAATACTATGGGAAGCTATATGTGGCAGAATAGATATAAATGAGTTTATTTAAAATAAATCAATATATATTTTTGGACTTTAGATTTACTAAAAAGCTACTAAATTTGTTTACACAAGGCATATTAAACTCCTTATGGCAATGTTTAAAAGATTAATTTTAATATAGTGTTTATAAAGTATAAATGACCTTAAACAAACAAGATACCAGTTGGTATCTTGTTGTTTTAATGAAAAATTTATTTTATATTAATTTGTTTCATTGTGATATTTATATTTTAAAGTAATATTGTAATACATATTTTTTTAAAATTGAGGATGATTTGAGTAAGCTTGCTTGAACGCTAGCAAATGCTTTATATAAACCTACCAAAGTTCCTTTTATTTTGGTTAAGGTTTGATTATTGACCATAATTTTTTTATTTTAATTTAAAAAAGGTGTTTTTATAAGTTTATTTTGTTGTAAAAGTAGCAATAGTATTTTCAATTTAAAAAGTAGATATTTTTTTAAAAGGTAATAAAGTTTATTTTAAGCCAACTAATGGCTTGAAAGATT
>CAJTNA010000043.1 GCA_910577845.1 uncultured Christensenella sp. | reverse complement strand
AATTTAAACTAAATAAAAAATTATGCAATAACTTGTTATTTAGTTATTTAATTTTATAAAAAACAAAAAATTAATCTAAGCCGAAAAATCGGCTTAGATTAGGTTTGTTTTACTCAATATGTCAAATAAGTTTGATGTAATTAGACTAATATTAGTATATAGATAAGTAAACTATTGGTTTGAAAGATTTGAAAATTAAGACTTAAAATAACAATGTAACATATACATATTTCTTGTTGTGGCTTTTGTAAAGATATAAAAAGGATATAAATTTAAAAAAGTCATTTGAAAACACTTTTAGCAAAATATCACTCAAAAATCGGGGGTATTTTGTATATATAGCATTAATTGGGTAATTGCTATATTAATATTTTTAATATAGAATTAATTATTATAATGATATAAGATTATTAATTAAAAATATTTTTTGCTTTGTTTTTGATATTTTTTTACAAAAAAGAAAGAATATTTTTAATTTTTTGACATATTAATATATATTTATGACTTTGATTTTGCTATTATTTAAGGACAATAATTTTTAAATATATACTTACATTTGATTTTTAAGTTTAGAGTAAAATATAAATTTAACTATATATAAATGCTAAGAATAATCAGGTGGGCTATGGATAAAAAAATGATAAGAGTGCAAGCAGATGTAGAATTTGGCGAGGCGATGAAATCGCCTCAAATTATACCTCTTAAAAAGGGAAAGTTCAATAATTCATTGAGTAAAGGGAAAGTTTATAATAGAAAAACTACATTGCAACTTATTGCAAAGTACATAATTTATTTTGCAATGATGATTTTGTTGAATTTTGCAAAGTCGTCAGCGGGGTTATCTCCTTTTTCTTTGGGGTTATTTGTTGGGTTGGTTTATTGTAGAGAAAATGTATTTGCTTTGTCTTTAGGGTATATTATATCAAGTGTTATAACTGGTTTCAGCGTTCAGCGAATAGTTATAGCAATTTTACCACCAGTCGTTTTCATTGTAGCTCGCATTTTGCATAATTTGTTTTTACGACCAATGAAAATGTTGCAAACTAATTTATATGCGTTACTTTGTCAGTTACCAGTTATTTTGTTTAATATTTCAAGCACTGGACAAATAGTTCACGCATTATGCTGTGTTGTGATTTCTCAAATTTTCACATATACATCAACAATTAGCTTATATGCCTTAATAATCAGAGGTGCAAAATATCATTTGGCTAAAGACGAATTGTTTGGCTTATGTACTTTGGTTATGGCATTGTCTATTGGATTGTTTACTATTGATATATTTACTTTTAAACCTTATTATATAATTGTAGCTTTTGTATTGATAATGCTTATATATTCAGGAAAAAATTCTGTCTGCTTTGTAGGTGCATTAGTATTCGGCATAGGTGCAGGCTTAGAAGGAGGCAATTTATTAATAGTTGGCGGGTTGGTGCTTTGTGTTGCTGTAAGTATTCTTTTTGCAAAAAATAATATTTACTTTGGCGTTGTAGCATATTTAATTGGAGATGTTTTTGCTGGACTTTATTTTAATGTTTTTGGTAAATATGATTATTTGCATATTTTAGCTGTCTGTATTGGTTTAATTGCATTTATGTTAATTCCAAAAGGGGTTAAGGACCATTTTATACATCTTTTTGGTGGTGGTGAAAGTCAAAATGCAGAGCATTCAGTTGTAATACGCAATAGACAAGAAACAAGTAGAAAGCTTACAAATATGGCAAAAGTTTTTAGCGAAATAGGTGGGGTTTTAGGAGGTGCAGAACTTGTAGTGTCTGCAAGCAATAGTTTGGAACTTGCTGGGGAAATTGCAGTAGAACATTGTGCAAAATGTCCTAATTATAAGTTTTGTGCTTCAATGCTTGGTGGGGATACAACACTTGCAATTAAAGATTTGGTTGATAAAGCTATGTACAATGGCTGTTTAACAAAAGATGATTTGTCACCATTCTTGCAAGGTAGATGCACTAGGCAAGATACATTAATTAATCTTGTTGCAGACAAATCACAAAGATTAGTTAAAATTTTAGACCGAAAAAACCAAATAGGTGCTGGGCGAATTATTTTGGGTGAACAAATGCAAAGCCTTAGCGAGATGTTATTGTCGCTTGGTAGCGAAATTAGAAGTGCAGTATTTTTTGACAGTGAAAGCGAACAAAGAATTATCACTGAGTTATATTATTACAATATTGTTTGTCGAGATATAGTTGTCAGTGGAGAAAATGGAGTATATGGAGTTACTTTGACAGTAAGGCATAAAGATAGTTCAAAATCCGCTTTGCCGAATGTAGTATCTAAAGTTTTAAAATGCGTGTTTGAGGTAGTGGATTGTTCTCAATCAAAAATCTCTGGATTCGATGTAGTTTCATTAAAACAATCACCTAGATACGCTATATCATATGGTGTTGCAACTTGTGCAATGGATGGCAGTCAAGCAAGCGGTGATACTTTTAGTATTCAAAATGTCACTTATGATAAAACAATGCTTGTGCTTTGTGATGGTATGGGAAGTGGTGAAAAAGCGAACTTTAACTCTACATCAACAATTGGAATGATAGAAAATTTCTATAAAGCTGGCTTTAATAATAATGCAATATTATCTTTGATAAATAAAATTCTTGCAACATACAATAGTGAATCATTTACTTGTTTAGATATGGCAATGGTTGATTTAACTGCTGGGGTAATTGACATTATTAAGTTAGGTGGCACTCAAAGTATGATAATACGTAACCAAAAATGCTATGTTATGGGAGGAGGTGCATTACCATTAGGAATAGTTGAGGAAGCAAAACCTTATACTGATAGACATATCATTATGGATGGTGATATTATGGTTATGGTAACAGATGGTATATCCGATTATTTAAGTATTGATAACATTTGCGATTTGATAATTAATAGCCATAATATCAACCCTGAACAAGTTGCAGAGGAAATTCTAAATGTTGCTACTAGCGGTGGTGCAAGAGATGATAGTACAGTTATTGTTGCAAAAATTTATGCAAAATAGATAAGCTTTTTTAACCATTTAATTAATAAGAGTATTATGCTTAACTAAAAAATTAATTTGGTTGATTAAATTTGTTTAGAAAATGTAGCCAACTATTGGCTTGAATGATTGGTAAATAACTAATAAAACAAACAAGGCAAAAGTGTAAATTTTGCCTTGTTTA
>CAJTNA010000042.1 GCA_910577845.1 uncultured Christensenella sp. | reverse complement strand
ATACTTTTAATAATTTTATTTTTATAACAAGAATTATGCTATTCAAAATTAATTAGCTTACAATTCTTGATTGAACTAATTATTTATTAGTATTGGGTATTTAACTTTTAAATTTTTACTTATATTAATATTGTATTTAAGTACAAAGTGTGATTAATTGAGATAGTTATTCTTGCATAAATAATTTAATGCGTATATTATAAAACTCCAATATTTAAATGTATATAACTATAGATAATATTGATTGAGTAATCTATATTGAAATAAGTAATTAATAATAATGTATTTAATTATTTAAATAGAAAAAAGCAGTTAGAGAATTCTAACTGCTTTTTAAGTGTTATTTGTTTTTAAGTGGTTCTAGATTATCAAAAATATCATTGTCAAAGAACTTGCTTAATTTAATATCAAAAGCTTTTGAGATTTTAACTATATATAAACTAGATGTTGTTTTTGTACGATAATTTAACAAGTCATTAATTGTTGACTTTGGTATTCCTGTAATCTTTGACAAAGTGCTTTGATTAACATTGTTTTCTTTCATTAATTGTTTAATTCTTGTAACTATTGCTTTGTGTATTGTCATAAAATAACCTTTTTTAATGTATGATATTTATATTTTTTTATTGTAGAATTGAAAAACTATTGCTAACAAATTTGCAAGCATTTAAGGTGTGGCTTAATTATTTTTGTCTAGATCAAGCAGATAATCGGCTGACACAGAAAATTCTTTGCATATTGCATATAAATATTCTATTGTGGGATAACTTTTACCTTTTTCCCACAATGAAATAGTATCTTGGGAAACATTTATTAGTTTTCCAAATTTTGTTTGAGTCAATTTGTTTTCAAGTCTTAATTCTTTTAGTCTTTTTGATAACGTTTCCATAATTTTAGTATACGATAAACTATCGTATTTAGCACGTATTACGATAATTACTCGTTATTTGTGATTTATTTTGTCGAATATTATATAATTAATTTGCTAAATATGTGAACAAATTATTGTTTGACATTTGCTAAAAATTTAAAACTAAATATAAGTCATTGATAATTTTGTAAAATATTTAAAATATTATTAATATAATAGTAACAAAAGTTAAGGAGTTATCTATGAAAAAGAAAATTTTAGTTGTTGCTGTAGTAATGTTAGTTTGTTCAGCAGTTATGGCATTAAGCGGGTGCTTTTTGTTTAAGAAACCTTTTGAAACTACAATCAATTTAATTAAAGAAAAGGGAACTGAAGTTGATGGTCAATATGTTTATTCTGAATACGATGAGGAATATGATACAACTTTCAAGATTATTTACAATGAAGCAAATGCTGAACAATTTGAGTTGCAATATATTGATGATACAGAAATTTTCAGTATGATTATAACAAAAGAGAAAGGCAATTATACTTGGACAATGAATGATGCAGATTATGGTAATTTGTCTGGGTATGTTGATATCACAAAAGATAGTGAAGATTCTACCTTTTTAGTTGTTGAAAATTATGGTACAACCCCTGAGGAAGAACAAAAACAAGAACAAAAATATCTTGGTATTAATGCAAATATTTGTATATTGAGTTTGGATTTATTCTTTTTAGACAATGATTCATCAATATCTGTATCAAAATTTGGCTTTAATATTTCATACTAATAAAATTAAACAACTTAAACAATTAAAATAACATAAAGTATAAAGCTTGGTAAATTTACCAAGCTTTTATTTTGAGTGTATGGCTTTTAAACTTTTTGGATATAATCAAATATGAAAAAATAATCAACAAAATTATGGATAAAGCATATTATATTTGATAGTTGGGTAAATAAATTATTTTTTAACTATTAATTAGTATGCAAGTAGTCACTATTAAAATTTGAAATTAATTCAATTAGTAGTAATTATATTATTTCAATATATTTAGTAGTAAGTTTTTTATATGGTTATTAATATTTTAATACATTTAATAAAAATAAAATTTTGGAGGTAGTTTAATGAATCCATTTAACGAAAAACCCATATCGCTGATTGATGCATTTGAAAACTGGAAGCAACTTTATCCCAAGTCATACAACAAGTATGAGGTAAATCCTTACACCAAAACTCGTATTATTTTAATGAATGGTACAGAGTTTGAGTCAAATTGGTTTTCTCACCAATTTTCAAGACATTTTGCTGACACAGAACTTAGACGAGAGCTTGCTTTAACAAGAGCTTTGGAAAAGCAACAACAGCTAAAGGTGTCTTTATTGAAGCCTTGCAATGAGAGTCAACTTGAGCATACTATTTCTTATGAACAATTAGCTGTTGACCTTACTGCAGAGCTTGCAAAGCGTGAAAAAGATTGTTATGTTAAAAAAGCTTTAGACTTTGCATTGTTAGAAGATTTTGACCATTTATATAGATATTCTAATCTATTGCAAATGACACAAGGCATTTCTGCTGAAAAGCTTGTTGGCCGATATACAGAGATTATGCCCGCAAGACCAACTATTGCACACCATAGATTCCCTAAGGACAATGTAAGAAGGTGCATAAACTCAAAAGAGGCAGATAAACAAACTATTTTGGCAACTATGATAATAACTGCGGCAGAGCAACAAACAATGAATTACTATATGAATGTTACAACTTTGGCAACTGACGATATGTCAAGAAAGCTATATCAAGAGATTGCACTTGTTGAGGAAGAACACGTAACTCAATATGGTAATTTAATGGATGCAAATGCTACTTGGTTTGAAACACTATTGTGGCACGAGTATAATGAGTGTTATTTGTATTGGTCTTGTATGATGACTGAGACAGATAAATATATCAAACAATTATGGGAAGAGAATCTTGCTATTGAAATTGCACACTTACACAAGGCGGTAGAACTTCTACAAAAATATGAAAACAAGACTTGGCAAGAGGTTATTGGTGATGGTGAGTTCCCAGAGCCACTTTCATTACACGAAAATATTAACTATGTTAGGGATATTATCAAAAATACTGTTCAATTCACATCAAATAGAGAGGAATATGAAAATGTCAACTATTTGCCTAATGATGCAGACTTTTTCAAATATCAAGCAATTATGAACCCTACACCAGAAATTACTCCATCACATAAAGTTATTGATGCGTATATAAAAAACTATGGCAGAGATTATAGGTTTGAAATCGCTTTAAATCCAATTGAGGAGTTGCGTAATAGAAGTTGTGACAATACTCAAGTTGGCAGAGTTAAAGGTGCAACAGAAAGTACAGACTTTAAATGCAATAGATAATATTGAAAAATACTATAAATAATAAACTTTAATTTAAGCCAATTACTGGCTTGATTAATTAATAAATTACTAATAAAAATAACAAGGCAAAATGATAAGTTTTGTCTTGTTTATTTTTTTGTAAAGTCATAATTTTGTAAAAAGTCGATTTTTTAAAAATACCCACCGA
>CAJTNA010000041.1 GCA_910577845.1 uncultured Christensenella sp. | reverse complement strand
TGAAAAGCAGAGTTATCAATTTCTACAGCTTTTACGCACTGTAAAATAACTCTGCTAAATGCAACATTGCATTTTTCAAACCAAAGGTATTTAAAATACCTTATTTGTTCAATGTCATAATCTAAATCTGCCATAATTTACTCCTTTGCGACCCTATCATTAAATGTTTTTTGATATATCTCATTAGCGAAATTTGAAATTAATTTATATACACAAAAATATGGTATATTTAAATTTCTAAAATAACCACCTGCTAAATACGACATTTGAGAAAAAAGTTCATTAGGGCAACAATCGTCCAGACATTTATTAATAGAATACTTAAGCAATTCTTTCTCATAATCTTCATTAAGAAAAATATAAAAGCTTGTTAAAGCATCCACTTGTTTATCATTAAGTTTAAATTCTGTTTTTAATTCACTTATAAGCTTTGCAATATCCATTTTTTACCTTCTAATTTAAAAAATCTAAGTGTGCAGCACAATTCAATTCAAAATAACAATCGTTCACTTATGCACTGCACACTTTGAAAGTTATTCATACGATACTTACAAACGCACCAGTCAAAAATAAAGGGCTACTATGGCATTTCGCCCTATTGGTAGCAAGGTTTTTTAATGAGAACTTTGCTTCAAACTCAACGAGATAATATGCAGGTAAATCGTTCCTTGCAATCACATTTTAACAAATCTAAAAGTGATTGTCAAGGGCTTTTTGAAAAATAATTAAAAAAAAATTGAATTACAATCACTTTTATGTTAAATTTATTCTGCGAGGTGATATTATGAGTAAAATATACAAAACAAAAAATGATAATAATTTATTTAAAAAATTACGAGTTAATGCAAATCTAGGTCAAGAAGAAGTTGCAAAAATTTTAAATTTAAATAGAAGCACTGTTTCCAAATGGGAATGTGGTACTACAATTCCAGACCAAGCACTTTTGCCTAAATTAGCTGACTTATACAAAGTATCAACAGATTGCTTACTTGGAAGAGAAGAAAAAATCGAGCCCCTTATCAAGAGACCCGATTATGAGTTATCAGAAAAATTTTTGCGTGACTACGAAGAGTTATTAAAGGATAAAAGCTTTGTTGATACTGCTAAATTATACAATGAAATACAACCAGAGCTTAGAGCTGTGGTACTTGGTTATATTGTAGGTTTACTAAGAAGTTACAACATTGATACAAAAAAAATACTTGGTTATTAAATATTATAATTGCATTTACAAAAAGTCTTTATCTGTTATATAATCTAAGAACATTCACTTTTGGAGGGGAAAATAATGGATAAAGACTTTTTAAAACACAATTTACAAATTATTGCAAGCAATGCAATAGGACTGCAGCACAACATAACTCAATTATCAATAATTGAAAATGAGCTTAATTCTGTTAGGCAGCATTTTACTGAACAAACAAACGCAATTAAATTTGCAGTATGCTCTGCAATAGGTTTATTTAAGTTTGACGATGTTAAAACAGATAATATATTTGCTAACTATCTGCAAACATCACAACCAAATTTAATAAGTAGTGGGTTAGATAATCAAAACATATTGGAGGAATTACAGAAAATGATTATCAACCTTAACATAAAAGGCTCTATAAGAATTCGAGACAATGGACTAATAGAGTTTAGAAACAAAGATTTTGGCTCAATATACGGAAGAACTAATGCTGAAATCGAACAAAAAATCGTAAAAAAAATAAAGGAGGAGAAGAAAAACAAAAATACAGAAAACAAAAAAACAATACTACTGTCAGAGTTTTTTCAAAATCAATATCTACCATATAAAAAAGCTAATTTGGCAGAAAAATCAATTAAAGATATTAAATCTAGCTTTAAAAATTTCGCAAAGTTTGACAAAGCATTAAATAAATATACGGTAGCTGAAATTGAAAAATTTTTATATTCTATACCACAAACTCGCAAAAGACAAATTCTTCAAGGCTTGCTTAATAATATTATGAATTATGCAAAACGATTGGGATATATAAAAGTAAATCCGTGTGATAATGTAGAAAAAATGAAACACACTAAAAAAGTTGGACAGGCAATGAGTTTTAAAGACCAAAAAGCATTTTTCAAAGCACTTTACTTACCGACTAGCCCAGCAAGTGAAATAGAAAAATTATATTTAACATTTGTGTATTTAACCGGAACAAGGTGCAATGAGGCATTATCTATTAAGAAAAATGACATTATGTTTGATAGCAACATATTACATATACCCGGTACAAAGACAAAAATGTCGGATAGAAATATGCCTATGTTTGCTCTAGTAAAAAAATTGTTGAAACAAATAGATATTAAACAAGATAAAATTTTCAACTTAAAAAATGATACAGCAAGCAAATCTATACACAAAATAACAGATAAATACCATTTGCATGAATTAAGACACACTTTTGGGACGATTGCAATTTGCGTGCAAAAACTTGACCCAAAGACCGTATCACTATATATGGGACACTCATCCCCCATAACAACGCTTAATATTTATACGCACCCAGAGCAATTAGACGAAGAATTATTTTTTGATGGTAGCTTAAGTGATAGTGAAAAAGTAGCAAAATTACAAGCAGAATACAACAATATTTTGCAAATTATAGCTGATTATTTGGACTATCGTACCCAAAATATACCCAAAAAATAGGCGTTTTTTGCAAAAAAATAGCCTTAGATTGCAGTCTAAGGCTATGTGGTGGGCAGGGGTGGATTCGAACCACCGAAAGCACTGCTGACGGATTTACAGTCCGTTCCCTTTGGCCACTCGGGAACCTGCCCTTATAATATATTATTATAAAGCATTAATCGTTGAACTCCCATTCAAATTTTAATTTTGCTTTAATAATATTGGAGCTGGTGATCGGAATCGAACCAACAACCTGCTGATTACAAATCAGCTGCTCTGCCAATTGAGCTACACCAGCATATTTAATACTATTGATTACTAAACTTTTTAATAGTTTTTACTATTATTTTACCTCAGCCAATCAACAGTTGGTGCCTCGGGACGGAATCGAACCATCGACACAGGGATTTTCAGTCCCTTGCTCTACCGACTGAGCTACCGAGGCTTAAAAAAATGGCGATCCGGAAGAGACTCGAACTCTCGACCTCTAGCGTGACAGGCTAGCGTTCTAACCAACTGAACTACCGGACCACAAATGGAATATTTTATTATTGGTGGGCCATCAAGGACTCGAACCTTGGACCGATCGGTTATGAGCCGATTGCTCTAACCAACTGAGCTAATGGCCCACGAGCAATATTTGGTCGGGGTGAAGAGACTCGAACTCCCGGCCCCATGGTCCCAAACCACGTGCGCTACCAAACTGCGCTACACCCCGTCGCCATTGTCGTTAATCAATACTCTCGCCTCACGACTTACTTATAATACAATATATTTTTATATTTGTCAAGAGTTTTTTACAACTTTTTTTAAAATTATTTTTTTTTATGAAAATTGTAAAAAAGTCAAGTAAATTAACGCTTTTTTATAAGCTGTTTTATGATTTTTGTTACAACAAAATACTTTTTTATAAAATATTATTTGCATTTCAATACAATTATATAATTATTATACTTTAT
>CAJTNA010000040.1:2088-3971 GCA_910577845.1 uncultured Christensenella sp. | reverse complement strand
GCAGAGTTATTTTACAGTGCGTAAAAGCTGTAGAAATTGATAACTCTGCTTTTCACGTTGTATATAATGCCGTATTTAAGATTGACCATAGCACAAATATTGAATATAGACTTGTATATAACAAGACTGCCAAATGTTGGTATCTAGAAGAACTGGAAGACCAATCTAGGTACTCTTATAAGCTAATTTTGGCGACAAACAACTTGCCATCAGTCATAAAAGTAAATGATATTATCTCATTTCACGATAGAGTAACAAACAATTACTACAAGTTTAAGATAATAAAATACTTTGAGAAATATGGCAGATACATTGTCGAGGACATTTTGACCAAACAGCATTTTAATTTAAGCACACCGCTTAAGAATTATCCAAATTTAGACGTGTGCATTAGCACACACGATAGCAAGCTTAAAAAGGGGGTAAGTTAATGGCACGTAAAAAGAAAACAAACAACAAAAAGCAAAGCAAGGCAAAACCTCAAAAGCGAAAAAGTGGAGTAAGCAATCTAATCTCTGTCTTAATAAAAAATCATAAGGATAAAAATGGTGGGCATCCACACGTAATAGTGGACAATATAGACAATAAACACGTGTCTGTTGGTTTAACTACGCATAAAAGGAAAGGGAATAGTGAAAAAGCTGGTAAAAATTATTCACTAAAAAATAACCCTTTGGATAATAATGCAGAACCAACATTTATGAGACGACAAGCAACAATTGATGACAAAAGTCAGTACTATAGTCCTAGAACTGGAAAAATGGATAAAGTTGACTATGAGCAAGCCAAAGAATATGGCAAAAAAGCTAGAGATAAATATTTAAATAAAAAAGAACAAAAAAAATAGTAATGACAGTGCCAACGCAATATGCATAAGCCGTGATTTCAAAAGAAATCGCCATTACTATTATTATAATAGCACATAAAAACTTAAAAGTCAACAGATTTTTAAGAAAAATAAAATGAGAGGTGATAATATGGCAAAATTTATTGAGGTAAACGATTTTTATACTGGTAAAAAATTGATAGTATCAGTGCAAAAAATAATGTATATATATAGCAATGGCGAAAGTTCATTTATAGCAATGTCTTCACATAAAAGTCAAATATATGGACTTTTTGTAAAAGAAACAATAGGTGAAATAAGGCAACAAATAAGTTGGCTAGATTGTATAAAGGAGTAAATATGAAAAAATCAATGGCTAGCAATGCTAGCAGAACATTAAGAAGCAAAAGAACAAGTAAAATATCTAAGTCTTATGCTGGCAGTGTGCTTGCAAAATCTAAATATAAGCCACAACGAAATAAAAACATCAAAAAAAGTAGAGGTAAAAATGGAAAAGAAAAGCTCAATTAAACTAAATAAGCTTGATATGAGGTTGTTAGCGGTGGCACTTGTGCTATTGCTAGCTATTACATTTATATTTTCAGTTGTAACTACATCTCAAGTTTATGCAGCGGAAAGAGGGTACACAGAAATTGGCTATACCAATTTTGATAACACAAATGTGCTTGATGACTTGCAATCAGCAGAAAATTTTGACATAAAACAATATCCAATTAATAAAAATTTAGATACATTCATTGTGCAAAATTTTGTTGAGTATTGTTACAGCTTTGACGAAAAAAATAGAGGTAATTACAGCTTGTATTTATACTTATATAACCCGTCTTTAATAGAATTAGATACAACAAGCTATGACAACAAAGTTCAACTAGCAGTAGGATATGATGATGAGGGTAAGCCAAACAATTATGAAAAGTTTAATTTGACATTTTGTTCAGTGTCAGATGGTGACTATAAGCGTTTATTTTATAAGTTTAAGGTTGTAGACCATCGCAGTTCACACGACCAAAAAACAATTGCAGAGAGGGTGAACAGC
>CAJTNA010000040.1:0-1989 GCA_910577845.1 uncultured Christensenella sp. | reverse complement strand
TTGTAGACCATCGCAGTTCACACGACCAAAAAACAATTGCAGAGAGGGTGAACAGCAATGCTCGTAGATATGATATATCTGGAGTTGAATTATTAACCAATGATAGCTATTTAGCCGTAGATTATCCAGTGAATAAGTCTTATACATACACTGGTTATGCTGTAGGATATGGCATTGATGGAAATAATGTTGAAAGCACATTGAATTGTAAACCAGAAAAATTATCAACTATAAAGTTAAACGTTGAGCATACGTTTTATAGAACAATGACATCAAAAAAAGGTGCAGACTGGCAGAACCAAATTGACACAGCTTATTTTAGTGTACATCAAGATTTTTTTAAAGACGAGTCTGTTTTACAACGTATTAAGGCTGAGTGGTTTGAATATAAGACTAAACCAATTGTAGTAACTTGCAATAATGAATTTTATGAAAAAGCTTTCGCTTTTATAGGAAAAAATATAGGTAACTATGTTCATACTGGACTTGGACTTTATGAAAACAAAGATTATGATAAAAAAATACTTGAATATGGACTTATTGCAGACAAAGCAACTATGAATGCGGGTTCAGTATCATATTACAACATTGCTTGGAACACTAATGATAGAATACAAGCTTCAAGCACTTTTTGGACTTGTTTATATTACTTGTTGAAATGCGAAAATATAGAAAATTATGACCCATATGCAGATAAAATAGACGAGTTTGAAAACAAACTTTACAAATATATTTTAGAATATAGAAAATATGATAAAGGTAGATTGCCAATAAAAGGTGGTAATATTTCCGCTGACCTTTTTGAGGACGATATTGACGACAATCGGAAAGTAGATAATGAAGCGGGTAAAATTCAAAATGGATATAGTTACTATGAATTTGATGGTGATTATGATGTTACAAAATTATATAGTTGGTCATCAACAAATCCGTCATTTTGGGATAATTTAAAAGAGTTTGGACTTTGGGATACAATATTTGGAAACATACCAGATGAGGAAATTATTACCTTAAAACCAATTGAGATTTTTGATTATAACGATATAAAACTTGGAGATGCAGAACTTATAAAAAAATATTATATCAATGCTAAAGACCTTGATAATTTTAAGGAATATGCACGTAAAGCACAATTACGTAGTGAAAATGTTGTGTTATTTAGGTTTGCAACAAGTGATTATTATGTGACAGAGGCAGAAATAACTAAAACTCCATATAGCGTACCAATTTTAGACGAAACATATATTGCACAACAAAGTGTATTTTTTAATTTTGACATTATACAATTAACTTTCAAACAAGGTGATGTATATACAGTTATACCAGTTGTAAGTTCACCAATAGATATTGTTGATGACCCAACACCACCAATTAACATTAAGCCAGACAACCCAATAACAGATTGGTTCAAAAAGGTGTTAACGTGGATATTGATTATTGTTGCTGGTGTATTTTTAATTAAGATAATTGTTTGGATAGCAAATGCTATTCCTAAAAAGCAAAAGGTTGTAATTAAAACAGACAGCAATGGTAATAGCAAACGCAAAAGACGTTGGAAGCATAGAGAGTGATAGGGGGTAGATTATGAGGACAATATTTTTAATAATATTAGCAGTTGTAGTAATTGGTGGCGGAATATTTTTGTGCAAGCAGACATCTGGCTTTACAAATTTCGATAAAATCTTTGACAAAATCTATGAGCAAGTTGACAAGAATGTTCCAGATTTCCCAAGTGATTTAGAATTTAACAATTTATTAAAATAGAGGTAGTTTATGAAGAAATTTTTAAAAGTAATATTAATAGCAGTAGTGATATTAGCAGTGTTAGGCGGAGCTGTTGGAGCATATTTACATTTTAAGCCAGCGGACAAGCCAAGTGATACATTGGCAGACGAATCACTGGTTTTAACAACAAAAGATTATGGCACATTTACATTAATAAAAGGCAAGCAGATATCTACTACTTATGATAAGGGAATTCCATCAAGA
>CAJTNA010000039.1 GCA_910577845.1 uncultured Christensenella sp. | reverse complement strand
TTGCAGTTTTTAGCCATTTTTAATGCTTTTTTTGGCATTGGTGTGTATGAAATTGACCTATATTTTAGGTCAATTTCTTTTTTTTGCTTAAAAAGTTGGGTCAAATGTTTGGTCAAAAGTTGGGTCAAATTCAAAAAGTGAACAAACTATAATTTTTTAGCAAATTCTTGCTCTCATTTATTATGGTAATATTTATACATAAACAAATGATTATTATTTAAAATAAATATGGATTGTTTAATCTTGAAAAATGTTTGCTAATTTAAAAACTAAAATAGTGCATCAAGGATAATTATATTTTTGGATTCAATTAATTTTTTTAAATAAAAATAAATATGGAATAGTGCTATAAAAATTTTATAACATCTTGCAAAATTGAGCAAAGTATGGTAAAATTAAAATAACATTTTGGGGGCAGAGTTTATGAGATTATCAGAATTTGGTATTAGCTTGGAAAGTAAAAATTTATCGCAAAAAATTTGTGAGGTTTTTGAGGAAATTAATTCTAAAGGCATTGATACTTTGGAATGGGATATTGATAATTTGATTTTTGATAAAGATTTTATTAGAGAGCAAATGTACATATCTAATACGGCAAGTGAGAAAGAATTGCCAAATTCTATGCGTAATATTGCTATTAAGATGAAAAGTTTGAACAATTTGACTATTGATGGTATGGGGAATACTATTCTCTTTAACAATAGATGCGTACAGCTTGCATTGCTTCAGTCTAAAAATGTTACATTTAAAAATTTTACATTTGATTATCTAAATCCAACAGTAGCAGAGTTTACCATAGTTAATAAGGGTTTTGGCTATATAGAAATTAAAATTAATCAAGACACTTTATATAAAATTAATTGTGGCAGATTGTATTTTTTAGCAGACGATAAAAGTAATTGTGTTGTTCAAAAATGCGATAACAATGGAGTAACTCATAGGGTTGTAGCTTTATCATATAGAGGGCATAATTCATTTAATGCTAAAAAATGCAAACAATTAGCGAATGGTAATATAAGAATAAGCACTTTTTCTAAGGTTTTTGAAATAGGTTGCACTTATCAATGTGCTTGGGTAAGACGTGATGGTGCAGGCTTTTTTATTGACGAGTGTAAAAATATTATTATTGAAAATTGCAAGTTCAAGTTTATGCACGGAATGGGTGTGCTTTGTCAACGCACAGAGGATATAAGTATTGTCAATACCGATTTTTTGCCCAATAAGGAACACGGACGAACAACCATGTCATTTGCAGACGTTATGCATTTTGTTAATTGTAAAGGTGTAATTAATATTAAAAATGTAAAAGCAGATGGTACTCGTGATGATGTTATTAATAATCACGGCATACATTTTAAGATAGTTAGCGTGAAAGATAATATAGTTAATTTAAAATATTGCCACCCTCAAACTTATGGCTTTAATTGTTTTTACCAAGGTGATGAAATAGATTTTATAAATCAAAAAACCTTATTGCCAGTTGGTAATGCAAAAGTTAAAAGTAGTAAAATGTTAAATCCAAGAATAATTCAAGTGGAACTCTGTGATATTGCGGATATTAGTGTGGTGGAAGCTGGAATAATGGTAGAAAATACTACTTGGACTGCTTCACTTATAGTGGACAATTTGGAAGTATTCAATGACCCAACAAGAGGCATTTTAGTTACGACAAGAAAACCAGTAGTTATTAAAAATAGCAAATTTAATAAGTGTTATATGCCTTGTATTCATATTTCTGATGATGCACGTAGTTGGTATGAAAGTGGTTTTTGCACAGACGTTTTGATTGAAAATAATATATTTAATAAATGTTTAGATTATGCGATAAGTATTTATCCAGAGAATATTGGTGATAGGGCAGTGCATAAAAATATAAGTGTGGTGAATAACGAATTTATATCTGAAAACGGAAAGATAATGATTGTTAAATGTGCAGAAAATATTGTGTTCAGCAAAAATCGGACTATATGTGATTGTGATTTGGATATAAAATTGGTAAATTCTAAGCTTAAATTGGAAAAATAGCTTGCTATATTATTTACAAACTGCAAAAATTAGTGTATAATTTAAAAAAGACTAATAGTCTATTTCAAATGATAAAATAAATTTTACTATATAAGGAGATGAGTGTTTTGGCTAAAGTTACGTTTAATAAATCACTATGCAAAAGTTGTGGGCTATGTGTAACAGCTTGTCCTAAGAAAATAATTAGCATTAGCACTACCGATATGAATAACAAAGGCTATTTTGTTGCTGAAGTTGTGGATATGGATAAGTGCATTGGTTGTGCATTTTGTGCGACTATGTGCCCTGATTGTGTTATAGAGGTGGAGAAATGAGTGATAAAGTTTTGATGAAAGGCAATGAAGCAATTGCCGAAGCTGCTATCCGTGGCGGTTGTAGAGCCTTTTTTGGCTATCCAATCACCCCACAAAACGAAATACCTGAGTATATGTCTGCACGTATGCCAGAGGTTGGTGGTGTGTTTATTCAATCTGAAAGTGAAGTGGCAGCAATTAATATGGTATATGGTGCGGGTGGCACTGGTGTTAGAGCAATGACAAGTAGCTCATCACCTGGTATTTCTTTAAAGCAAGAAGGTATTAGTTACATTTGTGGTGCTGAAATTCCTTGCGTAATTGTTAATATGGTAAGAAGTGGCCCGGGACTTGGCGGTATTCAACCAGCTCAATGTGACTATTTCCAAGCTGTCAAAGGTGGTGGGCACGGTGATTACAAAATGTTAGTTTATGGACCAAATAGCGTACAGGAATGTATGGATTTAATGTATAATGCTTTTGATAAAGCTTTTGAGTATCGTGTGCCAGTTATGATTTTGGGTGATGGTATGTTAGGTCAAATTATGGAGCCAGTAGTATTGCCACCTATGAAAGATATGTCTAAAGATATAAGACCAGATTGGGCAACTGATGGTACAAGGTTTGGTAAAGAACATAGGGTAATTAACTCACTTTATATTCAACCAGACGAACTTGAGGCTATAAATCATAAATTGTTTGCAAAATATGCTATGCTTGAACAAAAGGAAACTTTGTGTGAGGAATACTTGTGTGACGATGCAGAGATTATTTTAACTGCCTATGGTACTGTTGCACGTATTGTTAAAAGTGCTGTTGATATTTTGCGTAGTCAAGGCAAAAAAGTTGGTATGATTAGACCAATTACTTTGTTCCCATTCCCTACAGCAATTTATGAGAAAATTGCAAACTATAATAGTGTTAAGGAATTTATTTCTGTTGAGCTATCAATGGGACAAATGATTGAAGATGTTAAATTGAGTGTTAACGGCAAGAAACCTGTTAAATTCTATGGCAGATGTGGCGGCAATGTTATGACTGCAGAGGATATAGTTGCTGAAGTTTTAAAGGAGGGCAAGTAATATGAAAAAAGTTTTTGAAAAACCAAAGATGTTAACTGATGTGCCTTTACATTATTGCCCAGGCTGTTCTCACGGTATTGTACATAGATTGGTTGCTAGTAGTATTGACAAGCTAAATGCTAACAAAGTTATAGGTGTAGCACCAGTAGGTTGTGCGGTATTTGCTTATGATTATTTCAATTGTGATATGCAAGAGGCTGCACACGGCAGAGCTCCTGCAGTAGCAACTGGTATTAAAAGAACAAATAAGGATGCTATCGTTTTTGCTTATCAAGGTGATGGTGATTTGGCAAGTATTGGTATGGCAGAGATTGTTCACGCAGCTGCAAGAAGTGAAAATATCACTGTAATATTTATTAACAATGCTATTTATGGTATGACAGGTGGACAAATGGCACCAACAACTATGATTGGTCAAAAAGCTACAACTTGCCAACAAGGTAGAAGTGTGGAACTTAATGGTTATCCAATTCACGTGTCTGAAATGCTTGCTCAGTTACAAGGACCTTGCTATATTGAAAGAGTATCAACGCACGATGTTAAACACGTCAAACAAGCGGAAAAAGCTATTGATAAAGCGTTCCGTAATCAAGCAGAAGGCAAAGGCTTTAGTTTGGTTGAGGTATTGTGTTCTTGTCCTACTAACTGGGGTAAATCACCGCTTGATGCAATGAAATGGGTAGAGGAAGAAATGTGTAAAATTTATCCTCTTGGCGTATTTAAAGACATTGCAAAGGAGGAAAAATAATGGATAAGATTATTATTGCTGGCTTTGGCGGACAAGGTGTTTTGTCTTTAGGTCAATTTATTGCATATTCAGCAATGTATGAGGGTAAAGAGGTTTCTTGGCTACCTTCTTATGGACCAGAAATGCGTGGCGGTACTGCAAATTGTAGTGTGTGTGTAGATGACAATCCAATTGCATCACCAATAATCGCAGTTCCTGATACTTTGATTGCTATGAATAAACCTAGCTTAGATAAATTTGTTAATAGTGTAAGAGCGGGTGGTACTATTATTGTAAATAGTTCTTTAATAACTGATAAAGTTGATAGAAGTGATGTTAAAGTTATTTATGTAGATGCAAACAAAATCGCTTTAGAAGCACAAAATCCAAAAGCAGCAAACTTGGTAATATTTGGTTCTTATGTAAAACATAGCGGTTCACTTGATAAAGAAAACGCAGTAAACACAATTAGTAAAATATTTGCAAAAAAACCAAAGTTTATTCCTTCAAATGTAAAAGCTTTTGAATTAGGTTATGCTTTAGATTAATTATAAATTTAACTAAATAATGATATTATACAAATAACATACTCTTGCGGTATGTTATTGTTTTTTTATATTTTTGCTAAAATACCCCCGATTTTTGATAGCTTTTTCTTTTTTTTATAATCTCTAATACCTATAATTTTTATTATGCTTATGCATATAATTTTGTTGTTTTTATATTAGCACATTAACAAGATACTTTAATTGGACATTTTATTTTAACAAATTAACCTAATCGTTAAAGCTTTGATTAATTATTTTTTTATCGTAATAAGTAAAAAAGTGTTGCAACAAGCTGTGAAAATATGGTAAAATATGGTATATTTTT
>CAJTNA010000038.1 GCA_910577845.1 uncultured Christensenella sp. | reverse complement strand
GGTGGGTATTTATAAAAAATCGACTTTTTACAAAATTATGACTTTACAAAAAACTAAACAAGGCAAAATTTACACTTTTGCCTTGTTTGTTTTATAAGCTATTTACCAATCATTCAAGCCAATAGTTGGCTTAAATATATCGCTAACATATGAATACTTTTGCTAATTTTAATTATTAAATAAATCTATATTTACTAAATTAATTAGTTAAAATATTATTTTTGAATTATCAACTCTCTAATTTGCTTTAGTTGCTTAATTCGTTTCAAATCATTTATAATATTGTCACAATGAACTCTTTTTGTTATAATATTATGTTTTTTACATATATGTTCTAATGTTGTTAAAATTTTTACTTTTAATTTTTTTATAGAAATAAAATCTAATAATACAAGCAAGCAATAAAATAACAAACCAATTTTAGTAAAACTATTATTTTGTAAATATTTGATAGCTTCATCAATATCTTCAATTGTTGATATACTATTATTCTCTAAAATTGTCTCAATAGGTAGTTTTATCTGACAAATCTGTCCAGTTAAATAAACTATAGTAGGAAAATGCAAAAATTTATATTTGCTATTTAAAACCATTAATACTTTTTTATTAAATTCATTGTCTTCTCTATTTTCAAAATGTTTAACTAATATGTTAAATTCATCAATATTTTTAGAAAACTTTCTAAACTTAATCTGTTCATACAAATAAACATTAACTACCAAACAACAAAATAAAATTAGTTGTGGTAAAATTGTTTCTAAAAGCGTTAATTGCCTAATATAAATATTTGTCAAAAATTGAACAACTAGAATAAATATACTTATACAAGCTGTAAAAAATATAGAAAAAATCAAATAAGCATTTTTTTCACCAAAATAATAATTATTTTTCAGATCTTTCTCTAACCCTTTAAAATTAATTCCCTTTTTATTTTTAATAAATTGTTTTTGCACACCTATTATATCCTCCAATTTTAACAATCTAGTTTTTTACCAACTAGACTTATTACATAAGTTTCTGCATTTAAGTCTAGTACAGCAAAGGCAATTTGTACTAAGGCAATACCAACAAAAATTCCAACAAGTATATTTGTAATTGCAATTAATACACCTACAAATAATGCTGTTATTGCCAATATAATCAAATCAACAGCAAACAATTTAATAATATTTTTAAAATTTACAACTTCAATAAATTTAACCTCTCCATTGCCGTGTACAAAATACCCCTCAATTAATGCAATGAAGCCAAATAAAATAAATATGATTATTGATGTTATAAAAACACTATATTTCCATACAGTATACAGCCAAACACAAATAAAGATTAAAAGAAAAGAAAGTAAATTATCAATTAAGTTTGCCAATATGTATTTTTTAAACGTCCTTTTTGCAGAATTTCGCCGTACTAAACATTTTACAAGAAAATATCCACCTATAACACCTAGTATAACAAATATTACTAATCCTACAAAGCCACCAATTAAAGTATTACAAAAAGTATTTATTACTTCAGTTAATGGCACGGTATAAACATCCATACTGCCTACGAAAGAAGTAAGGCATATTTGTAATGTTTGCATTAGCCAATCTCTACTTAACATTAACTTAACTGCTTCCATAGGCTCATTCCAATTCAATGTCTGAAAAGCTTTAATCAAGCTGTCTTTTACTGCTACGAAATCAACATTGGCATTAGTAAAAATCTCTTTTACAGATTCCACCATTGTATTAATTGCACCAACAACCAATGGTATTAATAATGACAATCCAATAACAAAACCTAATGCAATTGTTCCTAACGGATTAAATATAAATTTTAAATTTTTTAAATAGTTTTTTAAACCTTGACCTATCATTATTTTAACCTTTAAATTTTATTTGTCAATTGTGAAAATTTTGGTTTTATACAAATATTATGGTTAATAAATAATGTACTAACCATAATATTTTGTTTCACAATAATTTATAATTATATAAAATTAAAACGCAAGTTTGTATAATTCTAAAATGTCATTTTCAGTTATTTCACGAGGGTTACCACCCGTGCAAACATCAGCAAAAGCATCTTTTGAAAGCTGAACAAGTGCATCTTGTGGAATATTGATGTCTCTCAATTTTTGAGGAATATTCAAATCAAGCGAAAGCTGTTTTACTGCCTCAACTGCAGCTTTAGCACCATCACTAATACTCATTCCGCTTACATCTACCCCCATTGCTTTTGCAATTTCACAATATTTAGCTTCTGTGGCTGGCATATTATATTCCATAACTATAGGCAACAATAAAGCATTTGCTACACCGTGAGGAATGTCAAATCTTGCTCCAAGTGGATGTGCCATTGAATGCACACAGCCTAAACCAACGTTTGAGAATGCCATCCCTGCTATATATTGTGCAAGTGCCATATTCTCTCTTGCAACCATATCTTTGCCATTGTTAGTGGCAGTACGCAAGTTTTTAGCAATAAGTTCAATAGCTTTTATCTCAAACATATCAGATAACTCCCACGCACCTTTTGTGATGTAACCTTCTATTGCGTGAGTTAATGCATCGATACCAGTTGCAGCAGTTAGACCTTTCGGCATAGTTGCCATAAGTTCTGCATCAACAATAGATAGTATTGGAATATCGTTAGGATCAACACAAACCATTTTTCTGCCAGTATCTTCGTCAGTTATTACATAGTTTATAGTAACTTCTGCAGCAGTTCCAGCTGTAGTTGGAAATGCAATAATTGGTACACATTTATTTTTAGTATCTGCAACACCCTCTAGCGAGATAATATCTGCAAAATTTGGATTGTTTGCTACTATAGCAACTGCTTTTGAGGTATCAATAGATGAACCACCACCAATAGCAATTATGAAGTCTGCTTTAGAATCTTTAAAAGCACTAAGCCCGGCTTTAACATTTCTTACAGTAGGATTAGCTTTAAACTCACTAAAAATCGTATAAGGTACATTACCCAATTCCTTAGTTACCATATCAACTATACCAAACTTAACCAAATCTTTATCTGCAACAATAAATGCTTTTTTAAAGCCTCTAGCAACAATCTCTTTTTTAAGTTCTGACCTTGAACCACAACCAAAATATGAAGTTTCATTCAAAATAAATCTGTTAATCATATATATCCCCTTTTTGTCATAATGACATAATTATAAAATTATTATAGCATACAAAATTATTGATTTCAATAGATATATAGAAATTTTTAAATTTTATATTTTATAATAGTTTTAAATTTAATCTTTAATAAGTATTGACAATCTGGTCATTTAAATAAAATAAACAATCTAAAATAAATTTAAACTTACATTAAAATTTTATATTACAAATGCAATTTAAATAACCACAGCATCTTTATTACAATCTTTTATAACTTAAGAAATAAAAAAGAGGGCGAACCCTCTTTTTTATTACAATACTAATGGAATAATTATACCAACAATTATTACTAACAAAACTACCACATAAAGTACTTTCCAAATTGTTGGTTTATTTTTTACATATCTCCAGGCATTAACTGCAACAATGCAAACCATTATAGCTGCTGCTATATTTTGGAAAATACCTGCAAGTCCTGCAACCTTACCACCTATTGCTGCAAGGATAATTGAAACTAGGTAAATGATTGCAGCTGCACAAATTGTATAAAAGCTTACTTTATTTAAACTCCAACCACTACCACCACTTGATGATTTTTTCTTGCTTTTGTTTTCATTATTATTTGAATTTGTTGATTTACTAGCCATATTAAGACCTCCAATTATTATTAATCGTATTATAATACTAAAGACTTAAAATGTCAATATTTTTTTTGTTTTTTTACAATTAATTAAAATTTGAATTTTAATAATTGTTTAATCATTCTACAACAAAAATTAAACCAATATACCAATAATTTTGCTAAAAATTTAATTTAGTACCGATTTTTGGCGGGTTTTAGTATTAACTTTTAAAAATAACCGCATAATTAGATTATAAGTAATTTATAATTTTATCTTTATTACAAATTATATTCCAAAGTACATCACTACAACTACTATTTATACCGCCAACATTAGTTATCATCACAGCTAGTTGCAAATATGGTTTATCTTCTAAAGCTTCAAAAATACTTATACCACCAACTATTTTCCTTAAACAATTTACATCTGCACTATTTATCTTACCATATTGTATCAACTTTTTGGGCATCAAGATTATCAGTTAATAATTTGTATTTTGGACTTGCCAGTACCAAACCATAAACTGCACTTGCACCTGCTATTTTAAGTTGTTTTGCCACTTCATCCATAGTACTGCCAGTAGTCAAAATATCATCTATTATCAATACTCTTTTACCTTTCACACTTGTGGTATTAAAAACTTTATATGCACCTTTTACATTTTCGTGTCTTTGCTTTCCAGACAATTTAGTTTGCGGTGAAACATCTTTAACTTTTAAAATTGTATCAGTTGCAATAGGTATATTAAGCTTTTCTGCTAAAGGTTTTGCAAACATCATTGTTTGATTATAACCTCTTTGTTTTTCTCTTTCTTTTGAAATAGGTACAGGAATAATCAGCTCTGCATTTAAATCATATAAATTGTAACAATCAAATAGCATATCGGCAAAATATTTTGCTAACCATTTACAATTATGAAATTTTAAATTTAAAATTAATTTTTTTATCTCGTTTTCATATACAAAACAACTCCTTACAAAATCAAAATGCCTTCCATTATTTTGACACATAAGACAATAGGTGGCCTCGTTCTCTATTGGAACGCCACATTTTACACAATACATTTGTTTGTTAAATGGTAATTTATTATAACAATAATCACATAATCCATACTTTGAACCGATTGGTATTTCTTTATCACATATTATACAATTGCAATTATCTGGATAAATGCTACTTGTAAGTAAGTTTTTTAATTTTATAAAAACAAGCTTGCACTTATCCTTAAATGTTGAATTTTGTATATTAATATTTTTATTTGATATTTTATTTTTGATTTTCATTTTAATTATTCCAATACTTCTCTACTCTTTCTCAATTATAACAAAAAGCTAATTAAATGTCAAAACAATATATTTTTACTTTGATTTACATATTAAAAAATAATAACTGCCATTTGGCAGTTATTATTTTTATTAAAGCTACTATATAAAATTTAAAATAAATAGATTTTAACTAAATTTTCAATATCAGTAGTTTTATCACTTTTATACACTTATTTGTTTAACTGTTAAAGTAGTATTAACTCCATCGCCCAAAGTAACTCCAACTGCGAGTAATGCAGACAACGCCATATCAATCACATCTCCAGCAGTAAGTGAAATAATAAAACTACCATTATATAGAGTAGCTACACCAACTGATAAAACACGTGATATAGTTGCTTGAGGAATTGCAGTTCCATTTCTACGCACTGACATAGTTACAGTTGTACCAAGTGCTGCTGATAAATTTGTATAATAATTTATTTCATATACACCAGTAGTTCCTACTGTAATGCTATTAGCTGGTGCATATGTCACATTTTCCAACGGCATTGGTGTAGTTATAGGAAGCTGTGTTGTACCACCTATTGTCAAGTTAAGTGTTTGTGGAGTTGTATTATATAATCCACCATAAGCATTCAAATCGGCTGTACCAGTTGGACCAGTAGGTCCAATTGCACCATCTAAACCAGTTGCTCCAGTTGGGCCAGTAGGTCCAATTTCACCAGCTAAACCAGTTGCTCCCGTTGCTCCAGTTGGGCCAGTAGGTCCAATTTCACCAGCTAAACCAGTTGCTCCCGTTGCTCCAGTTGGGCCAGTAGGTCCAATTTCACCAGCTAAACCAGTTGCTCCCGTTGCTCCAGTTGGGCCAGTAGGTCCAATTTCACCAGCTAAACCAGTTGCTCCCG
>CAJTNA010000037.1 GCA_910577845.1 uncultured Christensenella sp. | reverse complement strand
AATTTAGCACATTTATCAAAAAATACCCCCGATTTTCGGTGGGTATTTTTAAAAACTCGACATTTTGCAAAATTACGGCTTTACAAAAAACTCAACACTCTAAAATTTTCCCTTTTAGAGTGTTGATGTATTATGATAAATTTTAAATTTTTAAGCAACTTATTGGCTAAACATATATTCAATAAATGCATTATTGAATTAAAGCTTATTTGCCTCTCTCTTCCATTTTGATTCTTATTTCATCACAATTTATACCAACGATTGGTTCACCTAAATCTTCAGACAATTTTGCGATTAAATCAAAATCTGTATAATTTTCAACTGACCTTACGATAGCGTCTGCCCTTTTTGCTGGGTTACCAGATTTAAAAATACCACTGCCAACAAATACACCCTCTGCACCTAAATGTCTCATTAAAACTGCGTCTGCAGGAGTTGCAACACCACCAGCTGAGAAATTAGGAACTGGCAATTTACCATTTTTGTGAACATACTTAATTAGGTCATAAGGTACTTGAAGTTTTTTAGCTTCCTCATAAAGTTCGTCAACGCTCATTGATTTAACTGCACGCATTTGAGCTTGCATAGCTCTCATATGTCTAACAGCTTGAACAACGTCACCAGTACCAGCCTCACCTTTAGTTCTAATCATACTAGCACCCTCTTGAACACGGCGAAGTGCTTCACCTAAGTCTCTTGCACCGCAAACGAATGGAGCTTTAAATGCCATTTTGTCAACGTGATAAACATCATCAGCGGGAGTCAAAACTTCACTTTCGTCTATAAAGTCAATATTAATAGCTTCCAAAAGTCTTGCCTCAATAAAATGTCCAATTCTGCATTTAGCCATTACTGGAATTTTAACAGCTTTCTGAATTTCTCTAATCATTTTAGGGTCACTCATACGGCTAACGCCACCTTCCCTTCTGATATCGGCAGGTACTCTTTCCAATGCCATAACAGCTCCAGCACCAGCTTGCTCTGCTATTTTTGCTTGCTCAACATTTGTAACATCCATAATAACTTTGCCTTTCAAACTTTCAGCAATTGGATTATTAATCTTGTACATATATATAAATCTCCTTATAAGTTTTATAATTTTCGAATTAATTATATCACAACTTAATGTCAACTTACAAGCAATAATAAATAAATTAAACAAAATTATATTTCATATCGGCTATAACAACTGCTAATACCTAAAAAACTTTGTCTTCAAATACTTTTTTGTTGCAATTTAAATTTATTGGTTATAAGTCAATAATATCTTATACAAAAAATAGTTGATTGTTTTACCAATTAAATATAACAACTGTAGATAATACTCATAATATATTATTAAATTTGAGAAAACTCAAATTTAAACAAAATTAACACTTTTTTGATAAATAAAGTAAGTTCTGATTTAAGTTCAGTTACTACTAATTACCATTTTTGGTGCTTATTAAAGTGCGATTAACATTAATCTTTTATTAAGCATTGATTAAAATAAAACGACCTTGCGATTAGCAAGGTCTAGTAAGAATTTAATTTTCAGATACTATGAGTTGCTTTTTATAAAAAACTTTTTTATTAAATTTATTGTTTAGTTTTTATAAAAAGTGCAAAATCAAGCAATTCTTCTTTTCCTGCATTATTTAACTCTCTAAAAATATCAATTAAAATCTTTTCTTTTTTGTTCGAAGCAATATTGTCATTTTTCGTTCTAGACTTTGTATAATCTTCATTTTCAATACCAACCAAATAATCAACTGACACTCCATAATATTTTGCTAGCGTTATAAGCATATCAATAGGTGGTTCAGTGTTTCCTCTTTCCCACGAACCATAAGTATTAGTTTCTATATTTAAATCATTTGCAACATCTTTTTGAAAAGCGTCTTTCTGCGTTCTCAAATCTTTTAGAATTAATGAAATATTACTCATACTTAATATTTTATTAGTTTTTATTGAATATGTCTTGACATCTAATAAAAATTTATGTTAATATTTTTATGTAGCTAATTTTTTATTAGATACGTCATTAAATACTTATGATAAATTGTATTTGACAAAACAATTTAGGCATTTATAGTTTAAATAAAATATACTAATTTGCTATGTCAACAATTAAGGAGTTCAAAATGTTAGAAGTAAATGATGACTTAAATAAAGGTTTATTTAAAAATTCGCCTTTTAAATACAAAGGCGAAAAATATTATTATATGGATGGCAATATAGTTGATTCATCATTTATTACGCCCTCTGATTCCCTAGTTACAGAAATTACAAATCTCCTTTATAAACTATTTGATTATAAACTATATCCAACTGCAGTAGTTTTGCAATATATTAAAGAAACAAAAAAACATAATTCATATAACCTTGCAATTACTGCAATTGAGTATTTATTAAATGAACGCAATGATTCAGTTAATTATGTTAGAATTGTTCTGCCTATATTAACAAGCATTTATCGTGAATGTGGAAAAAGTCAAGCAGCTATAGAGCAAGGGGAAAAATTCCTTTCTCTTTCTTATAAATACAAATCGGCTGCTTTGCTCACATCTTTAGCTGCAGCGTATTGCGATATTGAAAACTATATTAAAGCAAAACAATTAGCAAATGAAGCTTGGGCCATATCTGGTTTTTCACCAGAACTAAGTTCAGTTTTTCAAAGAATCAAAGCAAATACTGAAAAATAAAACGACCTTGCGATTAGCAAGGTCTGTTTAAAAACATATTTTTTAAATTAGTCAGCTCTGTATGGAATTAATGCCATAGTTCTAGCTCTTTTTACTGCTGTTGCTACCATTCTTTGATGTTTAGCACATACACCGCTCATTCTTCTTGGTAAGATTTTGCCTTTTTCTGTAATGAACTTTCTCAATTTAGCTACATCTTTATAATCTAGCTCGTCAACTTTCTCAACGCAGAAAATGCAAACCTTTTTCCTTGGCATTTTTTTAACAGGGCGTTTAACGTTCTTCTCTTCCATTATTATACTCCTTAATTTTATATTGCAAAAGTGTATTAGAATGGCATATCGTCATCATCAACTGGTTCTAAACCTGCTACTTGACTACTGTCATCTTTACTTTTGCCATTTTGAGGTTGTGTTGCTTCTGTTCTAGCGGATAAAAATTCCACTTCGTCAGCTTGCAAATCTACTGCTGTACGTTTAATGCCGTCTTTATCATCATAACGTCTGATTTGCAATGAACCACAAACTCCTACTTGGCTTCCCTTAGCAAGAAATTTATTGCAATTTACTGCTGCCTCTCTCCAAACTGTAACTGGGAAAAAGTCTGTTTCCTCTCTGTTGAATCTACGATTAACAGCAACTGTAAATGAACATACTTGCACACCGCTACCAGTACTTCTAAGTTCTGGGTCAGCAGTTAATCTACCAATAATCTGAATTTTATTCATAATTTACTCCTTAGAATTTGTGAAAACTATGCTTAATAACTAAAAACAAGTGTTTCTTAATCATCTAACAAAAAATTTCACAGCTTTACCGCTAATAAGCTTGCGATAAATTACTTTTTAATAATCATACATCTTTTAGCATTGTCCATTATTTGAACTTGTCTGTTAAGTAATGCAGGAACATTAGCATCTGCCTCAAAGTTCATAAGCACATAATAGCCCTCAGTTGAATAATCTTGTAAAGTGTAAGCAAATTTCTTTGTACCCCACTTATCAATGTTTTCAACTGTGCCACCATTGCTAGTTACAATGCTTTCCAACTTATCAATAACAGCTTGCTTAGCTTCCTCGCTTGCGTCATTATTGATGATGTAAAGAATTTCATACTTAGACATATATAGCACCTCCTTATGGTCATTGACTCTCCAAAGAGAGTAAGGATTGAGTCTAAACTCAAACAAATGTATTATAACAAAATAATTTTTCTTTGTAAAGCAAATTTTAAAACATTAATCAAAATTTATATCAGTATCCGTCCTATATCCATTCAAGTTGACTTTTGCAAGCAATCTATTCTCACCATCACAAACGCTTACACTATAATTACAAGTATGTCTTGTAACACTCACCAACTCGGCAGTTGCGACCAAAATATTATCCTTAGCAGGTTTAAAATAACTGACATTAGCATCAAGTGTGACAGTAACTTTACCACTCAAATTACTTGCGACAGCAAAAGCAAAGTCCGCAATAGAATAGATTGTTCCGCCGTGCACGCCACCTTTTGCATTTAAAAAATTTTCACTAACCACCATTGTGCACACAGATTTTTCTGGACTCGCTTGCAAAATCTCAATACCTAAAAGCTGTGCTAAAGTATCTTTTTTGAAAAATTCATTTACTTTTTGTAAATTCATAACCCACCTCTATATTTAACACTAATTTTATTTAATAATCATTTACTCATAATTGCCATAAACTAAATCTTTTATTTTTGACAAATTATTTAGCCATATTTCTTCCTCTTCATTATTTTGTTGTTTAATTGCAAATATTTCCTCTGCTATTATCTCAATTTCCTTGCTATTAAGACCAATTTCATTAATAACGCTTGGAATATCTTTTTCCACAAAGTAATTTATAATTTTATTATTTATAACTTTGTAAAGTTGCTCTTTCCAGTCCTCAATATCTGTAGCATTAATTCCATATAAATTCCCTAAAATCCTTATATCCTCATAGCTAATTGCTTGAACAATTTTATTTATACTTTTTTTCATTATCAAAGCCAAGATTAAGGAATAATTTACATCAGTAAATCTAACAGCTCGCAATATAAACTCGTGCAAAACATTTTTAGGTATACTAATAAAATCATATCCAACAAGCATTTCAGCAGTTACTAAGTCTACTAAAGACACACTTTCTTGTTTACCAACTATGCCAAGTGCCGATATGCTATTTAGTTTTTCACATTCATCATTAACATTTGTAATAGTCAAAAGACTCATTATTAAAATTCCTAGTTCCATACCAAGTCTTGCAATTTCACCAAACTTGTCAAGCAATTTTGCCTCTATCATAACAACATTAGGTATTGCTCCGCTTTTGCTTATGGCGTACAATATATTAGTATCCTCTTTAATAAGTTCATAATGACTACTCAATATTGATTGATGATTTCCCTCCATAGTAATAATGCAAATTAGTTGTTTATTTAAATTTGCATTTACTGCTTTACCAACATTAATCGCTATTTCACTGCCAACACAGATGATACAATCCACATTGTTTGCATTTGCAATAGCTAGACACTTATCAACATTTTCAAAACTTGCATAATTGTTATCTTTTATCTTAATAAAATTGATTTTAATATCCTTAGAAAACGCCTTTTTAATCTTAAACTTTGTACAATTAAAACCACCAAACACATCCGTTATAACTAACACACTTTTAGCCTTTGAATACACACTTTCAAAGTTTAATCTATCAATAACATTTTTGCCTGCCATTATTTTTGTATTAATCATAACTCACCATTCCTTGCACATTCTAAAATATTAACAATGTCATTATAACTCAAATATCTCGCATTTGTCAATATAACACTATCTGTCAAAGCTAATTCCGCAATTTTCTTGGTAGAAATATCACTTAAACCCAATCAATCAAACTACAATTACCCCCGATTTTTGACATATTTTAACCAAAAAACTTACTTAAGTAATTATCTTTTTGACTGATAGCAAATCGTACTACTTTAGCTGTATATAGTACTGAGCCACCACCAATAGCAAACACACAATCGCAACTATTGATATATTTGCAATTGTATACGCCATTTTCGCTTTTACATAACCAAATATTGTGAACTACCTAAAATGAAAAGCTTTATTTTGTTCCGTTTGGAATTATTGCAAGACATTTTTGTACTTCGCTATCCTCTTGGCACAGCTTGTCCAACCCCTTGCTTAAGTAATAAAATGATATTTTAGTAAATCTTTTATACATAATTTTAATCATTTTTTCTTTACATTTGCATTTGCCACAAATTTGTCTTGATTTAATTATAACCAATTTCATACTGCTCACGCAATATAAATTATGTGTCGTTTAATTTGAGAAAACTCAAATTAAACAAAAGCTTCC
>CAJTNA010000036.1 GCA_910577845.1 uncultured Christensenella sp. | reverse complement strand
AAATACCCCCGATTTTCGGTGGGTATTTTTAAAAATTCGACTTTTTGCAAAATTACAACTTTACAAAAAATTAAACAAGGCAAATTTCATTCTTTTGCCTTGTTAGTTTATGTTGTTATCATTTAATCTTTCAAGCCAATAGTTGGCTTAAACAAATTGATTAATAATTATTACTAAAAATTTATTTGTTTTAACTACAAGTATCAATAAGATAAACTAACTTATGCTGTATTAGGGCTCAACAATTTTAAGCCAAATAAAGATTAAATAAAAATGTTTATTTAATTTTTATTAAAAATAAATTATTTAAATTGACTCAAAACTAATATTTATATTTATAAGATGTAAATTTAAAATTATCCTTTGATATGTACATAGCTAATAAACAAATATAATTTTTAAGAATAGTATTGGTCAACCCTCTTTAATCAAAAATCTATAAATAGTTGGCAAAGCACAAAAAATTTATATGCAATAAATAAAAAATTACGGAATAAATACTTATCCCGCAATTTTTTAATTTTAACTACATTATCTTTAATGATAAATTTTGATTATTATGCCATTAGCGTTCTTGTTTTCCAATAATCGCTTGCCTTAATAATCTGCAAATGATTAGCTGTGATATTGCCTTGCTCATTCATTACTAATATTGTGCCACCAAAAAAGTAGCTGTCATTCCAAGGTTTTGGTGACGGACCAGCTTTTAAGCCATATCCGTAAATAATATTGTCATATTCAAAAATAATATCATTTTCGTGGTCGTGACCAACAAACCAGCCCTTCAAACCAAAATTTTTCATTTTTTCAACTATACCTGTATTATACAATGCGTGACCTGGCACATATGCAAATCTACCAGCCAAACCTTTAAGTTGTTTACCATCAACAAAAGGATAATCTAAGGCTTCTATTGCACTACTTGCGGGTTTTATAGTTGGCTCATCACTTGCATTTCCACTTGAATAACCACCAACTAAAGTCCAATACCCCTCCTTGTCTTGCTTTTTCAAATCATCCTCTGTATTCAATTTTTCATCATTGCCAGCAACATATTTAAAAAGGGTGTGTCCCATTTCATATGGTGCACAATGCGTAAAGAAAATACTAGGAACAATTCCTCCCGCAATACTATTTATATTTTTCGCTTGCCATTCACACCAAGCAATTTGTGCATAAGGGAAAGGTCTTTCCTTATTGCTTCTGCCCTCGCTTTGCTTGATACTTTCTATTAAATGCTGTGAGTAATTTGCATAAGCACTATTGTCTAACATATAAAGTGACTGAACGATTTTTTCACCCTCTTTGACATTTATAACATAATTACCTAGTAAATCACCAAACTCATCACCTAAATTTGTTGGACCTTTGCGGAACAAGCAATGTCCACCATTATCCACACTTGCTTTTAGATATTGGTCACCAGACCAGTTTGGAGTAGCACGCATTTCATTATCGTGGTTGCCAAAAACGGGTGCCCACAAAAAGTTATATTCCTTTGCAAGGCTTTCGACTTTTTTTATAAAAGTTTTCAAAAGTCCAGGAGCACCAACACCAGACACATTGTCACCAGTAAAAACAACAAGATTAGGACTTGATTGTTGTATAGCCTTTTCGGCAATGACAAACGATGCCTCATTATCCTTGCTGTTTGACCAAAGTTGCATATCAGTAAGCTGTAAAATTACAAAATCTTTACCTTTTTCCTTTTCTACAATAACAGAATGCTTTGCAATATCGTACTGCATACTTGCAAACCAGTTATCTTCATATTTACTGCCTTTTAAACGTGTAAACAACACGCTCACTGTTACAACAATGCCTAACAAAACTACTGTCATAACAGCACTTATAACTATTATAAGTTTTTTGTTTTTTGCTGATACCATAATTCCCCTTTGATTAATACTTTATTTTAGCTAAGCTGTCAATAACATAGCTAATAATATAAATGTTGACAATAATACTACACCATTAATTACTAATTAAATGGTTATACATATGTTTATTTATGCTAATTTTCAAAAGAATAAAATTATGTTTTTACCATTAACTTCGCACAATAATAAAGTTACTAATGTGTCGTAATACAATACGAAAATTCGTATAAATATAATACAATTATAATATCAAAACAGGTAATTGTCAATTAAGAATTTAGATAGATAAGAAAAAACTTAAATTGATTAAAACTTAAAAATACTATTTGCATAAAAACAGCAAACAGAAAATAAAAAAATTAGAAAAATTTAAGAAAATTAATTAAAATTATCTTGAGTCCTTACTAATAGTCTGCCAAGTCTATTCATCATTGATGACTTGTGGTCAAACATTGAATGAGCATATCTGTTTAACGTAATCATTGGGCTAGCGTGTCCCAAAATTTCTGACAATGTTTTAACATCCATACCACATTCAAGTGCTCTAGTAGCAAAAGTGTGCCTTAAAGAGTGGAAGCCTTTGTGTGCAACGCCAATTTCCCGTAACATACTCTCAAAAAATCTTTGATATGTCCTTACCTCCGCACCATAAGGTGTACGTCCTGGTATGACAAACTTTGTAACTGCTTGTCTACGCATAATTTTAAAGTAAGGAATTAAAGCCTTAGGCATAGGAATAATACGTACTGAATTTGATGTTTTAGGTGTGTCAATTACCTTAACATATCCGTGATTTTTCCAACTATCGTGACAAGACTTTGTTACTTTGATAATGTTCTTTCGGATATCAATGTCTGACCACTCAAGTGCAAGTAGTTCACCCAATCTCATTCCAGTATAAAGTGACAACAAAATACCAAAATACTTAGGTCGCTCTAAGATAGATGCATAATTTTCTATTTTGCGTTGTTCTTGGATAGAAAAACATTCTACCCTTTTTGTTTGAATCTTTGGTCTGCTTAGATATGTAGTATATTCTTTATCTACAATCTCTAGTTCTACCGCTTTAATCAATGACAACTTCAAAAGCGAAATCATACCATGGATAGTTGCACTTGCAAATCCATCATCACGCAATTTATTAACAAATTGCTGTAACACACGTGTTGACAATTCATCTAAATGATAATCGCCTAACTCAGGCAAGATGTGCCTATTCATCAAATGACAGTACTTAGCGTATGTCCTCTCTTTTACTTGTGGCTTTACGTAGCAGTTTAGCCACTCACTGCTCCAATTTTTGTAAACCATATTATGGTCCTCCTAAAAAAATATTATTTCACCAATGGTGATAATTTAATTATAATTCACAATAGAGCAATTTTACATAGAATTTATTTACATTTTCGGAAAATTTTTATATATTTATTTTATTTTATTTACATTAAAAATATTAAAATATTGCATTTAGTAATTTTTATCAAAATTTATTTCACTATTAATATACATTTAAATGTCTTTACTTTTACAATTATTTGTAGTATAATACTCATTGTATTAAGCATTTGTTACTTAAGCAAAAATGCACATTAGTTTATATGTATTAAAATTTACATTCTATTTGCTTTTATCATACAAGAGACTTTTTTAAGGAGAGATTATGAAAAAATTTTCAGCAATATTTTTAACTTGTTTATTCCTTGTTATTGTTGCATTTTCGCTGACAGCGTGTGCAAAAAATGAGCCAATAAAACTTGATGATAAGCAAGCAACTTTCTATAATAACTGGCTAAGCAAGATTAAAGACGATACACCTATTACAAAAATCGCTTTACTAGGCTCTCACGATAGCGGAACTTCCGAGTTGCACAGCATTTATAAGGCTATGACAATCACTCAAAATTACACTATTGGTGAACAACTTTCGTTTGGTTGCAGATACTTTGACATAAGAGTAAATAAAAAGAAAAATGGTGAGTTAAACATTTTTCACGGACCTGATACAAGTGGTTGTTCCTTTGAAAGTATTGCCAAAGACATTGTTGCTTTTATGCAGACTAACAAAAGTGAATTTTTAATATTGGATTTTCAACATTTTAAAAATGACTCACAAGAAGATGTAATAGAGGCACTCAAAGATACTGGTCTACTTGACTTAGCTATACAAAATAATACACCTTATACTGATTTGGATTTTATTGCAAGCCTGACACTTAAAGACGTTCGTGGTAAAGTAGTTATCACTTGGGGTAACAATTCAGCAAATTCTTCTGATTACCCATATCTTTTTAGACGCAATAATGATTCTTGCACAATAGAAAACGCTGTACTTGATTCGCTTTATGATGAGGTGGAAAACAAAAAATCCACTGAGGAATTTATAAAGGAAGCTCTACCAAAATATATGGAACATATTTTATCTAATCAAAATCGTATTACCATTTTGCAAGGTCAGTTAACATTGCCATCACTTTTAGGTAATCTTGAAAAATTAGAAAAAAAACATAACCAAAATATGAGCAACTTTATTCGCAATATGGAAAGCAATGCAAGTTATCTAAATGCCATAAATATAATAATGCGTGATTTTGTAGGCAGTGACCTAGAAAAGACTAATTGTGTGCTTCATCTTAATATATCAAAAGGAATTGTTAAAAGCGAGATGACTACAGAATTTGAAGCTTTTACAAAAGCACAATTATAGCAAGTAAAGTTATAAAATTAAACGATTTTTAAAATAAGCACGATTTTCGCAAGCTTTTTTAAAAATTTACAAATTTAGCACCCCTAAATTGGTGGTAAATATTAAACCTACGGGACTTTAAATACCACCACAAAAAAAAACAACCTAGATACAAAATCCGTAACTAGGTTGTTTTAATTATTATTAAATTTAAGTATAATTTTAGTTATTATTAAGTATTAAACTATAAATTTAATTGTTGTTAAATTTTAATCTAACATTTTTAAATGAAATATCTTATATCAATATTGCCTAACACCACTTGCCATAGTATATCTGCATCACCGCTTGATATGCCATTTTTATTCACTATCAATGTTGCAAGTTGCAAATATGGTTTAATGTCCAAACTATCAAACATATTGTCACTAATTACCAACTGCCTTAAGTAATTTAAGTCCGCAGAGTTTACCTTGCCATCTCCAGTTAGGTCACCCAACACTGATAAGTAGATTGTTTCAATTATATCACCGCTTTCAGAATAGGTTTCAACTATCCAGCCTGTTCCGACTGATAACTCATTTTCATCCGCAAGCATATTTACAGTTATGCCTATATCCTCATTTAATACACCTTTATCAAGCACCCAAACGCCTTGACTATTTATCAATTTAATATTTGTGGTATCAAAATTTATATTTGACACAAATTCGTTAATTGAGGTATAACTTTCAATATTACCAAGAACTAGCAAACCATTGTTTACATATTTTATTTTTTCAAAGTCATTAAGTGCGTGAGTCAAATTATTATCTTTATAACTCTTTCTGATATTATTTTCATAATAAATATAGTCATACTTTTCACTTACCAAAGTGTTTTCAAACATTACTTCAGAGTTGCTTAAATTTGCTATTTTACCACCAACACTATTGAAAAAGAAATTGCTAGGTGTCATTGTGTTATTTGCACTAAATCCATTAGTAAATACTACATTGCCATAACTGTTTGCAAGCTGAATTCCAATGGTACAAAAATCTTGATTATTAATTAGTGGTTTATTAACATTAAGTTTTTGCCCCTCATAAAGGAAAATATCTGACGGATTACCATTTACCTCGTTTGAATACACTTGCAAATCACCACCAATAGCCAATTCACCAGTATTCGTTAGATTACAAACACCACCTCCAAGAGATTCTGCACCTCCCAAATCAATAATTTTATTGTTTTTAATTACTCCGCCTAAAAGAAGTATCCTTGCATTTTGCTGTCCACCAATTCCGCCACCATTACAAGTACTACTAGCTGAATTAATTAGTTCATTATTGGAAATCTCACCTCCCTCCATTGTAAAAGATGAAGTTCGTCCAACCATAACTGCACCTCCACTTGTCTCTTCCGTAGAAATACCACCCAAACCATATTCAGCTCTATTGTTTGAAACTAAACCACCATACATCTTAAGAGTTGCTAAATCCCAAGCAATTATTCCTGCACCAGTATTTATTGCAACATTATCTATAACTTTGCAATCATATATCTCCAACATAGAACGATAAACAGAAACCGCACCATATCTAGCTTTATTATTAACAAAAATTCCATTTTTAATTGTTACATTTGATTCTACAAAATTACTACTACTAATAACATAATTATCTACCGCTAATCCTCCACCGTGATATTCTGTTTCATTATTTGCAAATATTCCGCCATATATGTTGGCTTCTGACCCTACAACTGATACCCCTCCACCAATTGCTAAAGAATTCGGTGCAGTATTATTATTAACAACACCATCATAAAAATCTAGTGTTGCTAATTTTACGTTTATTCCTCCACCACTATTACCAGCACGATTTTGACAAATCATTCCACCTTTTACTATTAAATGAGAATCCTCTAATAAAACAATACCACCACCTGAGGAATCTGATGCACCTCCAGTTATTTTACCTACATTTTTAACACTTGCAAGCAATGTTGGAGATTGCTCATAAATAGAATAAAGTTTAGACATTGCAGTATCAGTATCTCTAATTGTTAATGTTCCAGCAATTGTAATTACGTGACCATTTTGTCTTGGTCTAAATAATCCCCTATCAATCTTTTTCTCATTCAAATGCAATTCAATATTTGCACCTTCAGGAACATTTATAGTACCCTCAACAAAAGCTTTCTCTGTTGTATCAGTACCAAAAGATGTCATATAATCGTCATTTAAACTTGCAATCCAATCTTTTAACAATCTAACTTTTATAGTCTTTCCACTATTTTCTGGCAATAATGCTTCTGCAACTGCCTCTTTCCAACTTTCCTCCATTGTCTTTCCAGTAACGCCTAACTCAAAGTCAAAAGTTTCCTCTTGCTCCTCAACTTCGCCATCACTTGTAATAGTATCATTACTTATACCACTACCATTATTGCCACTATTATATCCTTGAGCTGAAAAATCTTGATTTGAGCTACCAAATAAAGTAACATTTCCATTGTTATTAACGCTTAAGCAACCAATAACCATAAGACAAACTATGGCTACTGCTAAAAAGATTATCCCTATTCTTTTTATGTT
>CAJTNA010000035.1 GCA_910577845.1 uncultured Christensenella sp. | reverse complement strand
GTAGTTTGCGGAAAGATAGATATTGCAGATTTTATTTGAATAGTATCGATTTTTGAAATGTTTTTTAAAAATTTAATGTAGATAATGTTAAATATGAAATGTAATAAAACATTTTTATAACTTTGTTATTTGTATTATTTTAGAAAAATACTAATTTGTATTAATAATTAAAGTAAACACTCTAAATCATATTAGAGTGTTTAGCTTTTTTAAAGGGGATAAACTTTTATATTGTATGGAAATTAATTTGGAAAAAAATACTACATATTATTCCAAACTTAGTCAGTTGCTATAGTTCAGTATAATATGTAGCGTAAAAAATAAAAGAAGCGATTTTTTGAAGTGTTTAGTTTAAGTCCAGCTTTTGTAAGGTTTGATTAAGAGAAGTTTTTTAAATTATGAAGGTCGCATAAGAGAAAATAAAAGAAAATTTATATCCCTAATAAATAGTATGCAAATAAAAAAATAAATGTTATTAAAAAATAAAATTAACTAAAATAAAAAATTGATATTATTTATTTAGATTTGAATTAATAAAATATAAGGTTAAAAGTTAAAGTTTTGAATTTAAATAATTTGGTATTTAAAATGATAATTTATTTTAAATAGTGGACATATTATTATATTGACATAATAATAAAGATATATTATAATGTGTATGGTATTAGAAATACTATTGATTGCTATCTAGAAACGAAAGCTTATTATAATATTAAATGCTGATATATTCAATTTATTGTATTTGCGTTTATTTTAGCGTAGGAAAGTATTACTAAATGCATTTTGAAGTAGGTTTATTAATTTTATGATAATGGTAAGATATATTGATATTAAATATTTTATATGTCCGTAGTCTAACTGGATAAAACAAGAGCCTCCGACGCTCTCGTTAAGAGTTCGAGTCTCTTCGGGCATACCAAAACTAAGCAGACAAGTTATAACTTGTCTGTTTAATTTTTACTATTTTATATTTTTTTGTAACAATTAAGTTTTAATAAATTATATTATGTTTTACTTTTTGTATTCGCTTATTAACTATCCTAGTTATTGCATATTGAATAAAAAGTTTGACAATTAAGAGATGATTTTTAGTAATTTGATAATATTGGACGACAAATATTTAAATAAGATATCTAAATTTATTTAATGTATTTAAAAGTTTGTAATATATTTGCTTACTTATCTATCTTTTAATTAAATTAGGCTACAAAAGTTAAGAATTGTATTTTTTCATTTGTAGTAATACAATAAGATTACATTGCAATTAATATTTTTATTTTATCATAACTTTTTTAGGAATAATGTTGTCCTTTTTTAATTCCTCTAAAAAGTAATGTTCAAATTTTTCGTCTTGAGTATTTTTGGAAAAAGTGAAATTGCAAATATTTTGATATGAAATTGCAGAGGTCAGATTTGATATGTAGAAAGGTGTTCCTTCAATAAACTCATAAGACTCAACTCCGTTAATATGTAAATTAGTGTTTACTACACCTATATTGCTGAAAGAAGTACTGTTTGCTTTTTCACCTAAAATTTTGTCACCAGTTTTTAGCATAAAATCACCAATAAAGCGTGGTAAAAAACGTAAAACGCCGTGCATTAGTGATACGGCATTTTGCATAAACGCTTTAAGCTCATTATCGCAAGTAGCAAGTTTTAAGTATTTCTTAAATTCATTTAATATAGTTTGTTTGTCAGTATTTTTTGTATCAAATTGCGTTGTGGCAACAAAATTACGTAAGCTTTCGCTAGGGTATCTCTTACGCAAATTTATTGGCATTTGAATACGTACACATTTTTTACTATTGGTTTCAGATTTAAGTTGGTTTACAGCCAAACACAAGATAGTTGTCAAATATTCGTGCAAGGTTGCATTGTATTGTTTGGCAACTTTCTTTAATTCGTCTACACTTAGGCTGTATGTAACTACAACACCTTGTCTATCTGGTAAAACTTTGCACTTATTGTGAAAACTTTTTGAAAAAAGACTTTTGGCAGGGTTAATTTTAGCTTTAGTCTTTTCAGCATATTTAAAAAAGCTGTCTTCTAATCCAATATCTTTACAATCGCTATTAAAACTTATAATGTTTGTTTTATCCACTTGTTGTCCTAAAACCTCATAATAACAAGCTAATATGCTATTTAAAAAAGTTAGACAACCATTTGCATCTGTAAGAGAGTGAAACATTTCTACACATATAAATTTTTCACCATACATAATGCGAAAAAGTGGTTCTGTTGATTTTATGTTAAATGGTTGAAATTTATTTTGATATTTTGTGACTTGGATTTTTGTATCTACAACTTCCAGTTCACGTAATGAGTTCCACTTTTTGTTAATTGTAATTGTGTACATTGGGAACCTTGGCAGAACTAGATTAACCGCTTTTTGCAGTGCGTTTATATCAACCTCATTAGATAAGTGGGCAATCAATCTGTATTGATTCCTTGTGCAATTACTTAGAGTAAATGGCATTCCCCCTAAATCAATTAAATATTTTTTGTTAGTGTTTATCATTTGTATGCTCCTTTTTTTGTGGTTTTTAATTTTGAGATTAAAAAAAATATTAATTTTTCCGTTTATAATGTACAAAATATGTACATTATAAAAACATTATAGTACAAATAGTGTACATTGTCAAGGGGGAAGAGGTGAATTTATGGAAATTAATAAAAAACTAAAGCAATTGAGGTTATTGGAAGGGTTGACGCAACAGCAATTGGCGGAAAAGTTGAATTTAAGCAGAGTTAACTATACACGATATGAAACAGGAGCAGTACGACCAGATTACGAAACATTAATATTGCTTGCTGATTTTTATGATATATCATTAGATGAGTTATTTGATAGAAATAGATAACAAGAAGTTTATTTGTTGCATATAATAAGCTTACTATTGGTTATTAGTATTTTTTGGCATTAATTTAACAACAAATAAAAGTTGACAAAAAATTTATAGTTTGTTATAATATTGATATAATATTATCTTACTAAAAGAGAGGTTAATGATGAAAAAGAGATTAAGTATTGTTGCCATTATAGTTTTAGTAGCAGTATTAATGGTATGTTTAGTGGGGTGTAATACTGGTGACCCAATTGAGTTTAATACATATGGTAGAGTAGAATATGGCACTGGTGATAAATATGATGCAGGACATTTTAACGCTACTATGTTTACTACCTATGATGATTTTTATGAGTATGGTAAAACGTTAAATATAATTGAGCCAGCTACAGTTGCAGATGGCGAAGATGATAGGCCAACCTTAAATGTGGCATTTTTTGAAGAGTACAATATGATTGCAATTGAGCATGGTGCTTATCAAAACGAAAGTTATGAAATTAAGAAGGTTACTATAAAAGATAGTACTTTAACAGTTAAGTATAATAGAACTTATACTGAAAGTTTGTTTACTTATACTTATATTGACTTTATATATGTACAAAAAACATTGGTAGAAAATGTGACAGAATGTAAAGTAACATCTTCTTCTATGTCAATTAGTTTTGGTTGATAAAATGAAATAATTTAGCTAACAAAAGAATGGTACTAGCGTATCATTCTTTTTTATATTATAAAGTAATATATTATATATATACATTGTTTTAGTATTTAAGTATGATATTTAAAAACAATGCTTTAGATATCTTGTTTATATTGTTTTTTATTTTAGAGAATTTTATACAATTATTGTAAAAAGTGCAAAAAGCAATGTGCATTATTTTAAATAATTATATTTAATGTAAAAATTTTATTTTTATAGTGCTTTGATTACCTTTAATTTGGTGTGAGAATAATAAAAAAATTAAAATTGTGTATGAAAATCGATACTAAATAAATTTTACAACATTAAATTGTTAGAGAATAAGCACTTTAGATTATAGGTGGAGTGATAAATTTTAGTATTGTGTTTCTGTAGAATGGAAAGAGCATTGCTGAGGTATTATATTAAATGTTGGGTATGTTTTTTAAAAAATATAATAAGTTGATTATAGTGACTTGGTTTATTTGTATTGTTTTAATTTGATACATAATAAAATTTGAATGTTTTAAATAAAAATTTGATATTTTGTTGAGTGTTTTTGATAGGTTAAAACCACGGGATATATGCAATGTTGTAAGCATAATGAAAGAATGGTTTAGCGTAACAGGAAAAATTGAACTAAGCGAGTAAGAGATTGAATTTATTCAGCAACGATTGACAAAACTTATAGTTTTTGCTAAAATATATATAAGGTATAAAATTAATTAACTTTTAATTTTACTATGAGAGGCGAATTGTGAAAGAAATTTTAGAACCGATGAAGGAATACAAACAATATCAAGAAAGATTTGATAGTTTGATAGATAGTGCATTTGGCGAATTGGTTAAGATGAGTCAAATTAATGTAGAACAAAATCGGGAAACTGTTGAAAGATATAATCACGCAGACAAGGAGCTTAGGGCAGAGCGTAAAAAACTAAGCACTCAGCGTGGCTTAAAAAGCTTTTTAATATTTTTAAGCGTTGTTGGCGGTCTTGCTATTGTTGTTGGTGGCTTAATGTTGTATACTGCTATTAGTAATGGCTCATCATTACTTGCAAGTATTTTGACATTAGTTAGCGGACCAGTTGTAATGTTATGTAGCATTTTGCCAATTTGTCTTGTAATTAATAAAAAGATTAAAGCTTTGCGAGAGTCTGTTAAGTTGCTAAAACAGAATGCGGATAGCATTTTAAATGAAGCGTGGGAACAAATGACAGCATTAAATAGACTTTTTGACGGTGACATTACTAATAAAATGGTAAACTCACTTGATACAGTTATTCAGCTTGACAGATATTATTCTGTTTTACACGAAGTATATTTGAATAGGTATTTCAAGTTGCCATATTTCTCTGACAATGATAGTTCAACAGTTAATATGATAGTTGGTACTATTGCGGATAACCCTTTTGTCATCTCAAGGGAATTTGATGTTGAGATGGGTACTAAAACTTATGAGGGATTTTTGGTTGTATCTTGGACTGAAACAAGACGTGACTCAAATGGAAAGACTTATACAACTACTCGTACTCAAACACTGGTAGCTACAGTTACTAAGCCTTGTCCTTATTATGGAAATGAAACATTCCTAGTATATGGTAATGAGTCTGCACCAAATCTAAACTTTACAAGAAAGCCACAAGCTAAAGGTAAAGATGATAAGCAGATTGAAAGAATGGTTAAGCGTGGTGAGAAAAAGCTTTCTAAGATTGCAGAGAAAGACTTTAAGCACGGTGATGGTTCATTTGTTGCTATGTCTGATACGGAATTTGATATTTTATTTGGTGCTTTTGATAGAGATAATGAAAACCAATTTAGGTTATTGTTCACACCTTTGGCACAAAGGAATATGATTGATTTGATTAAGGATTCACCTTATGATGACGATTTTTATTTTGTAAAGAAAGGTAAGCTTAATACAATATTATCACATCACGGTGATACTTGGAATATGCTTGCTGGTAGGAATTTTGAGTCCTATAGTGTTGATATAGCAAGAGATTTGTTTACTAACTATAATAAAGAGTTTTTTAAAAATATGTACTTTATGTTAGCACCATTGCTATGTATTCCACTTTATCAACAATACAAACCTAATGATATGGCGTTAGACTTGAGTGCGGAAACAAATATTGCAGCACGTGAGGCCGAAATGATGGCTAATATTTTGCCAAGAGAATATGTTGCACCAGAGGGTAGTTCAACCGCTTGTATACATAAAGTTAAATATATGCCAAGTATGGGATTGGTTGATAACATTGTTATTTATTCTTATGCTTATGCAACTATTGCAAGGGTAGATTTAGTACCACGAGTTGCTGGAAATGGCAGAATGTATTCCGTTCCTGTGCATTGGGATGAGTACATACCAGTATCTGGTACTACAGAAGCTTTAATTTTTGATGCTAACGGCTTGAGTGCAAGCAAATATGCAGAGCTTATGTCTTTACTGAAAAATTATGATACAGCTTCAGATAATGCTAGGGCTGACGCAATTGCGGAGTGTTGTGGTGTAATAATAGTTGTCCCTCAAGTTGAGCATAAGGTTGCACTTGCTAATAAGATTAATGAGTTGCTTAAGGATAAGGAAACTAATCCGCTTGAGGAATTGAGAAAAAGATTTGTAAATACCGCAAACGAAATGTTAAATAAAAAAGAAAGTTGATAGATATTAAATATATTATGTTATTTATTGCTAAAGCTTATTGTAAGCTGTATGCAATTAAAATAAAAAACAAATAATTATGATATTACTTAGGAGGTAAATTTATGGCAAATGATTTAGACGAAATGAATTATGAACCAATGGACCAAGGTAAAGATGTTAATGTTATTGCAAAACAAATTTCACCAAAAGTTGGCGTAGGTTCTAAAATTTTTGAGATTATGCTTTGGGTTTTGGCAATCATTCCAGGTGTTGTATTCTTGATTATGAAGAAAAATGCTGACAACGCTTTGAAACGCATTGAACAACAAATCAATAAGCAAGCGTCAACTATTGATAACTATTTGGAACAAAGGGTTGTTGTACTACAAAACTGTGCTCAACTTGTTAACAAATCAATTGATTTGGATAAGGAAACTTTTACTGCAATAGCTGGTTTGCGTGCAGGTGTTCATCCAGAAACTGGTGAGCAACGTAACGCAATCTCTCAACAAGTAGATGGTTTAGCTGCTAACTTACACTTTGCGATGGAAAATTATCCAGAACTAAAAGCTCACGAAAACATTGCAGAGGCTATGAACCAAAATAGCTATCTACAAAGAGAAGTTACTGCGGCAAGAGAAACTTATAATGATTTAATTAATAAATGGAATTCTGAAATATTCAAATGGCCAACAAAGCAAATCGTTGCTGCTAAAAATGGTTATACTACTAAGATTCCATTTATCACAACTAAAGAGATTAAAGAACAAGCAAGAGGTACTTTCTTTAATTGATAAAAGCATACTACATATTTTGATATCAAACAAAAAAGCACGCTACTGCGTGCTTTTTGCTATCTTTTTAAATTTTAATATTGCATTTTTTTATTAACTATGCTAAAATAAAGTATAATAATCTTTAATAGAAATTTATTCTATATGTAAAAAATCATTTTGTAAACAAATAATTACGGAGGAACTTATGAAAACTTATGAATCTGAAGAGATGTATTTGGAAACAATTTTGAGTTTAAAAAATAAAAAGAGCGTAGTTAGGTCAGTAGATATTGTGGAAGAACTTTGTTATGCAAAATCTAGCGTATCAAGGGCGGTAAATTTGCTTGCAAAAAAAGGATATATAATAATTAAAACGAATGGAGAACTTACATTAACTCCAACAGGTCAGCAAAAGGCAGAGAGTATTTTTGAGCGTCACAATGTGCTTATGAAAGCATTAATAAAACTTGGTGCAAATGAAAGCAGTGCAGAGGAGAATGCGTGTAGGATAGAACACGTAATTACAGATGATGTTTTTGAACTAATAAAAAATGCTGTTGAAAAATAGTTTAGTATAACATTTGTAATTGTGTGTTTCAAGCTATCTATATGTTAGAAAAAAGTTGAATTAATTCAAGTAACACGATGTTTGATAATGATATAACTTAATATCGCTTTTGTAATATTTAGCAATATAAAGAAAAGAATTTTAGCTTTATCTTTTTGTATATTATTTATATTAAAGTTCGCAAAAACAAATTTAGTATGGTAATGGAATAGTTGTTATCTTTTAATATAATAAATTAAGCCACTAACTGGCTTGAAAGTAAGATAAATGAATATTTAAACTAACAAGGCAAAAGTATTAATTTTGCCTTGTTTAATTTTTTGTAAAGTCGTAATTTTGTAAAAAGTCGATTTTTTAAAAATACCCACCGA
>CAJTNA010000034.1 GCA_910577845.1 uncultured Christensenella sp. | reverse complement strand
ACTATTGTGGGAAACAGCTTGTGGCAGACTAGATATATCAGATTTTATTTGATAACTAAAAACAAACTAGATTATATATTAAATTTTTATAAAAAATCTAAAATATAAAGATATTAAACAAACAAGATACCAACTGGTATCTTGTTGTCATTTTGTTATATGCTAATAACTTGATAATATGAAAGATTACATTAAAACTATTACAATGCTCAAAAAAGCTATGAAAATCGGTATTAAATTGTAGCTTTTGTTACATTATGTTAAATATAAAGTGTAATATTTGGATTTTTTGTGTTTGACAATAAGTTTAAAATATGATATTATAGCATTGATATATAAATCTGTGTGAGGATTATATGGGGAGTTTTAATGAGTTTGTGAAAAAGAATAAAGTTACCATTATTATTGCAATGGTTGCTATAGTTGTTGTGATTGGTCTTGCAATTGGTATACCTTGTGGTGTATTGTTTGCACAGAAAAAAGGCACACCTAGTACTTACACTTATGATAAAACAAAAGATTTTGATGTATTCAATGATGGCTATGTATTAACTATTGCTGATGATAAAGATTTTAAAGTAATGAATATTGCGGATTTGCAAGTTTCAGAGTTATACACAGCGTCAAGGAATAAGCAAAATTATGAATTAGTTAAACAAATGGTTGAGGCGGAAAAGCCTGATTTATTGACTTTTACCGGTGATAATTTTTGGCTTTATAATGCTAAAGCTGCTACTAAAAAGTTTATAAAAAACATAGATAGTTTAAATGTGCCTTGGGCACCAGTGTTTGGTAATCACGAGCCAGAAACAGAGGTTGACACTAATTGGATGATGGAACAATTTTTGACTGCCAAAAACTGCATATTTAATTATGGCGAAAATAAAAACAGAATGGCTGATTTGGCAAAAGGTCCTATTAATATTGCTGGTGTTGGAAACTATGTAATTAATATAAAGAATTACTCTGGCAGTATTATAAATACAATTATTATGATGGATTCACATTCTAATAATGGAAATCAACATCACGAATATTTTAACAATCCAAGCGTTGGTGAGGATATAAATGGTCTTGAAGGTTGGTTTACCAATGGAGGATATTTATATCGCCCTTATACACAAGAGGAACTTGAAAAAGACAATACTTTAACTGGAACTAAAGCGGTTGGTACAAACTATGATTACATAAAACAAAGTCAGATTGATTGGTATGAGTGGGTTATAAAAGGAATTGAAAAGGTGAATGGTGGTGTTGTTAATTCTGAATTATTTTTCCATATTCCATTGCCAGAATTTAATATTGCTTATGCTTTATATGAAAAAACTTTGCCAGAAAATTATAATGGTAGAGATGTTATAAATGGTAATTTTGGTTTGAATAGGGAAAATGTTTGCTCACCTTACTATAATAGTGGATTCTTTGATAAAATTACTGCTCTTGGTAGTACTAAAGATATTATAGTTGGTCACGACCACGTAAATAACTCTTCAATTGAATATGAGGGAGTTAGACTGACTTATGGCTTAAAAACAGGTAATGGTTGCTATTGGGACGAATCTGGTGAGGTTAGTGGTTGTACGATTATTGCTATTGATAATCAAGGAGCAACAAGTACTGAACACAAATATTATCCATTTGCAAAAAAATAAGAATAAAATCAACTTGCAAAATTAAAAATAATTAAAATGTCAAGATATATTGCTAGCAAATATGTATTTTGTTTAATAAAATTTGTATTTATTTAATTGACTTAGTAATTGTTTTTTATTATGATTGTAAACACTAACTTCGATTGGTAGCACGTGAATAGTATAAAAACTTTTAAAGAAAAAACTCAAATATATAAAAGCTAGATTAAGTAAAGAGTATATTTGAAGTAGTATTAAAAATATAATTGCAAGTGAGGTAATTGCAATAAACAATTATTACTATATTTGCTTTGGTTAGTTATATAAATAATGATAGGTGCATTGCTAATTAGATTATTTATAAATTTAATTGTTTTGAGTTTCACACATTGTAATTTACAAAGCTATCTTTTGATAATTATTTGATACAGAGAATTATGGGGCGTTAAATTTGAGTAATGTCAAATTAAATTAATATCCATTACTTTTTACTAAAAACAAGTATACAGAATTTGAATAAAGGTCAGCTACTGCAAAATGTGGTTTTGCCACATTTAATAGTTTTCTTGTAAAATAAATTTTTTTGGATATGGATAATTTTTAATAATTTGCTTTATAAAAATTAACTAATAAAACAAATAAAGTCGGTGTTACCGACTTTATTTTGTTTAATATCTATTTATTTAAGTTAAGTTATGTAAGAAAATTAATTTGTTAAAATTAGTTTTTCTCAACAGCTGACATAATTTCAGCAGCTTTGCCGTTACAACCTAGTACATTAACAAGTTTGTGACGAACGATTTCCTTAATGTTAGCTCTTGCATCACCAAGATATTGACGAGGGTCAAAATGCTCTGGATGCTCATTGAAATGCTTACGTATAGCTGCAGTACAAGCTAGTCTTAAGTCAGAGTCAATGTTGATTTTGCAAACAGCCATTGAAGCTGCTTGACGTAGCATTTCTTCTGGAATACCAATAGCATCTGGCATTTTACCACCATTCTCGTTAATAATTTTAACAAATTGTTGTGGAACTGATGATGCACCATGTAGTACGATAGGGAAGTTAGGAAGTCTTTTCTCAACTTCTTCCAAAATATCAAACTTAAGTTGTGGCTTTTGACCTGGTTTGAATTTGTAAGCACCGTGGCTAGTACCAATAGCAATAGCTAAGCTGTCAACACCAGTCTTAGTAACAAACTCCTCAACCTCTTCTGGACGAGTGTAAGAAGCATCTTCTGCACTTACGTTTACAGCGTCCTCAATACCTGCAAGTCTACCAAGCTCAGCCTCTACAACAACGCCTCTTTCGTGAGCGTAGTCAGCAACTTTTTTAGCAAGCTCAATATTTTTCTCAAATGGATGATGAGAACCATCAATCATTACTGATGTGAAACCATTGTCAATACAATCTTTGCAAAGCTCGAAAGTGTCACCGTGGTCTAAGTGTAAGCAGATTGGTAGATTACTGTCAATTACAGCAGCTTCAACCATTTTGCGTAGATAAGTAGCATTAGCATACTTACGAGCACCTGCTGAAACTTGCAAAATAAGTGGAGCTTTCTCCTCTTTAGCGGCATCAACGATACCTTGAATAATTTCCATGTTGTTTACATTAAAAGCACCAATAGCGTATTTGCCTTCATATGCTTTTTTGAACATTTCTTTACTAGTAATTAGTGGCATAGTAAAAAATCCTCCAATTGTTTTTTATTAATGTATATATAATAACACAATTTAATTTATATTTCAACACTTTTACAATAATTTTATTTTTCAATAGAATATTTTTTTCGAATTTATCTTTTTTTATAAATTTAATAACCAAAATAGCTAAAATTACATTTACTTTTAAACTTAGTTATGTTATACTTTGTATGATATAACTTGTAAGTATATGTAACAAATTTTTTATTTTTCAATAAAATAGTAGTAAAGTTTTCCCAGAGGTTATAATGGCTAATAAGAAAGGTAATAAAAAAAGTAAAGATATTGATATAAAAGCCACTAAAAAAGGTGTAAGAGTTAAGGCAAAAGGCGGAAAAGCTACAACTATTAGTTACAGCTCTAAGCTGTTTATTAGTATTGCTGTCGTTGTTTTGCTTGTAGTGACTGCTGTACTAATATTCCGTTTTGGCTTTTCAACACAATGGAATGATTTTATTTCTAAATTCAAACCTAATGGTGTAGAAGGTAACCCTGATGGTGATTTGGCAGTACACTTTTTAGACGTTGGTCAAGGTGACTGCATTATTATCCAATTGCCAGACGGCAAAAATGCGATTATTGACGCTGGTGGTGATTCAAAGAATACAACTAATGAGCGTTGTGAAGACAGAATACTAAATAATATAAATGAGTTGAAAATAACAACTTTTGAATATATGTTCCTATCTCATACAGACGCTGACCACGTAGATTATATGGATAGCGTTTTGGAAAATTATGATGTTAAAAACATATATCGACCTGCTTTTAACAGCACTTTGGAACGTGATAAAAATGTTAATCCTCAATATGGAACAATAGAGACGGTTACATACAATAATTTTATTAAAGCGGTTGAGAATGAAGTAAAAGAAATTGGTGCTAAAGTTATTTTGAATATTGGAAAGCTTGACCCAATTGTAGGTGAGGGATATAGGTTTGACATTTATGGTGTCGCTGAGGAATGGTATCGTATGGACAAAGTTGGCACTGAGGGACAAATCGATGCTAAGGAAAGAAATAAAATTTCACCAATGATATTGTTATCATATAATGGTGAAAATAATATAAGACGCATTATGTTTACTGGTGATGCAGAGGGCAAAGGCGGTAATGGTGGCGAAGGTTTATTTTTAAATGGATATAAAGATAACATTGATATTGATTTATTAAAGGTCGGTCATCACGGCAGTAGTTCATCTGCAAGTGAAGACTTTTTAGATAGACTAGACCCAGAATATGCTGTAATTAGTGTAGGTGTAGAAAATAATCACGGACATCCTAACCAAAATTGTTTAGATAGACTTGCAAATTATAGTGACGGAAAAGGTCAAAAAGGCATTCAAGTTTATATGACTAGGGAATGTGGCGATATAATTTTTAGGGTCAATAAAAAAGGTGTTATGACTTTTTATACTGACATCGATAGGGTAGCAGTATGAAAAGGAATATCGTAATTATTGGGGAAAATGAACTTGTCAATAAAAGCGTTGGTGGGGAACTTGCTATAAACTTAGAGTTGAACTTTTTAGACTTTGACGAATATTGCGAATATATAAATTGCGTAAAACGTGAGCAAGTTTGGCAAGAATTTGGCAAGCGTAGGTTTAACGAATTACAAAAAGAGGCTCTGCCACATATGCAAGACTTTTGCGATAGCGTAATAGGATTTGATGGAAAATGCTCTAGAATATCTCAAGTATTCAAATTACTTAGTGATACTGCATATATAATTTGTATTGCGGATAATAAAGAAAAATATCAAAAGTATACAGATATTTGGGTAAATTTAGGCAATAAAAAAATAAAAAATATCACAAATGAAATAATGAAAAAACTAGGAGAAATGTAATGGCAAAGTTTGATATAGAATTAGTTGGTAAAGTTGGGTCAATGGCACTAATTAATAAGGAATACAATGATATTAATTACAATGTAATTGCTAGACTTTCAAAGGAATTAAAACCAGGATATATTTGGGTAACTTCTGGTGCTGCGGAAATTGGTAGACTTGACTTTATTAAAAGGAATGGCTATGAACTTGAGGGTGATAGCTCTGAGGTTAAAACGGACTATTCTGCTCAAGGTCAATCTATTTTAATGAGTAATTATAGGCAATATATGGATAGTAGATTTTCGCTAAGACAAATTTTGGTTGAACATCAACATTTTAATAATGAAATTAAGCGTGAGTATTTGAAAAATTTGTTATTGCGTTGCCCGAAACAAAACGCAATACCTATCATCAACTATAATGACCCTCTTTCTACTGAGGAAATTATTAAAATGGAATTGATTCAATTAGGTAATAGCGAAAACTATGTTCACGGTATTGACAATGACGAAACTGCAAGTCAAATTGCTTGTTTAGTAAAATCTAAGCAACTTTTGATTTTGACTAGTGTGGACGGCATTTATAGTGATGTAAATGACAAGGATTCACTTGTTCAATTTATTAGCGGTAGTACTACTGACGAGGTAGTGCAAAATATTGAGGAATATCAAAAAGCGTGTTATGGTGCAAGTAGAAAAGGTGCGGGTGGTGCAAAGGCAAAACTTGAGTACATTAAAGACCCTATTATGAATGGCACTGAAGTTATCATTGCAAATAGCAAATATAGATTAAAAGATATTTTGAGTGGAGTAGCACCAAGCACTAAAATTGGTGTGGACTTAATTAAGAAATAATTATTTATTAATAATTTTTGTACATAATTATGCTATTAATAAATAGGTTTGTGAGGGTATATGAATTTTGATATTGTGATAATCGGTGGTGGTCCAGCAGGATTGACAGCTGGAATTTATGCTGTGCGAGCTGGATATAAAGTAGCCATTGTGGAAAAACAATTTGCTGGCGGTCAAATTGCCAATACTGAAAGCGTGGATAATTATCCAGCTTTATTTGGTATAAGCGGTGTTGATTTGGCAATGAAAATGTTAGAACATACTGAAAAACTTGGTGTAACAATGATTTATGATAGCGTTGTTGGAACAAAACTATCTTGCAAAGAAAAAATTGTTTCTACTCAAAATAATGGCAATCTTATAGCTAAAGCCGTTATTATTTGTGCTGGTGCAACGCCTCGTAAACTTGGAGTTCCTAATGAGGATAAGTTTGTTGGTAGAGGCGTTTCTTATTGTGCAGTTTGTGATGGTGCTTTTTATAAAAACAAAAAAGTTGTAGTAGTTGGCGGTGGTAACACTGCGGTAAGTGATTGCTTGTATCTAACCAAATTCGCAAGTGAAGTGCATTTAGTGCATAGACGTGACAAGTTGCGTGCAAGTAAGTCTGATAGTGATAAATTGGTAAATAGCGGTGTGATTATCCATTATAATAATGTTATAAGCAACATTAACGGAGAGGATAAAATTAGTGGCGTTACATTGCAAAACACTTTGGATAATAGCTTAACAGATATAAACATTGACGGCATCTTTGTTGCAGTGGGGCAGATACCTAGTAGCAATGATATTGCTCAAGAGGTGGAACGTGATGAGTATGGTTATTTTGTTGCTGATGAAAATACTTGCACAAATATTCAAGGCGTTTTTGTTGCTGGTGATGTAAGACGCAAAAAAGTTAGACAAGTAATAACAGCTTGCAGTGATGGTGCTATTGCAGCGGAATTAGCTAACGAATATATCACAAATCTTGAATAAATAGCATAATAAATAGTAAGAACAATGTTTTAATATGCAAAAAAAAACTTAAGCACAAATCTCTTTGTAAATTAAAACGATTGTTGAATATTTATTTAAAAAGTTGCTATTTTTAATTAAAAATAATTACACATTTTAACTGCAAATTGTGTAATTATAAAATGAACATAATTATTATAAATTTTTAATAAAAAAATAGTCATAAATTAATGTTGATTTTCATATTATAATAGCGAAATAAGAGTTTTTTGGTAATAATTTAACGGAAATAAAATATTTTACACAATCTTTACAATAAATGAGTGCAAATTGTTTGACAAAAAAAAATTATTTTGATATTATATAACCACGATAAAGGTGCTGCGGTACCTCGTGATAAATTAGCTCATAATTTTCCCCCTTATCATATGTCGGCTTGCTTGTAATCTACGAGTAAGCCGACATTACTTTTTATTTGTTCTTTTAGATTAAAGTTTGCAGTTAAATAATGTCATAATTAAAATTATACATAGTTAAATAGGAGATAGCTAATATAAAAAAGCTATCGTTTTTTATTAATATATCAAGTATCTACAACAAGAAGTAAATTTTAACTTATATTTTTTTTTGCTACCGCAAAACACTTGCTATTGCAAGTATTTGTTGTTTTAATTAACATCAACTACTGCAAAATACAATTCGGGTGCTTATTTGGCCTCCACAAAATAACTTTTTTGTGGGGTGTATGATAGTATCAATTAATATAAGCTATAAGTACTAATTTTTAACTTATGTAAAATCTAATATTGATATTGTAATAAACTTAATATTTAAGTATTCATAGCTTGAATCGATGATAAATATACAGATACCATTACACCCAAAATATTGGTGTCCCTACAAATAAATTTTGTGGTTGTATTGATAGTTGCTAATAATACAGCGTAGTAGATAATAATTTGAAACAAAAATCAATTCAGCCATTTAGTGGCTTGAAAGATTAATAAATCATTTATAAAAACAACAAAGCAAAATGATAAGTTTTGTCTTGTTTATTTTTTTGTAAAGTCGTAATTTTGTAAAAAGTCGATTTTTTAAAAATACCCACCGA
>CAJTNA010000033.1 GCA_910577845.1 uncultured Christensenella sp. | reverse complement strand
TCGGTGGGTATTTTTAAAAATTCGACTTTTTACAAAATTATGACTTTACAAAAAACTAAACATCCTAAAAATATTACTTTTAGGATGTTGTTTTTATTTATTATTTTTAATTTTTAAAGCCAATAAATGGCTAAAAAATCACTCTTTAACGTATTTCTTAATTTCCTCAACAATTTCCTCAATGGTATTTACGTGTAAAACTTGCTCATAATCTACCATTACATTAAACTCATCTTCCAATGATGTGATAAGTTCAGCCTTGTCAATAGAGTCAAATTTTAAATCTTCATTCAAACGAGTTTCCATAGTAATTGAAGCCTCGTCTATATCCATTTGATTAACCAAAATATTTTTTACTACATCTATAATCATAAATAACCTCCAATTATTTTATAAAAGTTTCCATTGGTATAAATTTATAAATTGTGTCCTCACTATACACTGTCATTTGAGTATCTGCAAAAACATCAAAATAAGCAAATATTCCATTATCACCACCGTGCTTAAACTCTGCTTCATATTTGGTCCATTCACGATAAAATTCGTCAATATCAATAATATCTTTTTTAAGCATATTATCAGCAATACTTTGATAATGTCTCGACTTTTTATATTCAATATCCACACCAACAGCTTTATCAGATATTGCAATTACAATATCTTTATAGGTATGTGATATTGAAATAAATAAATTTTCATCCACAACATAAGGTTTGCCGTCACCAAAGTATGATATATAAATATCCCTACCATACAATTGTTTTAAACATTTTTCTGCCAAAGCCTTACTATTGCCATTATAATTTCTATAAGTAAAAATAATCATATAATTATTATACCAATTTGCCTTAATAAAATCAAGAAATTAGATAAACAAAATTATAAGTTATTAGTCTTATTCTTTTAGTTTCTATTACTTAAATAGTTATAGCGTCTAAGTCTATCAATTCTTATCCTACCAATAGCCTCATTTGTAACACGTGGACGCCAGTTGCCAAAAGCTTTGCCAGGAATATTCATTCTTGTATCGTCCCCCCAACCAGCTAAATCTTGGAAAGGTATAATAACAGTATCTGCTACGCTAAGTAACATTGTACGAATACAAGCCCAAACCAATCTACTATTTTCGCCACCCTCAAGTTCGCAATGCTCACCAATATAGTCATACAATTTAGCACGAGCATCGGCACCAAGACTAGCTAACCAACCATAAATAGTTGTATTATCGTGAGTTCCAGTATAGGCAACACTATTTCTAATATAATTATGTGGCATATGTGGACTAACCTCGCTATCAAAAGCAAATTGTAAAACTTTCATACCAGGGAAACCAGTCCTTTCTCTAAGGTCAATAACGCCGTCATCAATTATTCCTAAATCCTCTGCGATAATGTCCGCATTAGGAAACTTATGACGAACAATAGCAAACAACTCTCTACCAACGCCCTTAAACCATTTGCCGTTGATGGCATTAGGTGCACCATAATCAACCGCCCAATATCTATCAAACGCACGGAAATGGTCTATTCTTAATTTGTCATAAAGCTTAAACATTCTTTCTATTCTATCACAAAACCAACTAAAATTATCTTTACGCATATTGTCATAGTTATAAATAGGGTTACCCCAAAGTTGTCCCTCAGCACAGAAATAGTCTGGCGGAACACCTGCAACTTTATTAGGTTTAAAATCTTTATCCAAATCAAAATATTTAGGATTTGCCCAAACATCTACGCTATCATAAGATACATATATCGGCATATCACCAATAATACCTATCTTTAAATCATTTATTTGTTTTTTACGCTCCGACCATTGCTCTTCAAAAAGATATTGCTCACAGACATAGTAGTTAATCTCGTGAGAATGTTCACTCATAAACTTGCCAACTGCAGAATAATCGTGTGTTTTATACTCTTCTTCCCACTCAAACCAAGGCTTGCCATTGTGGTAATCTTTAAGAGACATAAATAAGGCATAGTCCATTAGCCAGCCACGTTGCTCATTGATATAAGAATAAAGTAAATCCGCATTGGTATTTACAATATGGTTATAAGCCATTTGAACTGCACGCTTTTTTTGTGCATAACAAAACTCATAGTCCACTACATAAGGAGTGCCATAGTATTTAAGACTATCACATTCCTCATAGGTAATATACCCTTTATCCCTTAGCATAATAGGGTCAATGTACAAATAGTTCCCAGCAAATGCAGATACGCCAGAATATGGTGAGTCACCAAGCCCAATAGTAGTCATAGGCAAAACTTGCCACCATTTACAATCACCACTCTTTAAAAATTCTGCAAATCGAATTGTTTCTTCCCCAAAGCCACCAATTCCGAACTCACTAGGCAAAGAACTAATATTAAGTAAAACGCCGCTTCCTCTCATAATCTCTCCCAACTTTATTTTACTATTTTATTTGATATTTTAATTATTTATTATCACATAAAGTTTATGCAAACTTACACACTACTATTTAATTATATCAATCTTGTTATAATTCCTCTTTTCTTGAAATTACCATTATTTGATAACTTCCACTTTCATACGATTGATATTACAATAAACCATACCATTTATTCAAATCATCTAATGCCTATATTTAGTTATAAGTTCATTATAAACCATAATTTTAAAAAAATCAATACCAAATATCAATTTTTATCGACAAATTCGCCTATTTTATTAGAATAAAGCCCTATCAAAAGGCAATAATTTGAATAAAAAACAATTAAACTTTAAATATAATGCTAAAAAAAAAATTTAGCAATAACAGATTTTAAAAATAAAGAGGTATATTATGAGCAAAATGATAACAATAGACGGCAATGAGGCTTGTGCAAAAATAGCATATTATTTAAGCGAAGTGGCAACAGTTTATCCAATTACTCCATCATCACCTATGGCAGAAAACTGCGATAGTATGCGATTAAAAGGTGTTAAAAATATTTTTGGAAACACACTCAAAATGTATGAATTACAATCAGAAGCGGGTGCAAGTGCGGCAATGCACGGAGTATTATCAACTGGCTCGCTTGCTACTACATTTACATCCTCACAAGGTCTTTTGCTTATGTTACCTAATATGTACAAAATGGCAGGAGAAATGTTGCCAGCAGTTATACACGTAACAGCACGTACAATAGCCACACACGCACTTAGTATTTTTGGTGACCATTCTGATGTTATGTCCGCAAGACAAACTGGCTTTGCAATGCTCGCCTCATCTAATGTACAAGAGTGTATGGATATGGCGGTGGTTGCACACCTTGCAAGCATACAATCATCAATACCATTTATGCACTTTTTTGACGGATTTAGAACTTCTCACGAAATACAAAAAATTTATGATATTGATTATAATGATATAAATAAAATTTTGGATTGGGACGCAATAGTAAATTGTCGCAATAAAGCTCTGTCACCTCTAAATCCAACAGCAAAAGGCACTACTCAAAACCCCGACTGCTACTTTCAAAATTTAGAAGCAAGAGAGATTTTCTATAAAAAGCTACCAACTATTACAACTTTTTATATGGATAAACTTTATCAAATTACCGGCAGAAAATACGGGCTAGTAGATTACTTTGGGCATAAAAACCCTACGAAAATCGTAGTTATTATGGGTAGTGGTGGCGATACAGCAGTTGAAACGGCGGAATATTTAAACAATAATGGTGATTTTGTTGGCGTTATTAAAATAAGGCTTTACAGACCTTTCCCAAAAGAGGAATTATTGCAACTTATACCTAATTGTTGCAAATATATAACTATACTCGACCGAACAAAGGAAACTGGTGCAACTGGTGACCCGTTGTATCTTGATGTCTTGACTACTTTACAAGAGGCTGGCAAAACAAATATAAAATTATTTGCTGGTAGATATGGAATTAGCTCCAAAGAGTTTACTCCGTCAATGGTCAAAGCAGTATTTGATAATATGAAAGAAAATGGCAAAACTCATTTCACTATTGGTATTGAAGATGATATAACAAACAACTCGCTAAATGTTAAAGAATACCTTGATACCTCACCTAACGATTGTATATCTTGCAAATTTTATGGCTTAGGTTCAGACGGCACAGTTGGTGCAAATAAAAACAGCATAAAAATTATAGGTGACAATACTGACAAATTCGCTCAAGCCTACTTTGCATATGATAGTAAAAAGTCTGGTGGGCTGACTATCTCTCATTTACGTTTTGGTAACTCACCTATTAAAAGCAGTTATTTAGTTGAAAAAGCAGATTTCGTAGCTTGCCATAATCCAAGTTTTTTAGGAAGATATGAAATTGTTCAGTCACTTAAGGAAAAAGGAACTTTTTTGCTAAACACTAATCAAAGTTTACAAGAGGTAATGCAAACATTGCCAAACTCAATCAAAGTTTATCTTAGCAAAAATAATATTAGCTTTTATATAATTAATGCCTATTCCATAGCAAAGGAACTAGGACTAGGCGGAAGGATAAATACCATTATGCAAGCTTGCTTTTTTAAACTTGCAAATATCATACCTTACGATTTGGCACAAAAATTAATGATTGAATATACAACAAAAACTTTTGCTAAAAAGGGTGAAAAGGTTGTAAAAATGAATTGTGATGCCATAATCAAAGCAACTGAACATATTGTTAAAGTTGATATTCCCAAAGAGTGGTTTAACTTGGAAAGCAATGATAATATTTCAACATCTGGAGATAAATACTTTGACAAATTTGCAACTCCTATACTTGCTGGCAAAGGTGATAATTTAAAAGTGAGCAGTTTTTCACCAGACGGCGTAGTTCCTACATCCACTACAAGGTATGAAAAGCGTGGAATTTCAACTATTGTTGCAAGCTGGATAAAAGAAAATTGTATACAATGCAATCAATGTGCACTGGCTTGTCCTCACGCTTGCATACGCCCAATTTTGACAGACAACAATCAAGAAGTACCAAATACTTTTGACAGAATAAATTCAAACATTCCAAAAGATATGCTATTCCGTTTGCAAATTAGTCCGCTTGACTGCACTGGTTGTGGCAGTTGTATAAACACTTGCCCTGCAACTCCAAAAGCACTTGAATATAAACCTTTATCGCAAAAAGCTATTGAAGAAAAAGAAAACTGGGAGTTTGCACAAGGCTATCAAAACAAAGCGGAATTTATAAATAAGACACAGATTAAAAGCAGTCAATTTGCAAAACCATTATTTGAGTTTTCTGGTGCCTGTGCAGGCTGTGGCGAAACACCATATGTAAAACTTGCAACTACTCTTTTTGGTGAGGATATGATTATCGCAAATGCTACTGGTTGCTCGTCAATTTATGGTGGCAGTGCACCTACTTGCCCCTTCACAAAAACTAAAGATGGTTTTGGTCCAGCTTGGGCAAATAGTTTGTTTGAGGACAATGCAGAGTTTGGCTTCGGTTTAAAATTAGGCGAACTTAATCGTAGAGATAATTTGCGATTAATTGCACAAAAACTAGTTGAAAATCGATATGAAAATGAAATTTTAACTAATTGGCTAAAAACTTTTTATGATAAAAACTCAAACTTACATCATAGCAAAACGCTTTATGAAAATATACAAAATATGGTGGATAATTGTAAGGATGATAATCACAAAGAACTACTATCCTATATTGCGAAAGACAAGGACGCAATTACTAAAAAATCTATTTGGATAATTGGTGGCGATGGTTGGGCATATGATATTGGCTATGGTGGACTTGACCATATTTTAGCCAGTGGTGCAGATGTAAACATTTTAGTTTTGGATACTGAGGTATACTCAAACACTGGCGGTCAAGCAAGCAAAGCAACTAATATAGGTGCTGTGGCAAAATTCGCAGAGGACGGAAAAAAGACAGCAAAAAAAGATTTAGCACTTATGGCAATTAATTATAAAAATGTTTATGTTGCCACTGTTGCATTAGGTGCTAATATGAATCAATGTTTAAAAGTGTTCAATGAGGCTGAAGCCTACAACGGCGTTTCATTGATAATAGCTTACTCACCTTGTATTAGTCACGGCATAAATATGAGCAATTGTATGCTTGAACAAAAACTTGCAGTGGAATGTGGGTATTGGAATTTAATACGCTTTAATCCAACATTGACTTCAAATAAATTTATATTAGACTCAAAAGAACCTATAGGCAATTACAAAGAATTTTTGCAAAGTGAAAATAGATTTGCAAGCTTAAAACGAACTAACCCAGAACAATATGAAAATTTACTTGATGAAAACTATAATTCCGCAATGCAAAGATATAATTTTTATAAGAAATTAGTAGAAATTTATAAGTAAAATTTTAAATTATTACACCACATTATAAACTATAGAACAACAAGATACCAACTGGTATCTTGTTTGCTTAATGTCTTTATAATTTGAACTTATCTATATGTTTTTCAAGGAAACACAATATAAAAAAATAATTTTTTATCATTGTAATAAGGAATTTTTGTTAAACTTATATAAACGCATTCTGTTAGAATTTGAGCCTATAAAAAGTCCATATATTATTATAATCTAAATAATCCACTTTATTGAAACTAGAAAATAGCAAGTTATTATATTGTTAATCTCCTATTTTATTTTAAATAAACTCATTTATATCTATTCTGTCACATACTGCTTCCCATAGTATTTGTACATCTGTACTTGTTGGCTCTTTGCCTTTGTTTACTATCAAAGCTGATAGCTTTTGCTCCTCACTTAGGCTTTCAAACCTATTATTATTTACTATTTGTCTTAAATAGTTTACATCTGCACTATTTACTTTGCCGTCCCCAGTTATGTCGCCTAATACTGATAAGTAAATTGTTTGAATAACTTTTTCCTCATTTGTATACTCTATTCTCCAACCAGTACCAACTGCTAACTCATATCCATTATCCAACAAATTTTGATATTTACTCTCAGCACCATCACCATAGATTTGAGAGTTGTTATTAAATAATTTCAAATCTGTAAAATTAAACAATTCAATATTTTTAATAAAATCATTAACACTTGTATTAGGCATAATTTTACCAAGCACTTTACTTTCAATTTCATTATCATTATAACCATACAATATTTCATTATCCTTGTAGTTGTTACGCACTCCATTTTCTAAATAAATAAAGTCGTAAATGCCAGTCACAGAATAATCAATGGCGACTTCTCCATTTTTCAATACAGCAATACCATTATCTGCTTCAAATATACTTGCTGGGTCAATCTCACTATTGTTATTTGAATAGCCAATTGTAAAAGTATTAAAGGGGTTATAATCTATTCCATCATTAAATTGGCAAACTTTTATCTTTTTGCCACTTCCTCCCTCTTTTAAGGACAACTGCTCTGTTATTGTTATTTTGCCATATTTATTATTTCTAATAAACAAATCATTAAGTTCACCACCTAAATGAGTATTTCCATAAATATCATTAGCACCACTAAATCTAACTTTTGAGTTTTTAGTTATCCTAATACCACCACCATAACCGACTGCATTATTGTGAACAATTTCAAGATTACTGATGTATGAAACACCACAGCTATCAAGGTTAATACCAGCACCATCATTCATAAAACTATTGTAAGCTACTATTGAATTTGTAATAGTTATATTTAATGTGCTATTAACATAAATGCCACCAGTAGTTTCACCAACTGTATTTAAGTTTTTATTAAAGCTGACCATACCACCATACATTTCTAATTTTCCAGCTTCTACTGAATATAAACCGCCACCACCATTTTGAGATAGATTATCAAAAACTATACCATTGTATATAGTAGAATAAGTATTTATCATACAAGCTATTCCACCACCAGCATATGCATAGTTTTCTGTAACCATACCTCCATACATTTCAAACTTAGCCCCTAACTGATTTACATTTATGCCTCCACCACTTGAATTAGCCCCACAAGAACCACCAGTAATTTTACCACATTCCAAATTTTTTAATTGATTATATAGTCCTTCCTTGTCATCTTTATATTGTTGGTAAATCTCTTCCACAACTTCAGCATTATAGGACGCATCATATAATCTTAGTATACCAGCAAATACAATAATAACATTACCTTGTTGTCTTACTTTATCACCAGTTAGATTACCATCTTCGTCATATGCTTGTAATCTTCTGTCAATTTTATGTCCATTTAAATCCAAACTAATTGTTGCACCTTTTGGTATAGAAAGACGCCCATTAAAAAACACTTCGTCAGTATAATTTAGTGCTGGATTATAATCACTATCGTTTCCACCAAATGATGTAATCTTTTTACTATCGTCTTTTGCAAGCCAATCTTTATCCAAAATTATCCTTACATTTTTATTGTTTTGTACAGAAAACTTTACCCCCTCTTCCCAAGTTTGTGCCATTTTACCGCATATACAAGGTGTACCATCAGTACAATCACAAGTCAAATGATATGTATATGGATTGTCAGGTGCAACACTACTTATATTAGTATTTGCTTTTAAATCAAAATTTTGTTCACCATACAAATCACTATCATCAGCTACATTATTTAAATTAACTAAACTAAAACAACCTATAGTCATAAGACAAACTATGGCTACTGCTAAAAAGATTATTCCTA
>CAJTNA010000032.1 GCA_910577845.1 uncultured Christensenella sp. | reverse complement strand
ACTTTTCAAAGAATTTACATAAAAACAGCCTATTTACGAGTTATCTGCGTAAAAAAGTATAAATAAATTAAATATTTTACCATTACTCATTGCTAGATAATTAAAATTTATGAAGATATTTGAAAGTAAGTTCTTGTATTTATTTTTGAAAAATGGTATACTAAAAAAAGGAGGTAAATTATGGCATTTAATAGTTCCAAACTAAAATGGGTTAGGCAACCTAAAGAGTTTTATATTTCAAGTGAGAAAATTGAGATTATAACAGAACCATATACAGACTTATGGCAAAAGACTTATTATGGTTTTCAAAATGATAATGCACCAATATTGCAACTAGATACAGAAGAAAAGTTTTTCACATTTGTAGTAAAAACTCAATTTGAAAGCAAAAAAAGGTTTGACCAATGCGGTGTGGCCATTTATCTTGATAGCAACAACTGGCTAAAAGCTTCAGTAGAATATGAAAATGATAAGATTCAACGTCTTGGTAGTGTTGTTACAAATCATAGTTATTCAGACTGGGCAACAACAGATATACCCTCTGACATAAAAATGATATGGTATAGATTAAGTCGCAGACAAGCTGATTTTTTAATTGAATATTCATTAGATGGGATTGAATTTAAACAAATGAGAATCTGTCATTTGTTTGAGGGTGACAAGAAAATTAGTTTTGGTATTTATGCTTGTTCACCAGAAAAATCCTCTTTTAAAGCCACTTTCTCAAAAATGAGTATAGGTGATTGTGTTTGGAAAGAACATAAGTAGAATTTAAAGGAGCTTTTTAATATATTCCATACTATACTTGCCATTTGATGATAGTTCACCCCTGCCAAAATTTAAAACTTGTGCCAAAACACCAACTATTGATAAAAATGGTTTTGCAGTATATTATACATATGTTTGCCCTTATCCAGCTAAATACGTTCCAGCAATAGAAAATACCGCTAAAAAAATTGATGTACCTTTTGAAAGTATATACAGTGATAGCAAAGAACAAGCTCAAAACGCACCTATGGCGTGGACACCTTTGCCGTATTTTATAATGGCAAATATATAAATAATGAAATTTTAATTGAAAAAAGATTTTTACGACTTATTTAAAAACTTAAATAAAATTACAAAAAGTGAATTACAAATTTAATAACGTTTAGTTAGAATAAATACAATATTAATAACAAAAAATAGTCTTATTTTTAAGACTACTTTTTTTATTTGTTCATTAATAAAACTTAAAAATAAAAGCTTACCATAATTTTTTAAATTTTAAAATAATAATTTATTTTAAAAGAATTTTTATATCTATAATTTTTTACTTTTACAAAAAAGCTAAAAGTTATAACTTATTATATAGAATCACTTAATTTTTATGACAATTTAAATATTAATTTTAACATTTTATTTTATTACGTGTAAATTTTTTAATGACAAATCTAGTAAAGGTGCGGAATAAGTTAATGCACCACTTGATACATAATCAACACCTATCTCAGCAATTTGAGTCAATCTTTCTTTAGTTACATTGCCAGAACATTCAGTTTCTGCTCTGCCACCAATTAAATCAACTGCTTTTTTCATAGTGTCAATATCCATATTATCAAGCATAATTATATCGGCACCAGCTTCTACTGCCTCTTTCACCATAGCCATATTTTCAGTTTCGACCTCAATTTTCCTAACAAAAGGTGCATACTCTTTTGCCATTTGAATAGCTTTAGCAACACTACCAGCTGCTCCAATATGATTATCTTTAATAAGTACACCATCAGTCAAGTTATATCTATGGTTATATGCCCCACCTACTTTTACTGCATATTTTTCAAAAAATCTCATATTTGGAGTGGTTTTTCTTGTGTCTAAAAGTTTTGTTTTATACCCCTCAAGCAACTTTACGCACGAATTTGTAAAAGTTGCAATACCGCTCATTCTTTGTAAATAGTTAAGTGCAATTCTCTCTGATGATAACAAAACGCTAATATTTCCAGTTATAGTCCCTAAAAGCTCACCCTTGACAATGCTTTCACCATCTACCTTTTTTATGTCAAACTTTACGCTGTCATCAACAAGAGTAAAACATCTTTTAAAAACATCAATACCACATAAAATGCCGTCTTGCTTTGCAATAAGTTGCACTTCTCCCAACATATCATAAGGCATAACCGCATTAGTTGTTACATCTTCTGATGTAATATCCTCTTGCAAAGCTGACAAAATATACTTATCTACATTAGCTTTAAATGTTACACCATTTATCATAAAACACCTCATCATTCTTTTTTATTTCCTCAAGCACAAGTGCCTTGTTTTCCTTTTGCCACTTTTCTGCATTTGCGTATTTTGAAAGGTCAATTTTTATATCACACTTTGCCATTTCTGACTTATCGTAGTTAATAACCCTTGCACAATTTTTAGAAAAAGTCAAACTTTCCAAAAGCGAATTACTAGCAAGACGATTTGCCCCGTGTACGCCATTATTAGCAGTTTCACCAACAGCATATAAATGCTTTAGAGAAGTAACACCACAAATATCCGCACGTATACCGCCCATTAAATAATGTTGAGCAGGTACTACTGGAATTGGTTGTTTTGTAACATCAAAGCCTTCCTCTAAGCATTTACTGTAAATGTTAGGGAAATGTTTCATAATTTCCTTTTTTGGAATATCGCTAAAATCAAGCCAAACGTGTTCAGTATTATCCTTACGCATTTGCTCCAATATAGCCCCTGCAACTACATCACGTGGCAACAATTCATTTACAAAACGCTCACCGTTTTTGTTAAGCAACTTTGCACCCTCACCCCTTACAGATTCGGAAATCAAAAATCTTCTTCCTAAAGATTTTGAAAAAAGCACTGTTGGATGAATTTGTATATAATTAATATTTTTTAGTTCCACACCATTACGGATAGCAATTGCAAAAGCATCACCAGTAATATGACTGAAATTTGTAGAGTTTGCAAACAAACCACCCAAGCCACCTGTTGCAAAAACAACATCTCTGCTATAAACTGCTTGAGGATTTTTGTCCTCATCTTTTACAACAACCCCACAGCAAGCTTTACCATTTTGAATAATATCCATAACCAAAGTAAACTGCTTAATAGTAACATTGCTTAGCTTTTTTACTTGCTCAAACAACTTTGAAGTAATCTCTTTACCAGTTACGTCTTGGTGGTGTAAAATACGGAATGTTGAATGCCCTCCCTCTCTAGTATAGTTCAAACTTCCGTCAGCATTTTTATCAAAGTCTACACCATTATCAATTAAATCACGAATAATCTCCCTTGATTGTTTTAACATATCGTCTACAGCAATCAAATCATTTTCAAACCTACCAGCACGCAAGGTGTCCTCAAAATATGGTTTGTAATCTTCCTCGTCAAGCAATGTACAAATACCGCCTTGTGCAAGATAAGAATCACAATTTAACACCTCGTCCTTAGTAAGTAACAAAACTTTCTTTTCTCTTGATAGCTTCAAACAAGTATAAAGCCCAGCTACGCCTGTACCTACTACTATGACGTCATAAAAATTATCCATATAATTATCCTCAATTAGTTAAGTAAAACTTTGTCTTTTTGTAAAATAATACCGATTTTTGATTTATTTTTAAAATTTTGTTGTATATTTTATCACAATCATTTTGCAAGCTCAAGCATTTTTTCCAAAGGTTTTAATGCTAGCTTACGCAAATCTTCTGATACAGTTACTTCTGGTTTTAATCCCTCAAGAGCGTCTATGACACTTTGTAAAGTAATTTTTTTCATATCTGGGCAAATGCTTAAATCGTTAAATATAAACATTTTATTAGGGTTGTCCAGTTTTAATTTATGATTAACTCCATTTTCTGTACATATCAAAAACTCTTTGTCATCACTATTCTTCGCATAGTCTATAATGCCCGATGTACTGCCAATATAGTCAGCTTTTTCTAACACAAGTCTTGGACATTCTGGGTGTGCAAGCACTTTGATATTAGGATATTTTTTCTTAATATCCTCAACATATTTAACTTCTAAGAAATTGTGAACAGGACAATACCCCTCATTATAAATAAAATGCTTTTCTGGTATCCTTTCTGCCACAAAATGAGCCAAGTTTTTATCTGGAATAAAAAAGATGTTTTTATTTGGCAATGCCTTCACAACCTTTATTGCATTTGCACTTGTTACACAAACATCACTTTCCGCCTTAAGCTCTAAAGTGGAGTTAATATAACATACAACTGCAACATCGTCATACATTTCACGCACTTTTTTTATTTGAGCAGTTGTAACCATATGTGCCATTGGGCAATCTGCTGTAATATCTGGCAAAATAACCTTTTTATCTGGGTTTAAAACTTTTGCACTATCCGCCATAAAATTAACACCAGCAAATACAATTACCTTTTCAGAAAGAGTAGTTGCTACTTTGCTTAAATAATATGAGTCACCAATATAGTCTGCAACTTGCTGAACATCGTCATCCACATAGTAATGGGCAAGAATAACGGCATTTTTTTCTTTTTTCAGCTGTGCTACCCTTTCAAAATTTTCTCTCATTTGTTTATCTCCATAAATATATTCTGCGGTTATAGCCTTACTTTTATGCCAAAACTCACACTTCCAATCTACTTAAAAATATTTTATTAATAAAATTTTACATTGAGTTAAATTTTATTTTTTATTAAACTTAAAATTAAACTTAATAACAAGTTTCTTGCCTTACATACATATCACAATTATTAAAAGTAATCTGCAACAATATTTTTACAATTCAAAATAATAAAATTATGTGCTGTTAAATTTAGTTTATCATAAATTAACACATAAATATAATTTTTTTGTTAAAACAAGTGACAAAATAGAATTATTATCAACTACTGCCAAATTTCACTCTATGTGTCGCTTATAATAGGTTCCAAAAAATAATTTTTTTTGTTATATATGTACAACTTGCGATATATTGCAATTATATTGTTAATAGTTTATCATAGCAAAAATAATAAGTCAACAAAACACTATTCTTTTGCCATTAATTACCTTTTATTTTATACATTTTCTGGAGTGCCTATTCCATTACTTTCCGCAACATTAAGCACTTTAATCAACCACGCCATATTTTTTGCAAGATTTTGCATTATTTGTACGCCTTCCTCATCCTTTAAAACTTCCTCAGCATTCCTACCAATCATCATATTCCAATACTTTGATGGCACTTGCAATGCATTACTGATACCTATATATTTATTTAACTGGTCATACGCATTTGTTCCACCAGCACGTCTTTCACAAACAATATTCGCAATAGGTTTGTACTTAAATAATTGCCTATATGCCATAAAGATTCTATCCATAGCACTGCGAATTTGACCCGATACACTCGCAAAATATACTGGTGAACCAAAAACAAAACCATCACACTTAGTTGCTTTTTCACCAAATTGATTTACTATATCATCAAAAACGCATTTGCCCGTTTGTTTACAACTGCTACAAGCAATACAGCCACTTACTGGTGTTGTACCAACCCACATTATCTCATAATCTACGCCGTATTTTTTTAATTCCTCACCAATTACAGTAAGTGCAGTATATGTAGAACCATTTTTATGTGGACTACCATTTAACATTAAAACTTTCATATCAACCTCCAAGAAAACAACTTTATGCCTTTCGTTAATAATTGTATTCTTTTACAATAATAAATAAACCATTAATTTAAAAATTGCTAACATTAATATCCGTTAATGTCATTTTTTAAATAACAAGCAACATTGTTATTAATTATTTCAAACAGAATATTAGATTGCTCATAGGTGGATATGCCATTCTCCTTGTTAGCCCATTTTAACACACTATTTATTATGCCACCTATCATAAAATCTACAAGGCACTCTTTCTTTTCATCGCTCATATTAGTTTCAGAATCTAAAGCATACAAAAACTCTTGTTTCAATTTATCCTCAAGCGGATTGAAAATAATTTTTGCATAGTCTGAACTCGCCATAAGTGTATAATACTCTTCTTCCTCATTCACTCTCTTAACAATATTATTAATAAAATTAAGAGTACGCACTCTAAAACCGACACGCTTCTCTTTCATAATGCTATCATCAAATAATGATTGTAAATCAATTTTAATATCCTCAATAATCTCGGAAATTTCTTTGTAATGCAAATAAAAAGTTTTTCTGCTAACATTTGCCTCATTTGCAAGTTCACTAATAGTTATACTAGACATATCTTTCTTCTTAAGTAATACTAAAAGTGCTTGTTTAATACTTTTTCTTGTTTTAATTGGTCTACTGTCAACTCGCATAATTACTCCATATGTATCAAATCATTAGTATTAGGCATATTATACCACATATCGTGTAAAATTTCAATATTTTTTACACACATTTTCATATTTTTATTACTATTTTTTATGCTATTTTTTAATTAATATATTATAGTTCTCCTTATTAATAATTATATAAATGTAACAAAAAATGCAAAGTTTATCATAAGGAATAGAAATTTTCAAATCCGCTAGCTTAAATTTTTTCCACACACAAAAACCTCTAGTATAATCTTGTTACAAAACAAATACCATACCAAGCATACTGGTATGGTATTTGTGTGTTTAACATTCCAAACTGACAACAATTTTTCTCTATTTTTATATCATATAATTTAAAATAAATACTCACATAAAATACTCTATCTTACTAGTACCGCAGACAATTCCCCATAAAATATCTGCATCACTATCCAATAATGTGCTTGATTTAATAAGCAATGTCGCTAGCTGTATATATGGCTTACTTGCTAATATATTGTACATCTCCTTATCATTTACTATTCGTCTTAAGTAATTTACATCTGCACTATTTATCTTACCATCTCCAGTTAAATCACCTAGCACAGATATATAAATTTCCTCTACCTTATGATTTGTTATGGAATACACCTCTATTTTCCAACCCGTTCCAACTGAAAGTCTGTCACTATCATCAAACAATGAATTGTAGCCCGTTTGCATATTACTATAATCATAAATTAGATTATTTGCACCATCAAATAGTTTAAGCGTGTTACCTTCAAAATTCAAGTTTTGCAAAAACTCATTTACAGATGTATTTGTTATAACACCACCAAGAACAAGCTTGCCACCATTTACATTTTGACGCAAATCAAAGTCATTGGTTGTATGAATTAAATCTTTATCCTTATAGTTTGTACGCTTTCCATTTTCCAAATAAATAAAATCATACACTCCGCTTGATATTGTCTTTTCAAAAGACACAGCATTATCTTTAACAATAGCTAAACTTGTATAGTTATTACTATAAAAATGATTATATGGGGTTACAATATTATATGCAGTGTAATCATCCGCAAATATTCCACTATGACCACTGTCAAAATCAATGCCGATTTTACTATTCTCTAAATTTTCAACGATATTTACTGTTGTGTTTTTATACAAGTGTAGGTCAGATGGTTCTCCTTGAACAAAATTGCCATAAATTTGTACATTCTTACCTATGCTAAGGCGAACGCCACCAGTTATTCCACCTCCATATAAAACTGCAGTATTTCCTGTTATAACCGAATCCTTAATTGTTGCTATCGCAGCAGTGCTACTGCCTAGTGAAAAATTAAATGCACCGCCATAACCATCTGTACTATTATTCACAAACGTAGCATTTGCTATATAAGTTGTCCCTCCTGGATTATAAAGCACACCGCCGTCATTCCTAGCAAAATTATACTCAAATCTACCACCTAAAATATTCATTACTCCAGAACGCAAAACAGCAAAGCCACCAGCATCTTCCGCTGTATTCTTAGAAAAAATCCCATCATTTATGTTACACACAGAAGCATTTGTAACCAAAATTGCCCCACCATCATCATTCATTAAAAAAGTAGCTGAGTTCTTATGGATAATTCCATTATAAATATTTAATGTACATTCATTAGTCAAATAAATAGCACCACCGCCACCCATACCATTTACACCATTAGAAGTATTATTATTAATGATACCATTTTTCATTTCAATAAAAGATTTATTATTAGCAAAAATTGCACCACCATACTCGCTTGATTTATTGTTGTAAATCATACCACTTTCAAATACTAACCTACCATTATATATTGATATCGCACCTCCAGAGGTATTATTACGTCCTCCCTCAATTCTTCCACAAGGTATCCTTTCCAAATCAACTTTACCTTGATAACTTGAGTTGTAAGCGTCAAAAAAAAGCTCAGAATCATATGAACTATCCTTAATTATTAAAGTGCCACCTTCTATAATAAAAATACCGCCATTATCTTTGAATATGTGCATTCCTCTACTGATTTTATAACCATTCAAATCTAATGTGATTACTGCCCCAGTAGGCACATAGATTATTTGATTTTTAAAACCAGTTGCAGTACTTCTAAAACCATTTTCAGCATCTCCAACCCAATTTGCATTTAATGTTGCTAAAATATGTTTGCCTGTCAAAGACTTTTCAACAGCTTCTGTCCATTTTGCTGATAATTCTTGACAGCTATTTCCAACAATCAAAATCTCCTCACTAATTTCTGGAATTTCTGTTTCACTAGAGTATTGTTCAAAACTATTAACACTGCTATCTAATTTAACAGAGTCGTTACTAAAATTACTGCCACTACTAGCAACATAATTAGCACTCAAACAACCTATAGCCATAAGACAAACTATGGCTACTGCTAAAAAGATTATCCCTACTCTTTTTATGTTTTTTATCATAGCAAAAACCTCCTA
>CAJTNA010000031.1 GCA_910577845.1 uncultured Christensenella sp. | reverse complement strand
ATTGTTTTAAAAGATAACAGTGATAATTAATTTAAGTTGAAAATTTAATTTAAAATGGTAATGTGTAAATATAATATAAACAATTAAAAATTAACGCTAATGATAATATGTTTTAGTCAGTATGCTATAGTTGTTAAGAAATATAGTAACATATAGGAATATATACAGAAGGATAATTAAATAAAACTAATTATTGCTTAGAATATACTATAAATAAGTATCTATATTGAAATGATTATTGTTTTGTATGGTTCAATTTAAACTAAATAAAAAATTATGCAATAACTTGTTATTTAGTTATTTAATTTTGTAAAAAACAGAAAATTAATCTAAGCCGAAAATTCAGCTTAGATTAGGTTTTGTTTATTAAAAAATATAAGATTATAAAAAATTATAATTCATAATTTAAAGTTTTTATAATTTTTATGCGGGAAATTTTTAGGCTATGTGCGCTTATATTTAGAATTAAAATAGCTAAAATTTTTGCGTTTATTTAAAATCAATGTAAAATTTTTAAAAAGTGTTGATTTTATAAATAGTTTATTATATAATGTAATTGCTAAAGTGTCTCCAATTTTGGGATGCCTTGAAATAATAAAGTGCTATTGTAAAGTTAGATGTAGTGATTAGTTTTATAACTTTAATATATGGCAGTAGTAAAATTTAAATAATTTAAGGGGTTAAATTATGACAAAAAAGAGATTATTAATTACAATAAGTGTTATAATCGTAATGATGTTATCCGCTTTTAGTTTGGTAGCGTGTAAGAAACCAACACCAGATGGAGAGGGGGATGAAACGCCACCAGTTGAAGAAACTGATGGAAATAAGATACCTGACCCAATAAATACTTTTGATTTTGAGCTTAATGAGGATGGTACTGGCTATATAATTACTGGTATTGGTTCAAAAAAAGATATTAAAAGTGCATCAATTCCAGAAGTTTATGGTGACAAAGATGACAAAAAGCCAGTTGTTGAAATTGCTGATAATGCATTTGTATATGCTGAAAATGTTTTGACATCAATATATGTTCATGGTGATAACTTGAAAAAAATTGGCAATGGGGCTTTTAGTAATAGTAGTGGTATAAAAACTATGAGACTTAGTAACACATTGACCAGTATTGGAGATTATGCATTTAAAAATTGCTCTGCATTGATTGAGGCAGATTTACCAGAGAGTGTGGAAAGCATTGGTAACGGAGCATTTTTAGGTTGCTCAAAATTAGCTAAAGTTGTAATTCCAAGTAAAATTACCAATATAGGCGAGCAGACTTTTATGGGCTGTAGTGCTTTAAGAAATGAGTTTACAAACAAAGAGGGTGCTGTTGAAGGATTAATAGTTAAAACTAACAAAATTGTTACAATTGGCAATGAAGCGTTTAGAAATTGTAGTAAACTTGCTGATGTAAGTATGTTTTTTACTGAACAATTAACTACTATTGGTGCTAAAGCATTTATGGGTTGTACTGACTTAGTTGGTAAAGCTCAATCTGAGGATAGTAAAGTTAAAGAACTAGTAATACCAAAAAATATTGTTAAAATTCAAGAAGAAACTTTTAGAGCTTGTACTAAATTAGCAAATGTAGTATTTAATGATGAACTTTTAGAAATTGGTGAAAAAGCATTTATGGAATGCAAATCAATTAAAGCTGTTGAGTTTCCAAATTCATTAAAAATTATAGGTAAGCACGCTTTTGAAGAAACATCTTCATTAGAAAATGTTATATTAAATGATGGTTTGGAAACAATTGATGATTACGCTTTTGCTAAATCAAGTGGTAATGGCTTTGACGATGAGGGTAACCATATCTATACTGGTTTAAGTGAAATTGTTGTTCCTAATAGTGTAAAAGTTATTGGTAAATTTGCGTTTACAGCTTGTTACAATTTGCAAAAAGTAACTTTTGGTACTGGTATAGAATATATCGCAGAAGGTGCATTCAGAATGAGTGGTAAAAATGGTATTACTTTCAACTTTGAGGGTAATTCAAGCGAATGGCAAGCACTTGTTGATGGCGGTAAAATAGAAATGAATTTTGCTTGGGGCTGTGATGATATACTTAAAATAAATGTTGCTTGTAAAGATGGAGTAAATGTTGAAATGACATTTGCTACAAAAACACCAGAACAAACAGAGCAAGGGTAAACTAACCCGCCTGAGCCTGAAATAGAAGAATAAGGCAAAATCATAGTTAACAATTAAAATTTAACCTAATCTAAAAAAAGACAAACTAGAAATAGTTTGTCTTTTTGTATATGAAAACCACGTGAGTTCAAAAGATGTTAAACATATAGGTCTTGGAAAATAAAACTCCTTTTGTTAAAATATAATTGTGGCTTGACATCTACAATAAAAAACAAAAGGAGGACATTCAAATGAATGGCATACATAGTTAAGCACATTCTAAGTGGAATTGCAAGTACCATATAGTATTTTCAAAAAAATATAGACGAAAAGCATTTTGTGGAGTATTTAAAAGGAAAAAGTTAATTAATAACATACTGAAGTTTAAGTAGCATTACAGAGAGTTCTGCTGTAAAGGCAATTATGTATATAGTGATAGATTTTTATGGACACTATTATTTTATATATTTATATATTTTGCAAATTTTTGTTTTAATTAATGTAATATAATTGTGACATAAAACATAAATTTTACTTAATAATAGTTACTTGTTTGAATTTGGTAAAGTATTCTGTTTTTTTGTGCAATTTTAGTATTTGTAAATTTAGCCAAATTTGTTATTGTAAAAAAAGTTATCTAACAAAGTCAATAATTGTATTTTAATTGATTTTTTATAAAAACAAAATAATAACCCCGATTTTTGGTGGATATTTTTTATTTTTAATTAAAAACATTTTAGCTCAATGATAATTATAATTTTTGATTTGTTTATTAAAAGGTTTAAATGCAAGTCACTATTGCTTTATAAAAGTGTGAAAATAAAAGTTGATAATTTTTACTTAGTTTAATATGCTTTTCCTACATTATTTATTATAAGTAATTTAGAAAATGATTATTTGTGTAAAATAATGACTTTATTTTTGATGATTTTATAATAAAACACTAAAATAATATGAGGAACCAACTAAAACCAAAAATTATTTTACATAGGCTTAAATGGTATTGCAATGTTTGTAAAAATATGCTATAATATAATAAAACGTAAAGCAATTTGATTGTGAAAAGCAGTCTTTAGCTAATTTGATACGTTTAAATATGGAGGAATTACAATGTTTTGGGAACAATTGGGACTGATGGGACAAATTTATTTTGTTCTAGGATGTGTAGCGTCTGGTTTGTTGCTGATACAGTTTATATTGTTGTTGATAGGATTTGCAGGAGACGGGGATATAGATATTGGCGGAGATGGCGGTGCTGATTATGATGGTGACGCTGACGGCGGAATCGGTATTTTTACCTTAAAAGGATTGATAGGCTTTTTTGCTATTGGTGGTTGGGTAGGTGTTGCTTGTGTATTAGGCGGACTAAAGGAAGGTTGGACTATACCAGTATCAATTATTTGTGGTTTGGTGGCATTTGTAGCTATTGGTTTTGCATTTAAAGCAATACGTAAATTGCAATCTAATGGAGCAATGGATAATCGCAATGCTATAGGCAAGTTGGCAGAAGTTTATCTAAAAGTTCCAGCAAATGGTGAGGGACACGGAAAGCTAAGTATTGTAATACAAGGCAAATTAGTTGAAATGGATGCTGTGACAGACGAACTTGAGGCAATACCTACAGGCAGAGAGGTTAAAGTAATTGGGCTAATAGGTGACACTTGCAAAGTATCTAGTGACTTAGATTATGAGGTTGTATTGCCTACTATTGAAAATGCAGAGAAAAAAGGCATAAAAAGAAAGAAAACCGCAGATAAAAAGTAAAATTGCATTAAAATAAATGTTTAAAAACAAAAATGTAATTTTACTTTAAAGCATTTAAATTATGTTATACAGGTTATTAAAAGATTTGCATTTACACTTTTAAAGAGTGTGATATAAATTAGGAGGGAGTAAAATGTTAAGTTTATTAGCAGCGGTAGGAACTGGTGGAATTATAGCTATCATTGTGATAGTAGTTGTGCTTTTGATAGCTTCTATCAGTGTATTGTTTTTTGCAAGATATAAGAAGTGTCCATCAGATAAAGTAATGGTAATTTATGGTAAAATTGGCAAAGAAAAAGATGGTACACAAAATTCGTCAAAATGTATTCACGGTGGTGCGGCATTTATCGTGCCAATGATACAATCATATGCGTTTTTAGATTTGACACCAATTTCAATAAGTGTAGATTTAAAGAATGCTTTGTCAAGACAAAATATTCGTATTGATGTACCTAGCCGATTCACTGTTGGTATTAGTACTGAGCCAGCTGTAATGCAAAACGCAGCAGAAAGGTTGTTGGGACTAAAATTAAATGAAATTCAAGAGTTAGCAAAAGATATTATCTTTGGTCAGTTAAGGTTGGTTATCGCAACTATGAATATTGAGGAAATTAATACTGACCGTGACAAATTCTTAGATGCTATATCAAGAAACGTTGAGGGTGAACTTAAAAAGATAGGTTTAAGATTGATAAACGTTAATATGACAGATATTTCTGATGAATCTGGTTATATTGAGGCTTTAGGTAAAGAGGCTGCATCAAGAGCAATAAATGAGGCAAAAATTTCTGTAGCTGAAGCAGATAAGCACGGTAGCATTGGTGAGGCACAAGCTCAAAGAGATGAAAGAATAAATGTATCTCAAGCAGAAAGTGAAGCGATTGCTGGTGAGAATAAGGCAAAAGCAGATATTGCAGAGGCTCAAGCAAGATTGAGAGAAAAGCAAGCAGAAGCAATGCGTATCGCTGTAACTGCAGAAAAGATTCAAGCAGCAAAGGCGTTGGAAGATGCTTATGCAGCAGAGCAAAATGCAGAAAAGGCTAGAGCAGAGAAAGAGAAGGCAACTCAAGAGGCTGATATCATTGTTAAAGTTGAGATTGATAAACGTAGAAAAGAGTTGGAGGCAGAGGCTGAAGCAGAGCAATTGCGTAGGAAAGCTAAAGGTGAGGCTGAAGCTATTTATGCAAAAATGGAAGCTGAAGCACGAGGTGTTCAAGCAATGTTGAACGCACAAGCCACTGGTATTAAGAAGATAGTTGAAGCTGCAAATGGTGATGCTACAAATGCTGTAAGATTAATGGTAGCTGACAAATTAGAAGAGATTGTTGCTAAACAAGTTGAGGCAATCAAGAATATTAAGATTGACAAAGTAACAGTTTGGGATAGCGGTACTAATGCGGACGGAAAGACTGGAACATCAAGTTTCCTTTCTGGAATGATGAAATCTTTACCTCCGTTAAACGAAATGTTTGATATGGCAGGCTTGACATTGCCAGAGTTTATTAAACCAAACGCTGTAGAAAAAGTAGAAGAAGTTTCCGCAGAGAAAGTTAAGGAATAATAAAATGATTGCTGTATACAATTTGTTATACGCAAATAAAACAGCAAAGAAAAATTGTTTTTATAATAAATTATTACATTGAAAAATAACAAAAACCTCTTATACAATAAAAGTATAAGGGGTTTTGAAATAAATATATAAAACAAATATATTGTTTTGAATTAGGTAAAACAAGGATATTGTTTACATATTGTAAATGATTGAATTATTGTTAAATATAAAATATATAAAAGAATTTTAAAAATCTACAACAAAAAAACTAGCTTTAACAAAAAGCTAGTTTTTATTTTAATTTTAATGTTTTAAAAACATCAATCATACTAAATATTGCTTTGCGTTCTAAATTGGATAAACAAAACCATTCTGTCAACAAGCGATTTTCATCGTCAGATTTACAATAAGAGCCACTTATAAAAAAATTGTTCTAAAGTTATATCCATTGCGACACAAATCTTTTCTATATTAGATAAAGATGGTGTTGAAGAATTATACCAACTATAAATTGTATTTGTTGAAATGCCAGTATTTTGTGCTAGTGCATATTTAGACCAACCCTTTGTTTTTCTTAGGTCCTCAATTCTATTTACAATAGTTCCATATATATAAAATCATCTTTGCAAATTAATGCTTTTATTCCTCCAATGGTTTGTTGAGATTATCAAAGTAACCTTTGTATTTGATTTTTAAAGCTAAATCATTATTTATATGTAGGTACTCGCATAAGTCAACAAAATAATCGTCAGTCATACTTGCTATATAATCAGTTACTATATCATCAATATGTTCATTAATACCGATTTTTGAATAGATATTCTTTAAAAAGTTGGTATTAATGTGATGTTGGAATATAACAGAGTCTTTATTTTTATATGCCAAATCGTCACAAAGAGTATTGTATAAATCGCTCATTAATTGCTCAACAATATCGTAGTTTTCCTCAACTTCTTTTGAGTTGTAAATATTTTTGTAATTTTCATTTACTAGATCTTTAAAATCTGCAAACACATCGGCATCCATATTAAGTGATGGTGAATCAATACTATTTTTTACAATATTTGTCATCATATGAGCGATTATCTGACCATTGTTATTACCAATTTTTGATTGTGTAATATTGCCGTAAAGATAGGAAATACCAGCGTGTATTAAGTCTTGCCTATCTTTACCAGCATAAGCAATCATATCACTTAGACGTACAACGCACCCCTCTAGAGTATTAGGACGAAGTGTCTTATGAAAGCCATTATTGATAATACAATTTTCTAAAATTTGGTCAAATTCTGCAAAGTCGGTTAGGGTAGATGGTGAATACTCTTGGCATACTTTTTCACCATTGTGCGACAAGATTCCACTAAGTGTTTGCAAACTTAAATCATAGTTTTCAGTTAGGTTTCTAAAATATCTTGCACTTTGTACATTGTGATTAAAATATCTGCGTTCCCTACCTCTTTTTTCACAACCATTTTGATAGCAATTGCTTAAAAAGTATTCTCCTCTATGTCCAAAAGGAGTGTGTCCAATGTCGTGACCTAAAGCAATCGCTTCAATCAATTCCAAATTAAGTCGTAAAGCTTTGCCAATAGTTCTTGCGACTTTTGATACTAATTGAACGTGAGAAGCTCTGCGAGTAATGTTGTCATTCTTAAAAAAGGACAAAACTTGAGTTTTATCAGCATACCTATTGTATAAGGGGCAGTTGATAACTTTGTCAATATCTCTAGAAAAATTAGACCTTAAAAAGTCTTCTTTTCTTTCACTAGGATAAATTGCATCGCAATTTTTTGTTGCATATTTAGACAATAGACCTTGCCTAAGTTCCTCACCCTCTTGTAAATATTTAATTTCTGCATCTGTAAAAGTAAATTTATCATTCATAGATATATATTAACATATTTACAAATAAATTTCAAGATTAATAAGCAAGAATTTATTTATAAAACATAAAAATATTTACTAGTTTATAATAATTAAAATACTTAAAGCCTAAAATTATCAAAAAATCAAAAGAATCCAATCAAAAATCGATATTAAATTTATTTTTTTATATTGATATTGACATTTTAATAATTATGTGGTTTAATTATATTATGGTAAGATTGTTTTAATTAAAGTGTAAAACAAGCTAAATGGGGGGAAATTTGATATATTATACTATTGTTAATGACAATATTCTTTTTAAACAATACATTTGTGAAAGTAATGGTGAGATTGCCTTAATATCTTTTTGTGAGAAAGATTTTGGCAATCTTTATCAATGTATAAAGCAGTATAATGAGCAAGAGAAAGTTTTTGATTGGGAAATGTTGCAAGCAGTGAACTTTGAATTTGTTGGAAAGGATAATTATTTGTATAGAATGAGTTATACAAGTGGTGAGGTAAAAAAAGTATTTAAATGGCCACTGCAAAAGCTTATTAAACAATATAAAGATAGTTCAAAAATAAGGTCTCAAATACTAAAAGAAAAGGAATACATTGCTAATAATTATCAATATGATATGTTAGTAAAGCAAAAATCTCTTATCCCAAATTATAGTAAATATAAATTTATTGATAGAGAAAACTTACTAAGTATATCATTTCGATTTAAAAAATCAAGTAAAGAAAATATGCCTCTAGTAATATATTTTCACGGAGCAGGGGCTCTTGGGAATGACAATATCAAGCAATTTTTTGAATACAAAGGTATGAGTATAAGATTGTCAAAAAGAAAATGTAATGTCCTAATTCCGCAAAGCACATTGGATATTGGAGAGAATATAGCCATTATTAGAAAGTATTGTAAAGTGGTTAAAAAGCTTGTTGAAAAATTGACAAAGATAGCTAAAATTGATTTGGATAGAATATATTTAGTAGGGGCTAGTTATGGTGGGGCTTGTGTTTGGTATTCCTTGTATGATTTCCCTAAATTCTATGCGGCAGCTATTCCGTTAATGGGTTATTTTCCACACTGCAACTTGCTAGGATTTGATGTGAAAAGATTTGAAACTGAAAATATTTGGATTGGACACGCAGAAAATGACAAAGTTGTTTTAATACAAGATGATGAAAAGATGTTTGAGATTTTGAGTAGTAATGGTTACAATGTTAAAATGTCAAGATATAAAAAATACGGGCATAATATGAGTGGCATATTTTTAAGAAAAGAAAAATGGAAATCCTGGCTTTTTGTACAAAAAAGACAATCTTAAGGAAATTATTTTTAATTAAGGCTAGATGTTTTTAAAGCTTAATAGGATATCAATAGTAAAAAAGCAATATAAAGTTAAGTTTAATAAAAAAATAAAATATAAGTTATAAACAGTTGACAAAAATCGTCAAAAATTGTAGCTTATAATAGTTATATTGATAATTGTTTTAATATAAACAAAATCATCAATATAACTAATTTTTT
>CAJTNA010000030.1 GCA_910577845.1 uncultured Christensenella sp. | reverse complement strand
TCGGTGGGTATTTTTAAAAATTCGACTTTTTACAAAATTATGACTTTACAAAAAATTAAACAAGGCAAAATTTACACTTTTGCCTTGTTTGTTTTATTAGTTATTTACCAACTATTCAAGCCAATAGTTGGCTTAAATAAAAAAATTGAGATTTTCTATCCTTTTATTTAATTATTCAAAACCTTTCTATAATTTCTTTTAATTAATTATTGATATAATTATTTAAGCATTAAAGACTCCAAACTTATCTTTTATTCTGAATAATTTTTTACAAAAAGGTTTTGTAAGAATTAAAACAAAAATCAAATTTGACACGGCATAAATTGCCATAAATGGCAAACTTGCTAAAACCACTTGAGCATAGCGTACAAAATTAAAATTATTATCTATTGCAATAACTGTCCATATATCCATTAGTACTGAAAATAAAACTCCACATATAACTGCATATATTGCTATTAGACACAAATTCAATTTTTTATTACAAAAAAGTATACCTGCAAAAAAGCCAATAACGCCCCAAACAAACATTTGGAAAGGTGTCCAAGCTCCTATGCCAAAAAACATATCAGAAACTAATGCCGACATTGCACCAGTAATGTAACCAGCCTTACAGCCATACGCAATGCCCGAAATTATAACAATTGCAGTTACTGGTTTGAATGACGGAATTGGTGCAAAAATTACTCTGCTAACTACCGTTAGTGCAACCAATACAGATATTAAAACTATCTCACGTGTAGTATTTTTACTTTTTTCAAAATCAAACAAAAAGATAGCATTACAAAAAATCACAATTGCAACAGATATTAAAGCATAATTTTTACTAGGCAACAAAAAAAGTCCTATAACAATAACTGCTGGAATTGCTATAAATGCTAAAAAGTAAAATATTAAATTTTTAAAATTAAATTTACTTGCCATTATACCTTTTATTTTCTTTTTTATTGTAATAATTTTATATCAACACAATAACTTAACATAAATTATTTTTTATTCTATTAATTATTTTTTCTACAGAGTATAAGCCTTTTTCAAAATCTCTAGTTAAATAGCTACTTTCTGTTGTATACATATTATTGCTTTCAAAAAAGTTGCTTGCACTATCTAAAGCTACAATTTTGCCATCAAAGAACATACCAACTTTATCTGCAATCATACTTGTAAAACGCAAATCGTGAGTGACAACAATTACACTTTTCCCTTGTATTTTACTTTGTAAAAGCAAATTTATCAAATACTCTTTTGAAAGCATATCCATACATTGAGTTGGTTCGTCAAGAATGAGTATATCTGGATTAACTAAAAACAATTTTGCAAGTGCAAGGCGTTGAACCTCACCACCGCTTATGTCATAAGGATGCTGTTCACGTATGCCGATTAAATCAAACTTTTCAAGCAAGCTTTGTACTTTGTCCTTATCAATTTTTAGCAATTTTGCAAAAACACTTAGTTCATTTTCAACACTGCTTTCCACAAACAAGCTTTTAGCATTTTGTGGTAGCGTTGCCACTTTGCAATTTTTATCAATTTTAACTTTTCCTGAATATGCTTTAAAAATACCATTTAGCAGATTGATAAAAGTTGTTTTTCCACCACCATTACCACCTAACAAACAAATAATTTCGCCTTTGTTCAGTTTAATACTAGCACCTTTAACAATGTCCTCACCTTTTTTATCATATCTAAAGTACAAATTTTCCGCAGTTAAAACATTCTCGTTATTAAAATTATTATCTACTTTTTTTATTAAATTTTGATTACTATCACCTATTACCGATTTAAGCCAAGCCCTTTTATTTTCAATTGTATTAGGCATTTTTTCATTTCCAAACAGAGTGTAAACTTCAGCAAACTCTGGTAGACCAATATATTTTAAGCAATCATATTCCACAAGTGATTTTGGCAAGCAATATGGTGTGCAATTTGCAATAAGCTTACCGCTATCCAATACAATTATATTGCTTGCTATGTCAAAAACACTTTCCAAATTATGTTCTACCATTATAATTGTAATGCCAAGTTCTTTATTTATGCGGTTAAGCAAATTAATAAAATTCTTTTTAGATATTGGGTCAAGCATTGAGGTCGGCTCATCAAGCAATAAAACTTTGGGATTCATAGTCATAACAGAGGCTAGTGAGACTATTTGTTTACTACCGCCAGAAAGCTCACTTATCTTTTTATTATACCATTTGCTAATACCAAAATACTCAGATATTTCTGCAATTCTCGCACCAATATAGTCGTCATTATAGCCAAGATTACCTAAACCAAACGCAAGTTCTTTCCAAACCTTATCACACACAAGCCCGCTATCAACATCCTGATGAACAAAGCCAATATCAGTTACAGAAACTCTGTCCGATATACATTTTAAAGGAATATTGTCATATAAAATTTCACCACTTAACTCACCTTGAGGTGCTACCTCGTTTTTTAATAGCCTTATCAAAGTTGATTTACCTGAACCCGATTTACCACAAATTACACAAAAACTACCCGCCTCAATTTCAAGACTCAAATTATCTATCGCCTTGCACTTAGCACGAGCATATGTAAAATTTAAATTTTTGATTTCAAATATTGCCATTTAACACTCTCCCCTACTATTTGACAAGACATAAAATTCATAAAAGCAAAAATTACAAAATATATCCAAATACTGCTATCAAAAGCAATTTGCTTAAATGTTGGATAGTAATAATAACCGCTAATGCCCAAACCTAAAAATACTAAAACCAAAATACCTACACTTAAAATGATAAGCAAAAACAAAATATCATAAGGTGTAAATTTATATTTGTTATAAACTCGCTTTCCTTTCAAATCATAACCTCGTGCTGACATACTATCCGATAAAGTAAGAGCCCCCTCTATCGACCAACTTATAAGAGTAGATAAAGTATGCAATTTTAATTTTATTTTGCCAAAAACATTAGTGTTGTTGTATATCCCGAAACCTTTTAAATTGTTATCTATAACCTTATATTGAACAATGTATTTTGGGAATAAACCTAAAGAAACTGACAAAATAGTACCGATTTTCGGAGTATATTTGCTAAAAATATAACTGATTTTATCTGTATCCAATAAAATATTTAACACACTAATCCAATTAATAACGCTACTCAACATAATACCTATAGCAACACCATTAAGCACTGACTCAAGGGTTACAACTAGACTACCAATAGCAAACAGCTCTGTCATTCCTTGCCTTGAAAATAGAGGATTGATAATTGTAATCAACAAAATAAAAAGTAAAGAATAACATATTCTTATCAAAGTTCTTTTTATTCCTACTAATAAGCAAAACAATAACAGCGATGACACAAAAGAAGCAACTAAAATAATTGGATTCATAGTGAACATAGTTATAATTATTGTCAGCAAAAAGTAGATAAATGTTACTATTGGATTTTGTTTATCAATTAAACTCATTACAATCCCCCAAAATTACTGTGTAGGCAAACTTGATATTTTCCCCACCTTGCAATTTGTAAAGAGACACACCATAGTTTACTTGTTCACCATTGACAAAATATAACCAACCTGAACTGGAGCCTACACTTAACTCATAGATATGGTTAATTCCCTTAACATAATAAGTTTGAAACATTGGTTCTAAATCACAATCAAGAGCAATCTTGTTTTCCTTACAGACTCTAATCAAAACGTTATAAACACTCTCGTTACTATATACTTTAACTTTAGTTTGTGGTAAAATAATTCCGTCTTTTGGTATTAAATTGTTGTCAATTAAACTTTGCTCAACTTTATCCCTATTATTCAAAATTGTTTTGCAATCAATAGTAATAGTCACTTCACCTATCTCCTCACCTAGTGGTGAGCAACCTACAAAAAGCAAACTAAACGCTATGCATACTATTAAAATCACAAACAACAAACTTTTATTTTTCACAAAACCTCACAATGTTTTTAATAAAACATCTATTTCTAGTGATGGAAAAAAGCCTATATTTGCACTATATTTCTCTGCGTTGATATTAGTCTGTATACCGCTTTCACCAATATCTCTATGTGCACCAAGTACTAGCCCCCACCACTCAGCTTTAAATTTGAAATTTACATTCAATTTGTCATTGACTAAATATTCTTTTTTAATAACAAATTTTATGTTGGTATTTTTGCTAAAATCATATTGACTGACATTGTCTGCAACTAAACTTTTGTCATCTGACATTGTTTGCACAATCGCATATAAATTACTTCCATTACTAGGCGTTAGACTATTGGCAAACTTTTGCGTTGGATTATATATACCGCTCAATTTTGGCAAAACATTTAATATACCATTTACTTTTATTGTAATTTCACCACCAACAACACATTCACCAATGATATCTATCTTGATTTTAGCACCATAAATAGTCATAAATTTACTTTTACCACCACTTATAATCTCAACAATATTACTACCTTGGTTTATTGGCAAAACAAATTTGCCATTCTTTTCAATTATGTTAATATCGTTACAAATAACTTTACTAGCGTTTGAAACCTCTATCTCAAAATGGCCACTATCACCTTCAAAATAAACAATGTCAAACTCACTATCAAATTCACAATTTTCGGCAGTCACCTTAATATCAGTTGAATAACTATCACCAACTGCAAATGTTATGACAATTTGCATATCCTCATCGCAAGCAGAATATTTTTTTAATTTGGAGTTTGTTAGCACATCAATCTGTCCATAAGTCAATTTGACTTGAGCAACACCAGCCTTAACGGCTTTAATTGTAAAAATATTTTCTTGTACTCTATCAATAGATATACTATCACCTTTAACAATACTACACTCAAAAGTCGGCTCAATCTGCACATTGCCTACAAGGCTATTCAAAATTGAACTATTTCTAAAAGTGGTTAAATCAAAGCTTTCACCTATTTGCAAAATTTTAAAATAATTATTTCCTACATTGGTAAGCATTAAGTTGGCAGTTTCCACACTTTCGGTTTGCAATGAATTGTTATCACTTTCAGCACCTATTGGAATTTTAAACTTACTGTCCTTTTGGAAAAAGCCAGCTTTTGTAGCAACATTATCTTGTTCAATTCTAAATATATATTTACTTGTATCTTTACTATTATCAAAAGTATATTTTACAAAATTATTTGATGCTTTTGTATTATCCGCAACTACCTCTTCGTATACATAATACTTAGTTTGTTTTTGCACACTTAGTTTTGCACTAGACGGCAATACAAAAGTAGCTTGTTTTTTAGTAAACTCTACAAAATAATAATTAGTATCGTACTTAACATTTGCACAACTTACTAGTAAAATTGTGCTTATTATAACACAAAAAACAATGCTCAGCCACAATAATTTTACAAAAACACCCCGATTTTTGATAGGTTTTTCCATTTTAAAAACTGCCCTTTAATTTTTGTTTATTTTCTTTCTTTAACTTTCTTTTTGCCTGTACCTTTTCTCTTTTTGCGATATAATGTTCGGACACCTCTTTTAGTCCCGCACTCTCTAATGCCCTATTCCAAGGTCCAAGTTTTGCTTTAATTAAACAGATTTCGTCAGATTTAAAATCAGATTTTTTTGGTATTCTGCCTAATTGTTCTGCCTTATTTTGCAAAAGTTTTATAGCTGATACATTTTCCATATTGCATTAAATTTCTATTAATACAAAAAGATATTTTGCATCTTTACTAACTATTAAGTCAGCAATACCAACCCCAGACTCATAATAGGTTACATCACCTTTACAAATAGTTTTAGCACCATCATAAGTACTCTTTTTACTCTCATCCGATGTGAAAGTACAAATCCAGTTTTTGGTTTGGTCAACTTTTAAGCCTTTGATTTCAAGAACTCCCCAGTCGTCATCAACAACCGCACCTAATGACTTCTCACCTTGCAAAAGTTCTTTTAAGCTTTTACCCTCATAATCTGTTATGTCAACTTTGACATACTCAACATTACCATCAACACTTTCCATAAAACCTAGTGACATCTTGTTTGTGTTACAAGCCGTTAGCATAGTAGCTGTCATAATCACAACTAAAAGCATTACTACAATTAAGCATTTCTTTTTCATACTGCACCTTCCTAAAAAAAATTACGACCTCTGATACAAGTCGCAAACAAAATATAGCGAATTAGGATATTCGCTTGATATTCAGTTATTCTCTCATATTCAGATTAGTTATTGTAAGCATTCCGACTATACGGCAATAATAGTTGCGGCGGACTTACACCGCTCTTCCCTTACTATTTAATTTTATCACCTTAATAAAAGAAAGTCAATTAATATAATAAACAAAAAAAGAATACTCACTTTAAAAGCAAGTATCCTAATTGAGTTTTTGTTTTAATTTTCGCTATCCTCAGTTTTTGTTTCCTCAGAATTTTCTTTGGTGATTTGTTCTGCAATATTTTCTACAACCTCTGCATTTGTATTAGCTTGCAACTCTGTAGTCGCTTTCAAGTTATCTAAATGTTTATTTGTGTAATACAAAACTAAGTTTGCGGTAATCATTGCCAAGTTTACAAAATACATAACCAAAGCAAAGATAAATATGCCTTTTCCTAAAGCTGTTGTTGATGGATTAGATAAAGCACTTTGCATTTTCAAAAACTTGCTTATAATACCACCTATATAACCTACAATTAACAAAATATTAAAAGTTGCACTTTTACCAACTGAAGTTTTAATTTTGATACTCTTATAAACTGAAATCGGCCAAGAACAACCAAAACAAACCAACATTAAAATCTCTAACACTTCTGCCCAAATGTTCATTTTTACTACCTCGCTTTTTTATTCCATTATAGTATAGTTTTTTAATACACCTTTGTCAAGTGTTTTAAATACCAAAAAGAAAATTATCTGTAATAGTAAATTTTCTATCCTTAAGCTTGCGTTTTGCTACATAATAATCGGGGTAAATTGCAAGCAGTTTTTTATAGAACCCTTCTTGGTGATTGTGCTCATCAATATGTGCGAACTCGTGAAATATAACCGCATCTATACACTCTTTATCTCTTATAATCAATCTCAAACTTAATTTAATAAGCTTTTTTTTAGGATAATAACACCCCCACCAAGATTTTACATTTTTAATTTGAACATTGATGTCTTTATTAGCAATTATTTTGCTTTTTATTATAAAAAATCTTTCTTGCAAATATTCTATAGCAAACGCTTCAATCTTTTTACGCAACAAAGCAAATGCTTCCTCTTTATGACCATACAAATAAATTACACCATTCTCAAATCTAACACTTGCCTTATCAGCAATGACTTTTTCAATAGAATAATTTTTACCCAAAATATAAATGTTTTCCAGCTCAATATTTTGTAAATGTAAGTACTCTTGTTTTGCTTTACTTGATTGTGAAATTATCCATTCAGCACGACTTTTTATAAACTCCTCTACATTAGAAATGCTAACATAGTTTGGTGCGTACACAAATACATTGCCAACCTTATCAATCTTGGCAATGATTTTTTGTTTCTTTGTACATCTAAATTCGTAGTTTATAATTCCATATTGTGTAATTAAAGCTTTAATCATACTAAAATTTTAACTAGTTTTATATTTTTTGTCAATCAAATAACTACATTAAATATAACAACATAAAACATAGCAACTCGCATTTTTTCAATGCAGAATTTTATTGAAACATTAACAAAAGCGGAATTGTGCAGAGCTATAGTGCTTTATTACTTTTGATATTAATTTACAACAAAGATTAATAAAAATTACTCTTTATTACTTTATTTAACATATAAACACTAGCTTTTTTTTATTAAGGGTGTTATAATCATATATATAAACGTAGGTTAAAAGTTTTAATTACAAAACAAATGTAGGAGTTTAGATGTCTAAGAAAGAACAATTTGAAATTGATAAAAATAGTGAAGATGGTCATATTATACATCTTAAACACCAAGTTAAAGTCAATTTTGACGAAAACTATAATTATTTTATTAAATCACCAATCAAAAAGTTTTTTGATAAAATATTTATGTATTTTGCATATGGAATTTTTAAAATTGTACATTGTATAGGGTTTGGTTTTAAAATCAAAAACAGAAAAATTGTTAAGCAATTACGTAAACAAAAAACTGCATTTATTACTATTTCAAACCATTGCCATATGCTTGACAGCACTATGGCTATTGCAACAGCTTTTCCAAGAACAGTTTATGTTCCTACAGTTGAGCCTACTATGAAAATCCCTTTTGTAAGACATATCTTGAGGGCTGGCAATGTTATGCCTATCCCATCTAATCTTAAAGGTCTAGTTAAATTCAAAAAAGATTGTCTTGAAATATTACAAAACAAAAAAGTTTTACATTACTTTCCAGAGGGTGCTTTGTGGCCTTACTATGGCAAGCTAAGAGAATTTAAACCAGGTGCATTCCGTTTTGCTATAGATGCAAATTGTCCCATTTTACCATATTGTTTATATTTTAGAGAAAGAAAGGGATTACAAAAACTTTTCGGCAAAAATCCTTTAACCACATTGGAGGTACTGCCACCAATGTATCCAAACAACAATCTTGGTAAAAAAGATGCCATTGCGGACTTAATGCAAAGGTCTCACCAAGCAATGTTAGAGGTTATAAATTCTCACCCATACGACAACTCTAGATATGCAAACATAGAGGAAAATTTAAAAGAAAACAAAAAATAAATAGAAATAATTTTTAACATAAACAACCAGATAATGGCTATTCAGAATCTTGTTGTTTTAATACAATATATTGCAACTAATATGCAATATTTTCCAAAACATTTTATTTACAATAAAAAAACTAAACACTCTAAATTATATAGAGCGTTTAGTTTTATTTATATACAATTATTATATCACCTAAACGGACACAAATAAAAATATATTAATTGCTTTACTAATTTGTATATTTCAAGCTTATTTGTATTAAATTTTTAAAAAACATTCCAAAAATCGATACTATTCAAATAAAATCTGCAATATCTATCTTTCCGCAAACTACATTCCATACTATTTCTGC
>CAJTNA010000029.1 GCA_910577845.1 uncultured Christensenella sp. | reverse complement strand
GGATAGAGGCAAAGCTAGCGTCATTAATACTAAACAAGGGTAAGTTAGCAACAAACTCAGATGCACAACTATTGTGGGAAACAGCTTGTGGTAGAATGGATTTAAAAGACTTTATTTAACAGCTTAATTTAAAATAGTATCGATTTTTGAATGGTTTTTGTTTGCAATTAGACTATATTAGATTATAAAACATAACACAAGCGATTGCTTGTGTTATGTTTATTTGTAATATGTCTTATAAAAAAATATTTAGTGTTATAATAAAATCTTTTATTATAACTAATTACTAAATTAAATTGAGCTATAAATATCTATAGAATTAAAATATTATTAGTTAAAGGATAATTTACTACTATTTATTATGCACACGATGCGTTGTTTAACAAAATCATTTTCTTGTAAGCTAAAGCATAAACTAAAAATTGAAAATAGTTAAGCATTTTAACAATAAAAAATAGATTTTTGTACTTAATACATATTAAACAATTAAATTTTATTGATTTGATGTATCTTCTGCAGTTTCTTTTTCAACTTCGTGAAAATATCTCAAATAAGACTTTTTGCAATAGTTGCAAATTTCATCATCAGTGGCAGGTGTACTATTAAAGTCGTATGAGCCGTTTACACGCCAACCATCAAGAAATGAAATTCTTATTGCATCGTGTGGACAACTAAAAGAACAAGCCATACAACCAACGCATTCTTTACCAAAAATAGGTTTACCATCTTTTATATTTATGTTATTGCTTGGACATAATTTTTCACATAGTCCACAACAAATGCAAGCTTCGGTTACTTTATAATGCTTGCCAAAGACTGGCATTGCAGAATGTTCAATTTTGCATATAAAGGAAACAAATCTACTAAACGCATTAGTATTTGTAAGTTGCTCTTTGTCATTTATAATTGTAAGGGAATCATTTTTGGCTTTAAGTTTTGAGGCATTTTCCATACGTGTTGCCATATTATCGGAATGCTTAAAAATTATGTTATAAGGCATTATATATCTAAATTCACCTTTTACATTGTAGCCTTTTTTATTTAGAATACGTTTTGGCACAATGCCTGCAGCATCATTTAGTTTTAGAGGTTCGCCGGAAACTCGTATAATGTATACTGAAGTTTTTGCAGTTGTATTTGGCATTGAATTGATAAAATCCAACATAGGCATTGGTGTATTAAAGCCGTGTACAGGGTGAGCAATTACAATCCTATCATAATCACTTACTAAATTGATGTCGGCTACATTTTGAATCAAATGTATATCCGATTCAACACCATTGGCAGTTAGTTCACTGGAAATTGTTTTGCAAACTCTTAAGGTATTCCCAGTTCCTGTAAATGCAAAAAAACCTATTTTCATACTTTTTCCTCTTTCATTTGTGTTTTGCCATTGTCGTCAATGTAGTAGATGATATTTTCATCTTTACTATGGGTGTCATACCATAATTGAGCGTAAAATGGACTTTTTTTGGCTAGTTTATTGAAGTCCCAACGCACAGGGGATTCTGGCATTGTACACTCGGGACACCAGTGACCACCTTTTAATATTGTGAAAACAGAACTTTCAAAGATGTGACCTTCAGAGCATTGCCATTTTATCTTAATATATTCATTTTCGGGCATAGCTTCGGCTAAACATTTGCCACCACGAAACTCTGCAGCTTTTTGCAAATCATCAAGTGTAAGTTCGGCAAGAGCTTTACTTTCGTCATAGCCGTGAGAAAGCAAGGTTGCATTTTCAATTTTGCGTAGTTCATCAAAATTACCAAAGTCATTTTTAACTAAAAGTTTAACACCATTCCATTTTTTTGGCAAGTTAACTGCTTCTTCTTTGCCATTAAAGTATGCTTGTACTTTAGCAGTTTTATTGTGTTTTATCCAATTTACAGGTGAATTTTTGTGATTACGCAGTCTATTAAACAAGAATAAGTCCAATAAACATTTTGGAACAATTTTGCCCAACTTTAGTATTGGATGAGCTTTTGCGATTTCGTGCCAGTAATCAACAAATTTATCGTGTTGATAATGAAATAATTCATTTAATATTTCACTATCAGCAATCCATATCCCGTGAAAATTACGAGTAGGAAAATAGTTAGGTTTGAAAAATTTTTCTACATTGCCACCAATAGTTTCAAAGCCGACATTTAACACATCATATCCAGTATAACGGGAATCATATCCGCCTGCAATATTGTATATTTGTTTCCAAATTTGTGGCACTTTATTCTCTTTATCATTTTTTAAAATTTCTTTTATTAATAAACCACTATCACGTGAGGTTGACCACTCAAGTGGTGCATTAAGTGAAGTATGGAATAGTAATCCATCAGACACATTATCTGAAAACATTTTAGGATGTAACATTGCTGTTTGTCTTAAAATCAACCAGTCATCAAGGTTTGCCTCTAAAACATATCTTTCACCATATAATTTGTCTTTTGCGTAAAAGTCAAATGGACTTACTAATAATGGGTCACCAACACGTCCCCAAGGGTGCTTTTCATCACGATGTCCGTAAATGGCAATGGTAGAAATATGTATAAATTTTGGTTGAGGTACTTGTTTTTTGATTGCATTAACAATTGCTACAGTACCAAGTCTATTACTTATAAAACTTTTTTCAGGGTAATTATCAGATAATGGAGGTATAACTGCTGCCATATGTATAACATAATCAACATTGGTCACCAGTTTGTCACATAAGTCTTGATTATCAATTGAACCAAAAATTATGTCTATTTTTTCAGCGTATTGTTTTTTTAACTTTTTGGCTAATGATATGTTACGGCGTTTATCAGATAAAATTATTCGAATTAGTTCTATATTTGGCAATTCAAAAGTTTGTTTAAGAACTTCTGTACCCATATTGCCACTAACTCCTGTCATCGCTATTCTCATATTTTCTCCTTAAGTAAAAAATTTTTTGACTTTTTATTAAAAAAGTGATATAATAAAAATATAATTTTTATTTAAAATTTTTGACTATACTTTTAGCTGATTTTTTTGATTAAAATAGAGCAAAAATAAATATTTATGTTATAGTTTCGCTTTTAGTAATTTCAATTGCAATAAATATATATTTATATATAAAATATAACACTTAAATATTTAAATTGTCAATAAAAAATAATTTGTTGCAGATGTATATGCGACAAATAAGGGAGGTTGTTGCGTTTGAGACAGAAAGATTTTTCAAAAAAATGTTTTTACGATGCGGTTGTTGCATTGTGTGAAAGTTGTGATTATAACGATATTAGCGTTAAGCAAATTTGCAAAAAAGCTGGATTTAACAGAAGTACTTTTTATCGTTGCTATAAAACAAAAGACGATATTTTTACAGATAGAATTATTGAAGTAATTGGTGAGTTTAATCAATATCTAATGGCTAATTTCGGTTATGAAAAAGAAAATTTTGTTATGTTATTTGCTTTTTTGCGTAAGCAAGGAAATATTTATAGTATTATGCATAAAGCAAATTTAGATGAGCTAATAAAAAAAGTTTGCTATGATAACTTTATATCTGATTTTAGAGTAGATGAGTACGAAAAAGTATTTATAAACAATGGAATACTTGCGGTAGTATTTTCTTGGTATGAAAACGGAATGAAAGAAAGTGACGATTATATGGCAACACTACTATCACGATATGTGTCTGTAAATAGTTTGCTAAGCACAAGAGAGAATTAGTAATAAAAATAACATTTTAATTTAAAAAAAGCTTGACATAACTTTAAATGTATGTTATTATCAAATAAATAAGATTTTTTTAGATTACTTATTAATTAAAATTATTTAGCTATAATTTTAAAATTAGAAAACCTCACTTATTTTTTATAAATAACGGGTTAACAGAAGCAATTTATCTATATTTGAATTTATAATTTGAATATAAATAAAACTTTTATGTATTAAATGTAAGTTTTTACAAATATAAAAATTTAATTTAGTAATAAATAAATTGCTTCTACTAACAAGTAGAAGCAATATTTTTTTAGGGGGTATATGATGACAGCTTTTGAATTTTGGAATCAAGTTTTTGGAGAAAATGTGCAAGATACTAAAGATTATACTGGGCGACCAATAAAGAAAGTGGCTTATGGTCAAAAGAACTCTAAGTATGGTTGGGTAGTTGAACACATTTTACCACTTAATAATGGTGGCAAAGATTGCATTGAGAATATGCACATTGTAAGTATGGATGCATATTATTTGAGAAAAGGTAAATTAACGTTTACGATTGACGGCATTAGATGTCAAGTACAAAAGAGTAACAATGGATACTCAATTTGCAAAATAGGAGATAAAAAAATGGATATGTGGGAAAGAGAATTTGGCAATGTAGAAAAAGCAGAAGACTTTGCTGGTAGAACTATTTTTAAAACAGCGAAAGGTGACGATAATTCCGATTATGGATGGGATATTGACCATATTATGCCTTTAGCGTTAGGTGGTAAAGATAATGATGAAAATAAGCAAATTGTACATTTATTGACTAATGATGAAAAGGCAGATAAAACTACTTTTGAAATTAATGGTAGTATCTATCAAGTTAAAAAGAAATCAAAAAGTGATAAGAGAAAATGGGCAAATGGTTACGATTATTCTCAAAAAAAATATTGTATAGAAGAAAAATAAGGGGGCGAATTTATGGCAGATACAAAGACTTTAACAAATAAAGATGCAAAAGCAATTGTTAGAGAGTGTGTGAAAACACCTTGTAACAGAAAAGTATTAATTGAAAATTGCTTAAAAAAGACTAAGCTAGCTGAAGAAGATTATAAAGATAAAAGTCCAAATAGTTTGCTTACAAAAACCAAAGCAATATTAGGAAGTGTAATAACTGATTACATAAATGTAGGCATTTTGTCTTTAGATGATAAAGAAAATATAATTTTAAATTTGCAAAAAGATACAACTCAAGATAATAAGACAAGCATTGATAGAGAGGTGATTTTAGAAGAAATTATTTTTAGATTGCTTAAAGAAAAAAGCTATAGTAGAAGTAAATTGTTAGATGCAGTTTTAGAGGAGTCAAATTTAGATTGTGACAAAAATGCTGTAAGAGGTGATACAGGACGTTTATTGGATAATGCTGTTAAAAATAAAATGATTATTGTTAAAAGTGGTAACTATTGTTTGGCAAAAACAGAGGAAGAGCTTTTTGACTCTCTTGGTGATGAGGAATTGGTCAATCAATCTTTATTAATGTTAGCACAACACTATAAAAAGTATGGTTATATTATTAAAAATAATCAAAATACAGATGGTGCAAATGATGGTGGTGTTGACGGCTTTATTGAAACAGAAGACAAAATGGGATACAAAGAAAAAATTATTATACAAGTAAAAAATAAAAAAAATAAAAATAAATCTTGCGAACTTAGAGATGTTAGAGGTTTTTTTGGTGTGCTTTCCGCTGACCCTACAGCTTCAAAAGGCCTTTTTATAATAAAAACGAGTTTCAGTGCAGCAATTAAAACCTTTGTTAAAGGTACTATTAATAAAAACAATAAATATTATGTTTTAATTGATAAAAATAAATGGTTGCAACTTGCAAAAGATTGTAATTTTTGTATTAGTAAAATTTAAAGTAAAAAACAAATACAAGCACTTTGGTGCTTGTATTTTGCTTTATTATAGTTAAAATATTCGTTTGTTAATTGCAAAGCTATCAATTTTTGACTAAATGACAAATTTTAAAAGTTATTTTTTTAGATTGATTACAAAATCTTTAAGCTTTCAATAATTGTTTATAATTAAATAAATTTTTAGTCAATAACTCTAACTTTCAATGTGCCATTAAGTTTTTGGATACTATCTAGAGTTTTATCAGCAACAGCTTTTTTTAGGTCAATAATAATATATCCAACATTGCCACGAGTAGCAGTAGAAATGTTTGCGATATTTTCACCAATTAATTTAGTTACTTCGCTAACCATATTTTCGTTGTTTTTATACAAAACAGTTAATCTACATTTAGTAGTTTTTGCAACTGCAAGACGAGGGAAGTTTACACTATTAATAATGTTACCATTCTCAATATAGTCTTTTAGCTCATTAGCTGCCATAACCGCACAATTATCTTCCGCCTCTGGTGTAGATGCACCTAGGTGAGGAACGCAGAAAATATTTTTCTTGTTCAAAAGCTCACCACAAGGGAAGTCTGTTACATACTTTGCAACTTTGCCACTCTCACAAGCAGATATAATGTCTGCATTATTTACAAGTTCACCACGAGCACAATTTATAATACGAACACCATCTTTCATCGTGGCAATGCTGTCCTTGTTTACCATATAACGAGTACTATCAGTTAGAGGTACGTGTACAGTGATATAATCGCTGTTTTTGAATATTTCATTTAAATCATTAGTAATTTTAACATTTGTATTTAATGCTTTAGCTGACTCATCTGAAAGATAAGGGTCATAACCTATAATGTTCATTCCCAAATCTACACAAGCGTTTGCAACCATTCTACCAATAGCACCAAGACCAACTACACCAAGTGTTTTACCAGTAAGTTCTGGACCTATAAAAGCTTTTTTACCTTTTTCTACAAGTGTAGCAACATCACTATCCGCATCAAGCTTATTTGTCCAATCAATAGCATCAATGATTTTACGATTTGAAATAAGCATATCAGTAATAACTAATTCCTTAACCGCATTTGCATTCGCACCAGGTGTATTAAATACAACAACGCCATTTTCAGTCATTTTATCAAGAGGAATATTATTTACGCCCGCACCCGCTCTTGCAACGGCAAGTAATGAGCTAGGTATAGCATAATCGTGCATTTTAAAGCTTCTTAAAATTATTCCGTCTGGAGTATCACATTCGTTTGTAAGATTATAGTTATTAGTCAAAATATTATTTATAAGTGGACTAATCTCATTAAGTTTTAAGATATTGTACATATAGTCACCTCTTATTTATTTTCAGCTTCAAATTTTTTCATAAACTCAATAAGGGCAACAATACCTTCTCTAGGCATTGCGTTGTAGATAGACGCTCTCATACCTCCAACCAACTTGTGACCCTTGATTGAAACAAAGCCTGCTTTTGCAGCCTCAGCTATAAACTTTTTATCAAGCTCTGCATTAGGTGTTACAAAAGGCACATTCATAATTGAGCGGTCCTCTTTAACAACTGAGTTAGTATAGAAATCTGAACTATCAATATAGTCATAAAGCAAAGTAGCCTTTTCTTCATTGATTTTTTTCATTGCACTTAAACCGCCAATACTCTTAATATGACGTAGTACCAACATTGCCATATAGATAGCAAAGGCAGGTGGTGTATTGTAAAGACTATCATTTTCAGCTTGAGTTTTCCACTTAAGCATTGTAGGGCAGAAGTCCATTCCATCAGTAATTAAATCTTTTCTAACAATTACCAAAGTGACGCCAGCAGGTGCTATATTCTTTTGTGCACCAGCATAAATAACACCATATTTTGAAACATCAACTGGTTCTGACAAAATGCTACTACTCATATCAGCAACAACTGGGCAGTTGCATTGTGGAACATAGTTAAACTTAGTTCCAAATATTGTGTTGTTGTGGCAAATGTGTACATAATCAATATCGTCACGGAACTCAACATTCTTAGGAATGTAAGTAAAAGTTTTATCTTTTGAAGATGCTGCCAAGCGAATATCACCATAGCGACAAGCTTCTTGATATGCTTTGTTGGAGAAGTTACCCGATACGATATAGTCCGCTTTGCCTTTTTTTAACAAGTTAAGTGGAACTGCAGCAAATTGTGTAGATGCACCGCCTTGTACAAGTAGGATGTCATAGTTGTCAGGCACATTCAAAAGCTCACGGAAAAGTGCAAGACACTCTTTGTGAATTTCGTCATAGTATGATGACCTATGAGACATCTCAGTTACAGACATACCACTATTGTTGTAGTCAAGGAAGTCTTTTTGAGCTTGCTCTAAAACTTCAAGTGGTAACATTGATGGACCAGCAGAAAAATTGTATACTCTCATTGGGTTCTCCTTTAGCATAGTATAATGCTATTAAAAATATTTTTATACTCTCAATTATACAACATAAATCGCAAAATTACAACTTATTTTAAATAATATATTAATTTTTTTTATTACGATTCTCAACTTTATAACATTATAGTTAATTAATAGCGGTTTTGTTACATTTCCTCAAATATAACATATTGCAATTATAATTACTTTTGTTTTAATTATAGAAAATGTATTCAGTAAAGTGTTGACGAAATTAATTATGCTTGTTATAAAGATTGTGGGTAAAGATTTAATAAAATATTACACAATTACTTTAAAAAATGAATAAGCTAAATAAAAGAGTGGGAATGCTATTAAGCAAGAATAGTAAACCACAAAATTATTTTTTTATTTAACATATGTTTATATCCTTAATCAATAAAACTAAATTTATGATATGTTAATTAATTTACTTATTTGGAAGCTATTTTTTGATTAAATTTTCACTTTTTATAACAAATTTTGCCATTGCAAAAATCTGTTTTAGTTATTTTTTTAAAAAACATTGCAGTTTTTGTAAAAAAGTGATAAACTATTAATAACAGCACTTAATTGTGCAGGAGGATATATTGAAAAAATTTGATTACTACTATGCACGTTGTGTAGGCAAGTTTTTAAATGCTACTGAGTGTTTAATGAAAACTATTGTGCCTACTAAAGGAAAAGGTGTAGTAAAAAAATTAAATATTAGCTATGGCTCTCAAAAAGGTCAAGTTATGGATATTTTTTATACGCCAAGCACAGCTAGTAAAAAACGCCCAATTTTCTTTTATATACATGGTGGTGGTTTTGTTTCTGGTAAAATAGTTATGCGTAGACCTTATTGTGTACAACTTGCCAAACAAGGCTTTTTTGTCGTGAATGTAGATTATAGACCAGCTCCTATCGCACATTTCCCTACACAATTTAATGATATATTTGATGTGATAGATTATATCTTTGACAGAGCTTACGAATATAATTTGGATACGTCAAACATAGTGGTTGGAGGTGAATCCGCAGGTGCATATTTTTCAGCCTATCTTTCCGCTATGGCGTGTGATAAAAGCTTGATTTTAAAAAATAATATCGATTTTCGACATATAAATCAGTTTAATGTATCAGCAACTGTGCTAATAAATGGTGCTTATGTTGCGGAAGATATTATTAAAACTAAATCACCATTCTGCAAAACTTTTATCAAAGCATTTTTAGATTTAAATAGTGCTGATTTAAAGGATAGTACAAAATTTGAGCAAAAAGATTTTTGCCCTTTTAAATATATGGACTCAAATTTTCCACCTGCCATTGTAATTCGAGGTAAGTATGATGTGTTTGACAAAGGTAGTGAAAAACTTATCCAGGTGCTAGAAAATAAAAAAATTAAACATTCAGTATTTGTTGCTAAGGGGGTTGCTGGTTTTCACGCAGTCACTGTGGCACCTATATTTAGATATTCCAAAAAGGCATTTGTATTTACTATGGATAAATTGAAAGAATATTTAGATATATAATAATCTAATTAATTATTTACTTGATAAATCTATTTTGGGGTTTAAATTAAGGAGAGAATATGAAAAAAATAATTGATACATTAGGCAACACACCTTTGGTGCTTGTAGATGAGATTAATAGCAATAAAATTTTTGCTAAACTTGAATATTATAATCCAACTGGCAGTGTTAAGGATAGACCAGCTTATTATATGATTAAAAAGGCTTTGGAACGTGGTGATATTAAACAAGGTGCTACAATTATTGAGCCAACCTCTGGTAATACTGGCATAGGTCTTGCATTTATGTGTGCCAGAATGAATATGAAAGCAATTTTAACTTTGCCAGAAAATATGAGTGAGGAACGTAAACAGATTTTAAAAGCTTTGGGTGCGGAACTTGTGCTTACTCCAAAGGCAAAGGGGATGCAAGGTGCAATTGACAAGGCAAATGAATTGCATAGTCAAATTGAAAATAGCTTTATACCAAATCAATTTGCAAATCCAGATAATGCAATCGCTCATTATGAGGGTACAGCTCCCGAGATTTTTGCAGAGGTTAAGGCTGATTATATACTTGACGGAATAGGTTCAGGCGGTACTCTTGTAGGTATTGGCAAATATGTAAAAGATAATAAATACCCTACGAAAATCGTGGGTATTGAACCGAAAGAGAGTCCTTTGCTTTCAACTGGTGTAGCTGGTAGCCACGGAATACAAGGTATTGGTGCTAACTTTGTGCCATCACTTTTGGATAGGAACTTTATTGATAAAATAATGCTTATATCAACTCAAGAGGCATACGAGGGTGCAAAGCAACTTGCAAGTAAGTATGGTATAATGGGTGGTATTAGTGCTGGTGCTAATTATATTGGTGCAGTTAAATTGTGCGAGGAGGAAAATGGCAAAAATATTGTTATTATCGTGCCAGATAATGCAAGTAAATATTTGTCAGTAGGAATTTATGGCTAAGATAGTTGTTGGAATGAGTGGCGGTGTAGATAGTTCGCTTACTGCTGCACTTTTAAAAGACCAAGGTCACGAGGTTATTGGTCTATTTATGCGAAATTGGAAAGAAACTGACGAAAGCGGTTGCTGTACCGCTGATGAGGACTTTCAAGACGTTAAAGACGTTTGCAATAAAATAGGTATTCCTTATTATTCCATTGACTTTAGTGAGGAGTATTATGATAGAGTATTTAAATTTTTCGTGGAAGAGTATAAAAAAGGTAGAACACCTAATCCAGATGTACTTTGTAATAAGGAAATTAAATTTGATACATTTTTAAAGTATGCTTTAAAGACTGGTGCAGACTATGTCGCAACTGGGCATTATTGTAATGTGGAACATAAGGACGGCAAAAGCTATCTTGTACGAGCAGAGGACGATAACAAAGACCAAACATATTTTTTAAACCAACTTACATCTAAGCAACTTGACAAGGTGCTTTTCCCAATAGGTGATATAGATAAGCCTAAGGTTAGGGAACTTGCTAAAAAATATAATCTTTCAACAGCTGAAAAAAAGGACAGTACAGGTATATGCTTTATTGGTGAGAGGAACTTCCGCAAGTTTTTGTCAGAATACATACCTATGAAAAAAGGAAAAATGATGACCATTGACGGCGAAGTTGTTGGGGAACACCAAGGTGTTTTCTATTACACAATTGGTCAACGCCGTGGTTTGGGTATCGGTGGTAAACAAGACGGCAATGGTGCAAGATGGTTTGTATTGGATAAAGATGTTGTAAGAAATATATTGTATGTATCACAAGGTGAAATGGATATCCTTTTCCATAATTGTTTGGAAACGGATGATTTCAATTTTATACCAGAAAAACCTTGTGAAAATGAGTTTGATTGCGAGGTGCGAATAAGACATCGTCAAGCCTTACAAAAAGCAAAGTGCATAATCAAGCCAGAGGGGGGCGTCAAACTTATTTTTGAAAAAAAACAACGTGCAATAGCTGAAGGGCAGTACGCCGTACTTTATCGTGGCAAATATTGTATTGGTGGTGGCGTAATTGAAAGAAAGTATAATGTGTAAACTAAAAAATTTTTTATCAAGATAAATGTGTAATTTTTATATAGATTTTTTATTAATAGTTTAAAGTCTTATAATTATTAAATATTTAAAATAAGAAATTTTATCAAAGTTAGGAATAAAAGGTATAAAAAACAGCGTAAAACGCAATAAATCACTAGTTTTTACAAGGTTTTTTGTAACTAAAAAAAATTTTTAAAAATTTGGTTGAAATCTGTTGACATATCTTTTGGGATGTGTTATTATATACAAGCTGTGATAAATACAGCATTTTAGAACCTTGAAAAGAGAATAGATAGGTTAAGGCGAAGTTTTTGTGCTATAAAAAC
>CAJTNA010000028.1 GCA_910577845.1 uncultured Christensenella sp. | reverse complement strand
TTTAGCTAAATTACTCAAAAATACCCCCGATTTTCGGTGGGTATTTTTAAAAATTTGACTTTTTACAAATTTACGACTTTACAAAAAAACTTAACAGCCTAAAATTTTTGATTTTAGGCTGTTGGTTTTATTAATTGTTTTTGATTCGTCAAGCCAGTAATTGGCTTAAATCGTTTAAATGTTGAATTCTTAAATTACAAGCAAATTGATTGTTATCAAATTATTATTGTTTGAATTAAATTCTGCTAATGCAAAATGTGTTCGTCCACGATTAAAATGCACAATAATACATTTTTTATAGGCATATAAACAATAACATCCAATAATGTAAACTATGAGAAACAAATTTATCTAGTATTAAAAACTTCATATTACTAAAAAAATACACTTGCTTCGCTTATACTCTCTTTTAATTAAGTTCCGTTGCTTAAAAATATTCCTACGGCTTTTGCTTTCAACTGCATATAAACTAATTATTTTATTAAATATACGCCCTTAAATTACATCATAGCAAGTTTATCAATAAACTTATCTACACTTGCGGTATCACCACCAATAATAATTGTATCACCTTTACGCAAGAATGTATCACCACTTGGGCTTGAGGTTACTTTGTCACCATTTTTAATAACTAGCAAAGTTACACCAAACTTTCTACGCATATCAATCTCAATAAGTGTTTTATCTTCCCATTTTTGAGGAACATCTGCCTCGGCAATAGTAAAGTGTTTATCCAAAACCATTATATCGTTTAGGTGTGGAGTAATTAATCTAACAGCCATTTTTTGTGCCATTTCTTCCTCTGGTTCAATAACTAAGTCCGCACCAATCTTTGTAAGTACTTCCTTATGTTTTCTACCATTAGCTTTAGCCACAATGAATGATGCACCTTGTTCTTTACAAATTAATGTAGTAAGTATGCTTGATTGCATATTTTTACCCATACAAACTATAACTGCATCAAAATTGCTAATTCCAATTGCTTTTAAAGCTTGCTCATCAGAAGCATCAGCAATAACAGCGTGCGTAGCATAATCTGTTGCAGCGTTAACTCTATCCTCATCTATATCCACAACAAGCACTTGTTTATCCATTTGGTGTAGCTCTCTAGCAATAGCACTACCAAACTTACCAAGACCAATAACGGCAAATTCATTCATTTCCTTTTTTACTATAGCCATAATTCCTCCTAACCAATCATAATTTTAGCATCAGTGTATTCAATTTTATCATTAATATTTTTGCGTTTTGCAATTGAGAAACCAATTGTAAGCGTACCTACTCTACCAATAAACATTGTTAAGCATAGTAGTAATTTACTTGCCACACTAAGATGTGGGGTAATACCCATTGTTAAACCAACGGTTGCGTATGCACTTGTTACCTCGTACAAAATACTCTCTGCTGTTGCATTAGTATTAGGATTAACACTTTCAAACAAAAGTATTAAAATAGTATTTAACAGAATAATCAAAATAGCAAACATTATTATTGTAATTGCACGCTTTATCAAAACAGTATTAATTTTGCTTCTACGAATATTTACATCTCGCTCACCTTGCAAGGTACGAATAGAGGTAAGGAAAAGCACAGCTATAGTAGTAGTTTTTACACCGCCACCAGTTGATGATGGTGAAGCACCAATAAACATAAGAATAAGTGTAAGCAAGTAAGATACTGGCGTAAGACTTGATTGTGGCACTGTTTCAAAACCTGCTGTACGAGGTGTAACAGACTGGAATAAAGCAGATAGTATTTTACCACCGACACTAAAGTCTTTAAGTACACCATTCCACTCAGTTGCCATAAATGCCACCCAACCAAAAATAGTTAAAACGGCTGTTATAATGATAACCATTTTAGTTTGTAATGATAATTTCTTTTTCTTACGTGTTATTCTATCACCAATATCTAGCATAACCATAAAGCCAATACCACCAGTGATTATCAAAGCCATTACTGGCAAGCAAACAAAAGCATTTTGTGCAAACGCACTAAGTGAGCCGAACTGCTGTCCGCCAACCACCCCCAATATATCAAAACCAGCGTTACAAAATGCGGATACGGATATAAAGATACTTACCCAAACGCCATATCCGCCATAGGCGGGAATGAAGCTACACATTAACACTAATGCACCAGCCAATTCTATAACAAAAGTCAATATTAGAATCATTTTTATAGATTGAACAATTCCTTGCAATCTATCTTGACTAAGAGCCTCTTGCAACATTAATCTATTTTTAAGAGTTATACGTTTACGCATCATTAAAAACAACAACGTTGTAGCAGTCATAACACCTAAGCCACCAATTTGTATAAGCAGTAAAATAACCATCTGCCCAAATAGATTAAATTCCGTAGCGGTGTCTGCTACAATCAATCCAGTTACGCAAACGGCTGAAGTAGAAGTAAATAGAGCATCAATAAAAGGAAACCATTTTAAATTGTTATGAGCAATTGGTAGTGACAATAAAAATGCCCCCACAAAAATTATAAGTGCAAAACCAATCGCTATTACCCTAACGGGTGTCATAATCTTAAATCGTTTTTTTTCCAACATATTTACCGTACAAAAGAGTTGCTGAGTTAACAAAATAACCAAAAACACTTTTTAAGTATAAAAATTAATATATAAATATTGTAACAAATTTTGCAAAAAATAACAAGCCTATAAACATATTTTTTTTATTTTGTATATTTTAATTTGTACAAATATACAAAATTCACCCTAGAAACATACTATTTAAAGGGTGAATTTAATTATTTAACCACTAATTTTAAACTTGAGTTACTTTCACCTCAACCACAAGTTTTATTCTGCTTGTAAAATCGTTAGCCATAATTTGCTCTTTTTGCTTAGGATTCTTTTTATAAAAGCCATCCCTCATATTTAAAATATCTGTATTATTACTTTCCCCAAAAGCAAATAAGCTTTGTAAACGATTATCAATTGAGGATATAAGTCTTGCAAGTTCCTCCTCACTCATATTGAAAGTAACTTTTCCGTTTTCTTGTCTGCTTTCCGTTCTAATAGTTTTAAGCTTGATTTTAATTTTGCATTCCATTTTATCCAAATCGTAATCCATATTAGCATTACTAGATATAATATGCACGCTAAAAATATCACCACCATCAACTTTTAAAACTCCATCTTGCATTTTCTTTTTTGCAAGATTGTAGCTTTGAGTTTGTTCCTCATCTAAAACACATTTTAAGCCATTTTCATCCGCAATCGCTGTAGTGTTTATAATAAACTTGTTTGCTTCATTCTCGTTCTCTTTAGCTTGGTCAGTTGATGGTTCTGTCTTTTCCACTTTTACAACTGGCATATAATTGATTTTATTTTTGTTTTTAGAATTTCTTACATACTCTTGCAAAGATATTGCAGATACACCAAGCGGTGATTTTGTTGGTCTTAATTGTCTTACCAATTGCAGACTTGCAACCTCTCCAGCAGCAACGCTTGCATTTAGCACATCTTCCGCCTTTTCCTCAGCCATAGCGATAAGCATATTGTCGTGTACTCGGTCATCCATAAAGAAAGTATCAACCAATTTCAAATCACCATTTTGCACCATACTTTTTCCCAAAATCAAAATAGCTGCTTGAGCAAAGGACAGGATAACGCCTTGTTCCTTTTCCAGTTTATCCACCGCTAAATCTATATTTTGAGCATTGGCTTTTAAAGTAATATAATTATTGCCACCACCACTAGCAACACCACCGTTTTTTGGTAATACTACTTGAGTATATAATGTGTATTCATTATTTTCATAATCAAGACCTATGCCCACAACAATATTTCTGTTTACCACGCTAACATTGCAAACCAAGGCATTAAACACTACTAAACCTACACAAACAATAAGGATTAAAAACCATTTTGAAACAAAAATCTTTTTCATAATTTCTCCTTTTCACGGACCTTTGTGTAAATAAGCATTGCGAGCGGAATCAAAAACTGGCACACAAGTATAAAATACTTAACACCGCCTATAGCAAAGTTATGAGCATTCTCTAACTTTTTGACCCAAAACCATTCCACACAAGACACAAATGCAATATTAAAAATGATTGCAACAACCTTGCTTTTTATAAGTCTTGCAAGGGCATTTGTTGCAGTAAGGAATAGTAAAATAATCTGCAATAATGACATAATCATCCATACCAAAATGCTAAGGAAATTAGTTGCACCTAGTAGCTCACTTATAGTATTGAATACGGACATTCTGTTAAATGCGTAATACACTTGACTACCAGCTTCACCATAAACCGCAATAAAAGCTACATAAAATAAAACTACTGCAACGCTTGAAATAATTAGTGCTACAGGCACAGATGCCTTATTTAAAATTTTGTTTTTATGATTTTTAACAGTAAAGTAAACTAGCGGAATATAATCACCAAACCACACAGAATAATCTGTAAAACCACCTAAAAAATTTTGATTATTACTTCCGAAAATCGGGGTTAATTCGGATAAATCCCATTTGAAGCTAGGTGTTAAAATCATAACAATTAGGATTGCTAATATAAAATAAAAAATAATTTCAAATAGTCTAGCTATTGTATTTCCTCCCTTGCTTACAATATAGGAAATTACAAATGCAAAAGCCAAAATTATAAAGTCATAACGACCTTGGTCAAACAAACTATTTGAAGTATAAGTAATTAAACCCGAATATAGCACTATTAATCTAATCATTGCATAGCCATAAATAATAACATCTAAAATATGAAGCCATTTGCAATTATCTGCGAGAAGGTTGACACGTTTTACAACATACAAAGTTACAAAAAACATTGCAGATTCAATAGCAAGCAAAATGCCAATAATTAACCAAGCGTCACGTCCTACTGTTTCATACAAGTAGGACGGAAGCATAGATATTTTAAATGCTATCATAACCACAAAAGCTATAACTGCAAATTGATTTGTGTATATAACATTATTTTCTTGATAATTTTTTAATGCTTTTTCCATATTATCCTCTACTTTGCTCTTACCCTATTTTTTGTAGGGATACTAAATGGACGTTTTTTCATATCTATCAAATGCTCCTTTACCATAGCGTCTTTTAAGTCAGACGGCAACAATGGAGTGAATGGTGCAAGATATGCAGTTCCAAAATTCTTTAAGTTTACCATATATGCAAATAAAACTATTACTGCTAATATCAAACCGAAAATACCTAATACACCAGCAATACCAACAAATAATATTCGTAAAATACTACCAGCATCAACCTCATCAGGAACGCAGTATAAACCAATTGTTGACATTGCTGTAACAAGTAACGCTGGGACAGATAGCAAGCCTGCACTAACCGCAGATTCACCTAGTACAATTGCTCCCACAATGGAAAGAGCCGTTCCAACATACCTAGGCATTCGTACACTTGCCTCATTGAGAATTTCAAACACCACAAGCAAAACTAACATTTCTATCGTAGGTGTCAACGGGACACCTTGTAAACTATTCATAATTACTACAAGCAACTTGAGTGGGAACATATGGTACTGGAACTCTTGAAGTGCAACATATGCTGCTGGCAAACAAATCGCAATTATCATTGCTATAACACGCAAAATACGGATTGTTGAGGCACGATAGCTTTTAATATAATAGTCCTCACTGGCTTGAAAATGCTCAAACAACACAAATGGCAAAGTCAGTACTGTAGGTGAGCCATCCACTACAATGGCAACTCTACCTTCAAGCAATTTGCCCGCAACAATATCTGGCTTTTCAGCCATTCCCACTTGATTGAATAAGGAATATTGATTGTCCTCAATATATTTAGCAATATATGAACTATCAATAATGCCATCGCAATTAATTTGACTTATTCGTTTTTTTATTTCATTTACAATATTCTCATCGGCTACTCCGTCAATGTACGCCACTGCTAGTTGAGTGCCAGAATATTTGCCCACTTGCATTAAATCAAAAACCAAATCAGGCGTTTTAAATCTACGCCTAATCATAGTCATATTAACTTTCATATCCTCAACAAAACCCTCACGAGGACCACGTAGCACAGTTGATACGGGAGGTTCAGTAATGCCTCTTACCTTGTAATCTCTAAGTGACAAAACAAAATAACTTTCTGCCCCCTCTATCATAAGTCCAACATCCCCACTTGCAATCATACTAATCATTTTCTCAAAAGTATCACATACGATAATTGGGTCAGTAATATATATTACCTTATTGATAATGTCCGCAGTTATAACATCACTGCCCCCCACCTCAACGCAAGTAGTATCACGATGTAATAAATTTTGCCTATTTTCACTTTCCACACACTCATTGCTAGACAAATCGCTAGCATTATAAAAATCAGTTGCGTTGCAGTTGTTATTTTCGTCTAAAATGCTTGTAATATCAATGCAATCAATATTTTTTATTGTGCTGTTGAATCTCTCTGACGCACGAGCTTTAAAATCAATGTCACATCTCTTTAAAGGCTCAATAACATTTCTGTCAATTATTTCCTTGTTTGTCAAGCCGTCAACAAAACACAAAACAGCTGGCTTGCCTAATGCCATAATATCTAGCATTAGCACATCTTTAGAGTTTTTAAAGGCTGTATTTAACTTTTTTCTTTCTACTTGATAATTATACATACCTCAATTATTGCTTTAAAATCATTTATTATACATAAAATCAAGTATTATTCACAAAATAATATTGGATATCATAGTCGCAGTTAGTAAAATAATGTAAAAAAATCAATATTTATCTAAGTTTTGTGCAAAATTTGTAAATTTTTATAAAATAATTACCAAAAAGCACTTGTCAACAATAATCGGTTGTGATATAATTTAATAAATTAAACGGGGGCTGCTTATGAATTTCAGCAATAACTTAAGAAAAATTAGAAAATCTTTAAAATTATCTCAAGCGGATTTAGCGGAATTGGTTGATATTTCTCAACGAACTATCTCTCACTATGAAAAAGGCGATAGTGAGCCAGAGTTAATTATTGTATGCAGATTAGCCGATGCTTTTAATGTTACATTAGACCAACTTTTAGGCTATGATGCAAACTCAGATGCAGGCAGATATATTGACCTTAAAAATTTAACTTTGGAATATTATCACCAAAAGAAAGAGGCTGAATACAAATTAAAAAATGACTTTCCTCTTTAATTAAGGCAATAAAATAAACTATGAGAATTTAATATTTTGTCATTAAATTTGACAATTTCCTAAAAATAACATTTATTCTTAACGGGTACTATATGCTACTCGTAGATATTTTTTATAGATGTTTTAATTAAAACTGACATATACTTTCTAATAAAAAACAAATGCACCTTAATTGGTGCATTATTAATTTTATTCAACATTACTTTTATATGCTTTAAAATCTAGTCAATATATTCTTATCCAATCAACCTTTTGATATAGCATTATTTTTTGCTTGCAGAGCTTCATCAGATATTTTCACATTACCTTTTAAAAAGTATTCTATTTTCCTATCACCTTTTTCATAATACAATTTTTGACCTTTAACATAAAAGGTAGCTGGGTTAGTACTTAGTTCTACCCACTTACCATCCTTTTTAGAGAATTTTGTTTTAAAATCTGTTGCAAAATATCTTAAGTCTGGCGTACCTACAATATCCAAAGGAGTATATATTTGATTTTTTGTCCATTCCTCAACATCTTTTGGCTCAGTATAAACTTTATAGCTCCATACCTCATTACCATAAGTATAAATTTCTACAGCTTCCCTTGTATACACTACATATTGCTCATTTAAACTGCCCTTAACATATCTTGAGTTTTTATCTCGTATAACAATTTTAGTTACTGAACCATCAATGTCATACTCAATAACACTCCAACTTTCCGCTATAAAAATCTTTTGCAAAAACTTGTCAGGTCTACTTGGAACGCAACCAATAAGCCCAATAGCCAACACTACAATCAAAATTAAACTTGTAGCTAAATAAATAATTCTTTTTTTCATATACAACCCCTACTAATTACAAATTTAAATTTTAAATTAAATTTGTAATCAAACTATTAGATAAATACATATAATCATCTTTTATCGCAATATTTTTATCTGTTATATTATAATACTTTTTATTATTCTCAATGTCGTAAAGCAATTTTTTGATACTTTCTAGTCCAAACTTGTTTGCCATAAAACCAATATCTATACCACTATCCATACGCAAAGCTAACATTATGTATTCAGCAATCATATCGTCCTTGGATAAAACCTCTTCAACTAGCCTTGAACTACTGGCAATATACTCACATAAATCGCTTGTATTATAATACCTAACATTGCCAATTAAACTATGAGCAGATAACCCAAATCCCACATATTCTTTTAATGTCCAATATCCAACATTGTGCAAGCAAGGCTTACCAAAATTAGATATTTCATACCTATTTAATCCCGATTTTTGAAGGGTTATTTTTGCTATATCATACATTTCTACAGTTAAATCGTCATTAGGCAATACTAATTGTTTGCTATTCACTTTGTCATATAATGGCGTCCCTTCCTCTAAAATTAAAGAGTAGCACGACACAGAATTCACCCCAATATCTATAACATCTTTAATATCATTTTCCACAATATTCAAAGTTTGATAAGGCAACCCTATCATCATATCGCAGTTAATATCCAAACCACTTTGCACTAACATTTTTAAACAATCACAAGCTTGTTTGGAATTATGTATTCTACCAATACCCTTAAGCACTTCGTCATTTAAACTCTGCACCCCAACACTAAGTCTTGTAACGCCCAATTCCTTATAAAATTTTACTTTTTCTTGCGTATAACTACTTGGATTGCCCTCAATAGTAAATTCTTTTAAGTCAAGTTTAAAGTTACTTTTCACTGCTTGGAAAATGCTTGCCAAATATTTTTCATTAATAAATGTAGGCGTACCGCCACCAATAAAAATGCTATCTACAACATATCCACTACTATCAAAATCATTAATTTCTTGTACTAGACTAGTGATATATTTTTCTACACACTCACCTTTGTACGCAAAAGATACAAAGTCACAATATTTACATTTGTTCTCACAAAATGGTATGTGAATGTAAATTGACAATTTTTCCATAACGCTTTCCAAAACCGACTATTTGTCAAACTTCAAAATAGTCATAAACGCCTCAGACGGAACTTGAACAGTACCTACCTGACGCATACGTTTTTTACCCTCTTTTTGCTTTTCAAGCAATTTTTTCTTTCTTGTAATGTCACCACCATAACATTTTGCAAGTACGTCTTTACGCATTGCTTTTACAGTTTCTCGAGCAATTACCTTTGAGCCGACACTTGCTTGGATAGGTATCTCAAACATTTGACGTGGTATAACTTCTTTAAGTTTTTCTGCAATACTTCTACCCCTTGCATAAGCTTTATCTTTATGCACAATTAGACTTAATGCATCACAAATTTCACCATTCAACATAATATCCAATTTTACAAGGCTACTCTGTCTATATCCAGCAATCTCATAGTCAAAGCTTGCATAACCTTTTGTTCTTGATTTTAAGGAATCAAAAAAGTCGTAAACAATCTCATTCAAAGGTATTTCATATTCAATACGCACACGAGTTGTATCAAGATATGTCATATCAATATGTACACCTCTCTTGTCTTGGCACAATTCCATAATAGTACCAACATACTCTGGCGGAGTGTACAAATATGCTTTAACAATTGGCTCTTCCATATAGTCAATTTCTGATTGAGGTGGCAAGTTAGTAGGATTTTCCACCTCCACCATACTGCCATCAGTCTTAATTACGTGGTAGGAAACAGATGGTGCTGTGGTAATAATGTCAAGGTCAAACTCTCTCTCTAACCTCTCTTGGATAATTTCCATATGTAACAAGCCTAAAAAACCACATCTAAAACCAAATCCCAATGCTACAGAAACTTCAGGTTCATACAATAGTGACGCATCATTTAATTGCAATTTTTCCAAAGCGTCTTTTAAATCACCATATTTCGCACCATCAGCTGGATAAATACCGCTATATACCATTGGCATAACATTTTTGTATCCAGGTAACGGCTCAGTAATTCCTCCACTTGCCAAAGTAATGGTATCACCTACCTTTGTATCACTAACATTCTTGATAGATGCACACAAATAACCTACATCACCAGCCATTAATTCATCAACAGCAATCATTTTAGGATTAAAAATTCCAACCTCAGTTACCTCATAACTCTTTCCAGTTGCAAACATTTTGATTTTTGTTCCCGCTTTAACTCTGCCATCAACCACCCTAATCAATGATATAGCACCTTTATAACTATCATATACACTATCAAATATCAATGCTTTTAATGGCTTGTCCTCATCCCCAGTAGGATGTGGCAACTTTTCTATAACTTGCTCAATAACTTGTTCAATATTAATGCCTTCCTTTGCACTAACTAAAGGCACTTCACTTGCATCTAAACCAATTACATCCTCAATTTCTTGCTTCGCTTCTTCTGGTCTTGCGGATGGCAAATCTATTTTATTGATTACTGGCAATATTTCCAAATCATTATCTAATGCAAGATAAACATTGGTCAATGTCTGTGCCTCAATGCCTTGTGACGCATCAACTATCAAAATAGCACCCTCACACGCTGCAAGCGAACGAGAAACTTCATATGTAAAGTCTACATGTCCTGGCGTATCTATCAAATTAAGATAATAATCCTCACCTTTGTATGTGTATTTCATTTTAACTGGGGTTAGCTTTATTGTTATTCCCCTTTCACGCTCAATATCCATACTATCCAAAAGTTGTTGCTTTTGGTCACGCTTACTCACTGTTTCAGTAACATCCATTATTCTGTCGGCAAGTGTACTTTTGCCGTGGTCAATGTGGGCTACTATACAAAAATTTCGGATATGTTCTTGTCTAGTTGACATTTTGTCCTCCTTTTACAAGTTATCTCTATTTTACATTTTTTTCGTCAATACTTATAATTATCCCCTATTGATACATAATAATAATTGACTTATTCAAATTATTTATCCATTTAAATTATTATCTTTATTGTATAATAAATTTTGTAAAATATCAATTATTTTTACATATTTTATGACTAATCATATTGACTTTATTAAAAAATATCTTTATACTATAATTATAAAGCTTATTTTAATCAAAAAGTCAATGCATTATAGAAATAAAATTTGCACTTATTAATTCTAGCTTTGGAGTAAAAAATGATACATTCTTGGATAAAGTCCGCACCAATCTGCAGTAAAGGACTTTTTGACAACAATTCAATAATAGAAAATACTTTGCCTGCAATTCAAAAAGCTGTGGATTGTGGTTATAATTTAATTATTAACTTAAGCTTAACAAAGGATAACCGCCTTGTAGTTTGTGATAGCAAAAAGTCATATATACTTTTATCTTGCCATAAAAGGATTGAAACAATATCGTCTGACGATAAGGAAAATCTACAACTGCTAGGCACAACAAACTGCGTTCCACTACTAAATGACGTACTAAATTTAGTAAATGGTAAAGTTGGCATAATCTTTAAAATAAGTGCATCCAATAAATACAAAAAAATCATTACCGAACTTGTAAAACAACTTGCTTTTTACAAAGGCAAAACCGCAGTGGTTGCATCAAGCTATCAAATGTATTTTTTTGCAAAGAAAATTAGTAAGAACCTACTTTGCGGAATTATACTACACAAAAAATCATCAAAACTAATCTACAACGCAATACTATTTGCTAATATAAATTTCTTTAAATTGCTTAAACCAAGTTTTATAATTTGCGATATAGCAAACCTACCTAATAAATACTTGGACGATTATTTATTGTATAATCCATATTCATTCATAATAGGTCGCACAGTATACGACAAATCAAGTTACCTAACCGCATTAAATTATGCCGATGGCTTTGTGTTTGAAAACTATACAATCTAATTTTTAAAATGCTAATGTAAGAAACTTTTAAAATTCATACACTATTGTTCAATTTAGTCAAGGCCACCAGCTAAGCTGGTGGTTTTATTATACCCCATTTATGGCATTTCCCTTGCCAAGCCTATAGGCTCATTAATTTACCAATAGTTACAACTATTGCCCTAATGTTATTAAATATCAATTTTAAGATTTCATTGTTAGTAGTTTACATTTACTTGCCACTAAATCGCTACGCTTGATATTTATATACGTATAGCTAAAGTTTTTATATTCACACAATCACAGCTGGTGTTTGTCTTTACCAACCCAAAATACCCCCGATTTTCGGTGGGTATTTTTAAAAAATCAACATTTTACAAATTTACGGCTTTACAAAAAATTAAACAAGGCAAAATTAATCATTTTGCCTTGTTGGTTTAATTAGCAACTTTTTAATTTTTCAAGCCAATAGTTGGCTACAAAAAAACAAAAATTGATAATTAATTAAATTAAGCCTTTTATGTAAATTGCAATATTATGTCGCACTGAACCATTTGGGAAATATTCTGGTTTATAAACTATATATGGAACGCATTTCTTTTGATTATAATCAAAAACTAAGTCTGCATATTCTTTTGGGATATTGCCCACACATCTCTTATCACGTGTTAATACACGTACTGCTTTTTCACCCTCAAAATAATAATTTTCAATTAGCAAATCACTATCAAGTATCAATGTTTCCAAAATTTCACTTCTTTTAGTGCCGTCATCATTTAAGTACTTAGTTCCAGCAATATATGTAGTTATAACTTTCATACTTTTATCCTCTGTAAATTACTACTAAATAAATTTTATCATAAAATAAAGTTTATTACAAGAATAATAAAGATTAATTCTATTTTCATAAAAAAGTTTTTTATAAAAATATCATATAACAATTTTAATATTTAAAAAGGCATTGTAAATACTAATTAGCTTTTTGTATTATTATAAATTTGCAAAAAAAATTATGATTAAATATTCATTTATAAATCACAAATTTAAAATCGACTTAAATATTAACAATAATCTACTTAACCTTACTGTTTACACAATAACTTAAAAAATTGTCAAATGCATTTTTAATAACAATTTATAAAGGTTTATTTAACAGCACAAACTGAAATGATTAATTTAATTCTATTAATCAAATTTAGATAGTATAAAACTTATTAAGTCTGTTATTATAACTTAAAATACAATAACCTTAGTATTACTATCAAGAATATAAAACAATTTAATCATATTAATTTATATGGTAAAAATATAACAATTTTTCATTTGTCAAATTTTAACTAATTTATGATTGTATTATATTTATTAAGATTAAAATAACAAAAACACGACAATGAAACAGCCGTGTTTTTGTCAGAATATAAAGGCAAATTCAAATACATTGTATACTATTTATATCGCTATAAAGCTTTAAAGAGTAGTATATTTATGAGTACAGTGTAATTCAATATCACTTGATTTAACATTTACTGAAGTAACATTAATCTTTATTACATTGTCACCTACTTGTAAAGCAATTTTATTAAAGTCTTTAGCTTCAACGCCAATGCAATTATATACCTTGTTAAAAAATATAAAAAACACGACTAAGCAGTATAATTGTAAAACAAATATCTAAAACAAAATGTTTTAATTGTAAAACAAATATCTTAAGTGCAAAAAAATTTTATAATCAAATGAATAATTTAATATAAAAAAATACCTTGCTGTTGCAAGGTAAATTTTCAAAAAAAACAGATAGGTTAAGACGAGAATTTCTGTGTCAAAGATTTTTTATACTTACAATCGCTTGCAAGTGATTAGATTTTTCTATCTAACCTCGACTAGTAGTAGCTTTCGCTACTCCTTAAAAGGAGGTGATCCAGCCGCACCTTCCGATACGGCTA
>CAJTNA010000027.1 GCA_910577845.1 uncultured Christensenella sp. | reverse complement strand
TAATTAGATAATATTCATATAATATGTACATAGATATATGTATTCTATGTACCACTATTTTACATAATTTAGTTAAATTACTCAAAAATACCCCCGATTTTCGGTGGGTATTTTTAAAAAATTGACTTTTTGCAAATTTACGACTTTACAAAAATCGTAACACTCTAAAAGTTTCCCTTTTAGAGTGTTGTTTTAAAGTGTTATTTTTTAATTTTTCAAGCCAATTAGTGGCTTAAATTAAAGCTAATAATTTTGCAACTTATTAAAAGCTATATCTTTATTTAAATTAAATAACTATTCGTATATTACAAAATTTAACTTATAGATACATATTTTTTAATTAAAAAATATAAAAACAATATTTTAATAACAAACTTTGACCAAAGCAAAAAATTTTTTATTGGCTTACGCATACGCATTTTTTGCATTCAAGTAAGCTTATATAAATTCCAAAAACTATTTGATTAAATTTTAAAGCTTATTAGTTGTACATTAAAACAAATTATTTAATTGTAATTTAATATACTTAATTTGCTTTGTCATAATCGCTCTTAAAGTGGCTCTCAAAATTATTCGCTTGTGAGTATATAGGTTTTCCGTTTCCGTCAATAGATGGTGCAATAAAGTTTAAATAATTGCTATTTTGATAAATCTTAATATAATCTACTTCCATTTGTGCAGTAGTATCGTGAGAAAACTTACCAATCTTTTGACCATGAGGTCCCCAACCATCACCGGCATCTATCTCGTTAGTGAATCTAATAAACTCTGGGACTTTGCAAACTCCACCACTATTAGTTGCCCAAGTTGAGTAGCCATCAATAAAGAATATATAGCAATCTGGTGTCCATAGCAATGAGAATGTATGAAAATTGCCATCATACAAATCTTGTCCTAGCTTGCCGATATGTCCATCTACTTTACCGCTCTTTCCATAACCATTCCATAATAAAGCGTGTCCCATTCTTGATACTTTTTCGTTGTTATAACGGAACGCTGACTCATAAACATCAATTTCTGTTCCGTCAACGCCATCAAAACCGATTTCCCTCATTTCGTTGCCTTGCAACCAAAATGCTGACCACATTCCGTCTTTATCTGGAAATTTAATGCTTGTTTCATAATATCCAAAAGCTTGTGCCCAAATGATATTACTATCATAACCGCCATCAGCATTTTTCACCTCGCTACGAGTTTCAAAACCACCAGTAAAACGACCTTTAGCATAACCATTGCCATTGCAAACACTGCAATTATGACTATCCAAATATTGAGCTTTTACTACTGCCTTGCCATTTTCAACAGACACCATTTCACTACACCAATAATTTGCATATTCTGGATGAGCCTTGCTTTGGCTTTCCCATCTAACATCGTGCCTTGAGGTTGCCCATATATCTGGATTAAGTCCGCTATTTTCGCTATATGTTTTATCAAAGTTATCTATCAAAGTTGGATACCACCCCTCACTATTTGATATATCTGTAATATTATCTGTACCATTATACAAATATGTTTCGTCTTTTAAGTCCTTTAAGTCAATAAAGTCTTCAACTTTAAGTTTAGTAATATCAACATTTTCAATACTCTTACCCATACGCTCCATACGATTAAGAGCCAAATACTCCCAACCATTTAAGGTGAAAGAATCATAATTCGGCTTGCCTGCACAGCCAACCAATGAAACTGCTACTATCACTACAAATAGCAATGTACAAACACCAAGAGCAAATCTTTTTTTACTCATTATCCACCTTTCCTAAAACATTTTTTATTTATTGTAATTTTAAATTATAACTAATAAAGAATTTTTAATTAGCAGTGAAAACTTATACTACCACAATAAGTTTTCACTGCTAATTAATATTTTTTCTGCCCGTCTAAAATATACATTTTATCTAAATCATTTTTAATATCATTTTCTGCAACATTCACTTGCCAATCATCTGGCTCGACTGTTTCATATGATATTGAAATTGCAGATTGAGGACACCCCCACTCATCTAAAAATAATTGATTTATTTTATCAATTACACTCTGCTTAATTTTTTCGTCCTTAGGATACGCTTTAATTTTGATATATGGCATATTCCCCTCCGATAGTTTTATTGTTTAATTTAGTTTATTATAACATATAATTTTGCAAGTTTCAACCCAAAAGTTGAATTAATGCGTAATTATTAAAAATAATACAACAAATTTAACATTTAGTATTTACAATTGTAAATTTATAGTGTATTATTATATAAAAGAATTATATATTCCTTTAAAATCATTATAAATATTGTTACTTTTAATAGTCAAAACAAAAAAGCATACGAAAATCGGGGTTAAATATAAAATTTAAAACTAAAACTATAAATAAACTAGCATATTATTTTAAATATAAGAATTATTTATTTAATAATTTAAAATTTAAAAATATATTTAGACAAAATATTCAATTACAAATAAAGAGGTGCTTATGCGTAGAGAACAAAGAGAAATTAAAGAGATTAATCAAATTGTAGATTTAATTAATAATACTAACACGATAAGGATAGGTATCAATGATACGCCATATCCATATGTTTTGCCAGTTTCCTTTGGTTATGAAATAATTGATAACAATATTACTTTTTATTTTCACGGTGCTAAGATAGGTAAAAAAGCTGAATTACTTGCACACAATCAATTTGTTTGTGTTGAGGGAGATATTTTTATTAGGTATATGGATACTATTCGCTCTGTAACTTGTTTGTATGAAAGTTTTATCGGTTTTGGCAAATGCGAAATATTAGAGAATGAAAATGAAATTATTCACGGACTACAATTGATACTTGACCACTGCGGATACTCTAATCACATTATAGATAACAAATATCTACCCGCTACCAATGTGTACAAAGTTGAAATTCAAGAACTGACTGCTAAACAAAGAACAAAAGATAATTAATACAAAATATCCTAGTTGCAATTAACTAGGATGTTTTTGTTTAGCTATTAAAAGTTACTTATATCTTAAATTTTAGCTACTTTTTATTTTTTGCTATAACTCACATATTGATTTGGCTTGCAAGTAATTTATAGTTCAATTCCATATTTTTGTAATAACACAAAAAGCCGTCTACTATAACAAATGCTATATACCCAACAAGCAAACCAATAAGGCTATACATTGCATTTGCCATACCTTGACCGATAACCGCAACATTATCCGCCCAAGTTATAGTCCTTGACTGCCCAGTCGCAAAGCCATATACCTCATACACTTTTGCAGTTATAACAAATAATAAGGAAAATATTGAAACCAATATGCTTACAAAAGTTATACCCTTTACTACCCCAAAAACCTTGTCGCCTAAAACAAACCTATCTATACCAAACACACCTAAAAAAGTAGATGTCAAAATTATAGCTTTCTTTTCCAACAAATCTTTGTTAGAAAAAACAAAATCAATCTTTTCAAACTTCTCTGCCTCATTTTGTGATAAATAATTAGTAAATTCCATTATTCCCCCTTTGTAAAACTTTGAACTAAAGCTTTAATATATATTTATTAAGTTTTAAAAAATTTTTCTTTACACTTACATTTTATAGTTCAAAAGTATTGCTGTCAATACTTGTAAATAATCAAGAAAGAATTAGGAATATTTTAGCAAATAAAGCATTAGTATTAAAAGACTTAGTACTATCCATTTGAAAGGTGGATTTTTAGTATTATAGAAAGCCATTCATATACTCACAAAAAATTTTTTTGTGGGGCTTAGTAAGTAAGCAAGCCACATTTTGTAGTAACTGATGATAATTCAAATAGTGTTGTGCTTGATTTATCAAGCAAAAAGCGGAAGCTTTTGTTTAAATTTGAGTTTTCTCAAATTAACAACACATAATTTATATTATCTAAAGCTGTAGTCAAGCGACACGTAGTGTCATTTGACATCAGCAATTGTTAATTCAAATAGTGTTGTGCTTGATTTATCAAGCAAAAAGCGGAAGCTTTTGTTTAAATTTGAGTTTTCTCAAATTTAACAACACATAATTTATTTACACTAATAAAGTTTTATTAAAATAATGTGTAAAGTTAAAAGACGAACTAATTTGTTCGTCTTTTAATTTTATAAAGTATTTTTACTTGAATTTATCAAAAAGTTTTAATTTTATATTTTACAATTATATTCATTTGATTTATTAACTGCATATTTTTTTGCTAGCAGTTATACAAAATCATAATTTTGGATAACATTCATTTTTTTGTTTTACTTTAATCAAACGCACAAAGTATTGTATTTGTTAAGAGGCGAACTTTTTGTCCGCCTTTTCTTTCACTAAAGTAGTAAAACAAATGAAGCATTGTTTAATGCTTCATTTTGATTTAGGATATTTTTTAAATTAAGGTAATAAAAATTACTTAATCTCGCACTCTGCTCCAACTTCTTTGAACTTAGCAACGATTTCGTCAGCTGCTTCTTTAGCAATAGCCTCTTTAATAGTCTTTGGTGCGTTATCAACGATATCTTTAGCCTCTTTAAGACCTAGACCAGTAATCTCACGAACTACTTTGATAACTTTGATTTTCTCTGCACCTGCAGATTTCAAAATTACGTCAAATTCTGTCTTCTCTTCTACTGCTGCAGCTGCTGCACCAGCACCTGGAGCTGCAACTGCCATAGCTGCTGCACTTACACCAAACTCTGTCTCAATAGCTTTAACTAAATCGTTAAGCTCAAGAACAGTCATACCTTTTATTTCCTCAATCATCTTTGCGATATCTGCCATTTTTTCATTCCTCCGAATAATTTATTTAAAATTGAATTAGTTTTCTTTATTTTTTGCAATTTCTGATATTGCTCTAGCCAAGCCAGAGATACCACTTTGCAATACACCACACAATTGACATAACAAAATGTCTTTTGAAGGGATATTAGCGATTTGGGTTACTACACTAGCGTCAATAAATTTTCCATCTAATAAACCACATTTAGCTTTTAGTACTTTTACAGATTTTGCATTGTCTGTAACAACCTTAGCTGCTGCAAGCTCATCGCCATTTGCGAAAGCGATAGCTGTTGTTTTTTCAAGATAATTATCAAATTCATTGAAACCTAACTCATTTAAAGCACGTTTGATAAGCCTATTTTTAAGAACTTGATACTTAACATTGTTAGCTCTGAAATCACTTCTCAATTTAGTATCTTGTTCAACAGTGATACCCTCATACTCAACAAGCACGAAAGCTTTTGAATCTTGTACAGATTTCTTTATAGCCTCAACTTGCTCTGCCTTTAAATCTTTAGCTGTTGACATTGATTACCTCCTAAAATAAATACTATATGAAGCATATTTTAATATTTATTAAAATCTAATATTGCTATCGCAATAAACTTGATAAATCAAGTGCTTCTAATTAAATTAACTACAGTTAAAACAAAAGTCCCTTTTTAGTCCATCTGTTACAACTTAAATTAATAATCTACAAAATTAAAAGTCCCAACCGCAAACACAAGCTGAGACTTAGAAAATATCAATCTAATTCGCACCTCGGTAAGCAACATTATACCAAAAAACTTGGAACTCACTGTCTACGGTTTCTATTTACTTTATAATTCTAACACAAAAAATTGTTCAAGTCAATCAAAATAATAAATTATTTAATATTAACTTTAACACCAGGACCCATAGTAGAAGCTATGCTTACGCTTTTGATATAAGTACCTTTAGCTGCTGCTGGCTTAGCTTTTTGAATAGCCTCAACAACAACATTCATATTCTCAATAAGCTTCTCTGCACCAAAAGACTTTTTACCAACTGGAACGTGGATAATAGCAGTTTTGTCCAATCTATACTCAACTTTACCAGCTTTAATCTCTTTGATTGCCTTAGTAACGTCCATAGTAACTGTGCCTGATTTAGGGTTTGGCATTAAGCCCTTAGGTCCTAAAATTCTAGCTATTCTACCAACAAGACCCATCATATCAGGAGTTGTAACGCAAACGTCAAAATCAACCCAACCCTCATTTTGAATCTTAGCAATAATTTCCTCAGCACCTACATAATCTGCACCAGCAGCTGTTGCCTCATCAGCTTTAGCACCTTTAGCAATAACTAAAACTTTAACAGATTTACCAGTACCATTTGGCAATACTACAACGCCACGAACTTGTTGGTCAGCGTGCTTAGGGTCAACACCTAAACGCATATGAAGCTCTATAGTTTCATCAAATTTAGCTGTACCAGTTTGTAAAACTAAATTCATAGCTTCGTTTACTTCGTATGCTTTATTTTTTTCAATTAGCTTACTAGCTTCTAAATATCTCTTACCTTTTTTCATTGTCGCTCCTCCTATTAACCTTCTACCTTAACACCCATACTGCGACAAGTGCCTTTAATCATTGAAATAGCTGCTTCTAAACTTGCTGCATTTAAATCTGGCATTTTAGTTTCTGCAATCTCTTTCAATTGAGCTTCAGTGATAGTAGCAACCTTAGTCTTGTTTGGCTTAGCTGAACCGCTTTGAATATTCAAAGCCTTTTTGATTAGGACTGCTGCTGGAGGAGTTTTTAATACGAACTCAAAAGAACGGTCAGCGTAAATTGTCATAACAACTGGAATTATTAGACCTTCTTGTCCTCTTGTCTTTTCGTTAAACTCTTTTGTAAATCCAGGGATATTGATACCGTGAGGTCCTAGTGTTGAACCTACTGGTGGTCCTGGAGTTGCCTTACCTGCTGGTAATTGTAGTTTTACTACTGCTGTAATTTTCTTTGCCATAGTCTTTACCTCCTTGACTACACATAGCGTGGTTATAACGAATTGCATAAATATTTGCAATTCTTCCAAAATATTTCTACCGCTTACACGATTGAAAACAATTGATTTGTAATGCCTTTGCTATTTCAACCATATTATTAATGCATTAAACTTAGTATTAAATAATAATTCCCCTTATAAAGTTAATACTAACTACCAAATTATAGCATTTATATCACAAGCACCACATAAGGATATTTTGCATTAACTAATAATTAAATTAGTAAACTTGATTTTTTGATTAAAAACGCTAATCTTTATTTAAGCCAATTTAACTTATTTTAACAATACCTAAAATTATTAATACAAAAGCATTTATAAACTTTTTCACAATTCCGCCATAAAGGCTGAACAAATAATTATTTAAGCGTTAATTTTTCTAATATTAATAAACTCAATATCAACAGGAGTTTCCCTACCGAACATTGAAACGATAACTTTAACTTTTTGAGTATCAAAGTTAATTTCCTTAACTTCACCTACGAAATCTTTCAAAGCACCGCCAAGCACCTCAATTTGGTCGCCAACTTTAAAGTCTAGCTCCTCCTCAGTGATACGCTCAAGTTGATTACGTTTAACCTCTTCCTCTGTGATTGGCACAGGTCTACCTTGTGGACCACAAAAACAAGTTACACCACGAGTTTGAGTTACCATATACCAAACGTGCTTTGTATAAATCATTTTAATAAATACATAGCAAGGATATTTCCTACGCATTACAACTTTCTTCTTGCCGTTCTTTTCAGTAATTTCCTCTTCCTCAGGTACTACAATGTCAATAATCTTGTCTTGTAGGTTATTGTTTTCTACCATTGTAAAAAGATTGCTTTGTACCATTTTTTCATAGCCAGACAAAGTTTGTAGCACATACCATTGTGGCTTATCGTTTTGTTTATTTTCAGTACTTTGTATATTTTGAGTATCTTCCATAATAACCTCTACCTTAACTACCTATATTTATAAGTGAATTAAATCCAAGACCAAATAAAGCATCCATTGCCATTAACACAACAAGGAAAATAACAACAAAAACTAATACAACACCTGTAGACTTTAAAGTCGTAGCAAAAGTTGGCCAAGTAACTTTCTTAAGTTCCTCAACCATACCTCTAAAGGCACGACCTATCTTTTTACAAAATCGTACAAAGCCATTTTCGCCTTTGTTTTTATCTTTGCCTTTATTTTTAGTAGGTTTGTTTTTATTTGATGTAGGAGCAAGTGCATTTTGATTTGTTTCAGCAGTAACATTATTACTATTCTCTTCTAAAGAATCAGCAGTCAATGGACTACTTACAACTTGCTTTTTATCTTTTTTGCTCATTAAAAAATGCCCCCCAAAATATTACTTAGTCTCTTTATGAAGTGTGTGCTTTTTGCAGAATGGGCAATACTTCTTAAGCTCAATTCTCTCTGTAGTATTTTGTTTATTTTTATAATCGTCATAATTTCTTTGCTTACACTCTGTACAAGCTAATGTGATTCTTGTTCTCATAGAAAACGCCTCCAAAAAAATTACACCCTCACGTAGGTGCTTATATAATATATCATATCTATATAATATAGTCAATTGATTTTTGCACTTTTTTAAATTTAGTTGTAAAATATTTTTTTTCGACACAATTCGCTTTCATTTTCAGCCAATTTATTGCTAACGCTATATTTATAAATTATATCAAAATGAACTTTATTAATATAATCTATATAAACCTAGCTATAAAACTAGTATCAAACTTTCAACCTAAAATAAGAGTTTGGGGCGTTGCCCCAAACTCTTATTTCCTTATATCTTTCCTTTTAATTTTTCCACTGATTGTTTTTGGCAAATCGTTTGCAAAATCAATTATCCTTGGATACTTATAAGGTGCTGTCAGTTTTTTAACAAAATCTTGAATTTCCTTTTTAAGTTCCTCACTTGGAGTATATCCTTTTGCAAGCACGATTGTAGCTTTAACAACTTGACCTCTTATTGGGTCAGGTGCACCAGTTACAGCACACTCCAAAACACTTGGATGTTCCATAAGTACGCTTTCAATCTCAAAAGGTCCTATTCTGTAACCGCTTGACTTAATCAAATCATCTGTTCTGCCAACATACCAAAAATATCCGTCCTCATCAAACCACGCCATATCACCAGTATGGTAATAACCATCGTGCATAACTGCATTTGTTTGTTCCTCGTCCTCAAAATATCCCATAAACAATCCAACTGGTTTGCCTTTAGAAATATCTATACAAATCTCACCAACTTCACCCGCAGCACAAGGCTTATCATTGCTATCCAAAACGCAAATTTTATATTGTGGGTTAGGCTTGCCCATACTACCTGGCTTAGGTTGCATACCTTTCAAGTTCGCAACAGCAAGAGTTGTTTCTGTTTGTCCAAAACCTTCCATAAGCTTTAAACCAGTAGCATTGTAAAATTGCTTGTAAACTTCTGGATTCAATGCCTCTCCTGCTATAGTACAATACTCTAATGAAGATAAATCATATTTAGACAAATCTTCTTTGATAAAAAACCTATACATTGTAGGTGGGGCACAAAAAGTCTTTATATTATATTGCTTAAACAAAGGCAAAATATCATCCGGGTGGAATCTGTCAAAGTCATAAGTGAAAACGCAAGTTTCAGCAAGCCAAGCACCATACAACTTACCCCAAACAGCTTTACCCCAACCAGTATCAGAAATTGTCAAATGCAAACCATCTTCTTTAACCAAATGCCACCAACTAGCTGTAACGATATGTCCTATAGCATATGTATGGTTATGGCAAACGCATTTAGGATAGCCAGTAGTACCTGAACTGAAATACATAAGCATAGGTTCAGTAACTAATGTATGACGTTTATCAAAATGTGCACTTGCTTTTTCAATTCCCTCATCAAAATTTTTCCAGCCGTCACGACTGCCGTTGACAATCATTCTAAATTTAAGTTCTGGACAACTTGCAACAGACTTATCCACTTCCATTGCCACATAATCGTCTGGAGTACATACTACAGCCTTTATATGTGCCTTATTAAAACGATAAACCAAGTCTTTTTTCATTAGTTGGTTAGTTGCAGGCACAGCTACCGCACCCAATTTGTGAAGTGCCATCATACAAAACCAAAACTGATAATGTCTTTTTAAAATAAGCATTACTTTATCGCCTTTTCCAATACCCAATTGAGCAAAATAGTTTGCAACTTTGTTAGAATATCTGCTCATATCCTCAAAAGTAAAAACCTTTTCCTCTTTATCTTTTGATAGCCAAACCATAGCCTTCTTATTAGGCTTAATTCTTGCTAATTCATCCACAACATCATAGGCAAAGTTAAAAGTTTGAGGATAATCAAATGTAATATCCTTTAAATTACCTTTGTCGTCTAAAGTTTCGTGAACAAATTTTTTGTACAATAAATCTGCCATAATCATACCTCACATAATACTTAGCGGTCTTATTAATACACGCTAGTCTGCTCTAAAATTTATTATCAATATTTTAATAGTTTTAATATATTAAAATATCATTGTTTTTTACTAATTTGACTTAATATATCCTAATATTAAAAGTAAGTTTTGCTTTAAATAACTCGTTAAATAAAATATTTTTTACAATTTCTTTAAGCATAAATCAATTAAACTTACAAATTCCAAATAAGCCATTAACTACTAACCACAAAAAAACTCGTCTCTAAAATTAGAGACGAGATATAACCCGTGGTACCACTCTTTTTGCTGATATATAACAGCCACTTTACGTATCAATCAATACGTATTCCTATAACGGGGAAAACCGATATTCCTTACTATTAGTTCAGGGATATAGCTCAAGGGTGATTAAATCAAATCCTTTGTATTGCCTCGCACCAAACGGCAACTCTCTGAAAACCCGCAAAATGATTTTGTCCCTATCATAGCTTTATTTATTTGTTAAAGCCAAATTAAAATAATCAATTCAACTTTATAGTTGTATTTTAGCACTACAAAAACCATTTGTCAACACTTTTTAATAATTTTTTTACAAAAAACTAAATTATGGATATTGTTGTTTATCTTTGGAAATTGGCGTTAGTCAACAAATTATTATTTATTAATTTTTAGCAATATAAAAGCTTCCACCATTAAAAGCAATTATTTTGGTAATAATTCAAATTAGTTTTGTAACAAACAATCAATTTCTTTTATACTCTACAAAAACGAACTCCATTGAGATATTTTTCAAGCAGTTGCTACTTTTAAACACCTATTTTTTCTCATAAATATTACAATTAGTATCGATTTTTGATTGTTTATTTATTTTTTTTCGTTTTATTATAAAAATAGCAAACAAAGTAATTGTTATTAATATTGTGCAAATTTCCGCAAATGGAAACGTCCACCAAATACCATCAATTCCAAACCATATTGGCAATGTATTTATACCAACAAGTATCCAAACTATGCCACGACTTGTAGAAATAATTACAGAACTTAATGCTCCACCAATCGCAGTAAAAAATCCCGAACCAACTATATTAAAACCAATAAGGAAAAATGCGACAGCATAAATTTTTGCTCCGTGAAATGCCATTTTGATAATCTCCACATCTTTTTGTGGGTCGGCTGAAAACATTTGTATAAGCTTATCCCCAGCAAAAAATACTAATAAAAATACTATTAATCCGATTACCAAGTTCAATACAAGTGCGGATATAAATGTTTTAACAACTCTTTTCATTTTATTTGCACCAAAGTTGTAACTTATTATAGCATTTATGCCATCTGAAATACCAAACATTGCTAACGCACCAAAAGTAGCAATATAATTTATTATTGTAAATGCTGCAACTCCGCCCTCACCAGCAACCTTTAACAATGTACTATTAAATACAAATACTGAAATTGCAGTTGAGCCACAAACTACTGCTTCAGATGAGCCGTTTGCAACCACTGACAACATAAGCCTAAAATTGATTTTACCTTTATAAAAATTTATAATACTACTCTTTTTAAATAGAGGTATACTACAAATTGCCAAAGCTATTAAATATGATAATCCAGTTGCTAAAGCACCGCCAAGTACGCCAAAGTTACAAACACCAATAAGTAGGTAATCAAGCAAGCAATTTGCAAACAAACTAATTATAGCACCAAACATATATTGATTAGGTTTTCCAAGCGTTCTATCTGTAAAGCCAGTAAGATACATATTGCTAATGATAGGTGCAAAAAAAGAAATTACAAAAATATACATAGCGGAATCATCTACCAATAAGTCAGTCGCTTTCAATAATCTTGCTATCTGTCTTGAAAAAATTGCACCGAAAATCGTTACTAAAATGGAAATTATTGTTATAAAAATTACAGCAGTACGAAAAACACTTTGAGCCTTTTCTTGCTTGCCTGAACCTAAGCATCTACCAATCATACTGATTGCACCCGTACAAGTGATAAAAGAAACTGCAAAAATAATTTGCATAAATGGTCCAGCAATATTTACACTTGCCATACTATTAATACCAGCGAACTTACCTAAAAACAAGCCATCAATAATTGGCTGAGCCCCACCAATTACCATAGAAATAATTGCAGGTATTACATTAGCTAAAAAAACTTTTATTAAATTGCCCTCACCCAATTTATTTTCTAACATACCTCACCCTTACTCTAATTGTAAAGTTTTAATTACTAAATAGTAAGACAATTAACGTCAACTAACTTGAATGGCTTATTACTATTAGCTATGACCACTTTAGCACACTTAAAACTTATTGTCAACTAAATTATCCTTTTAGTAGCAAATAACTGCAAGCCTAACAAAATCGCTAAACTTGCAATTATTAACTTAATATTTTAATTGCTATGAATTAATCTAATTAACTTATTTTATTAAACTAAAATAATAAATTCACCTAAAGTTAAAGTTTAAATTAAATATAATCTTGTATTTCTACTTTTCCACAAGCAATTTGCCACAAAACTTCTCTATCAACAGAAGTGACTTTATTTTTATTGATTATCAATGTCGCTAATTTTTGTGTCAAGCTTAGGCTTTCAAATTCTCTCTCTCCATTTGCAATCTTGTTGACTAAAGTCACATCTGCAGAGTTAATCTTTCCGTCACCATTTATATCACCCAATACCGACAAGTATATTGTTTGTTCAACACCATTTGCTATAATAGTCAAGTGCCAATCTGTACCAACAGCAAGTTCCTCACAATTGCCCAACAAGTCTACAAACTTACTATCTGCTCCACTACCGTAAACTTGTGTTCCCTCACAATTGAATAACTTGATATCCTCAAAACCAAAAGGCTGTATATTTTTAACAAAATCATTTACACTTGTATTTGGTAAAATCTTACCTAACACTTTTGTACCAATCGCATTATCATTATAACCAAACAATTTGTCACTATCCTTGTAATACTTACGAACACCATTCTCTAAATAAACAAAGTCGTAAATAGAATTTACAGAATAATCAAAAGCTACCTCACCATTTTTCAAAACAGCTTTTCCACCATTAATATTAGTAAATATTGTTGCTGGGTTAATACCTTTTGCAAATTTAGAATATCCATAAGTAAAAGTATCAAATCTACTATTATTAGTATTTTCTTCAACTATCATAGGCTTTTCACTTCCACCATCCTCAGTTGTCTTTAATGATAAATCACCTGTAATATACAACTTCATACCATTTGCTAAAAACAAATCACTTGCCACACCATCTTTAATAGTATTGCCAGAAATATCATTTGCACCACTTAAATAAAATTTACCAGTTTCTGACACATAGATTCCGCCACCACCAGTACTACCCAATACCTCATTGTTTCTTATTGTCATATTTTTAGCATATATGCTTGCATTAGAAAACGCTTGTAGTCCACAACCTCCAATATCTTGACCATACACAACTTGGTTGTTTTCAATAGTAGTATTTTCTATACAAAGCATTGCACTACTTGTAACATATATACCACCGCAATGGCGATAAGATGTATTTTCAGCTATTACGCTATTGTTTATATATGCTTGTAAAGCATATGTACTAATGTATATTGCACCACCATAGTTTTGCTCATTTTTATATATTTCGCAATCTGTCATATAAAATGCAGAATTACCTCCTACACTTAAAGCACCACCACCTGAACTATTATTTTGTTCACTTTGATAGTCATTATCATATCCAGCAATATTATTATGAATATTCAACCTTGCTAAATATACACTACAATAATTAATTAAAAGTCCACCAGAACCATTAAAAGAGCGATTGCTTCTAATAATAACATCTTCAATTATACTATGATTACGCAAATTACCTCTAGAATACAATTCTATTCCACCGCCAGATTTTGATGAGTGATTGCCAGCAATAATACCACCTTTCATTAACAAATAACCAGCAAGAGAAATCCCCCCACCGTTATAACCTACTGTTTTGTTATGTGCTATTATACCATCATAAAAATGTAATATAGCGTCGTCATAAACAAAAAACGCTCCACCTCTATTAGCTTGACTATTAAAGAACAAACCACCAAAGACATATGTCCTTCCACTAACAGGAAGATATCCATTTGTATCATGACCATATTCTCTATGTGTTGTATTGATTATACCACCATATCCATTATCAGAAGTTGCCCCTCCAGTAATTTTACCACAATTTATTTTGTCTAATTCTTTAATAACACCAGCATCATCTAATTCGCCATTGTCATACCTATTATAAATTGCATTTACACTTGCCTTAATGGAATTTGCATTTGTTCTATAAACACTATCTGTCACAAACAAAGTTCCATAATTATAAAATATTGAAGCTCTATTAGTTGCTGTGCTTGCATCCATTTTAAATCCATTTAAATCCAATACAATTTGCACAGAATCTCCAATGCTCATATTTCTAGGACAATTCCAATTTTTTTCAAGAACTACTTTTATAATAATACCTTCTGTCCTAGACCTTTGTATAGCCTCATTAAAAGCAATTGTCATTTCGCTATCTGTAGCTTGATTAAGTCTAACAGTATTAGCTTCGCTAATATCTGGGACATCAACTACTGTCTGCCAATTATTTTCGCTCTTATCTAAACCAGTATCATTAGGCAAATCTTTCTTGCCACCAAAAGCTAAGCAAAAGCCAGTCACCATAAGACAAATAATGGCCACTGCTAAAAAGATTATTCCTACTCTTTTTATGTTTTTTATCATAGCAAAAACCT
>CAJTNA010000026.1 GCA_910577845.1 uncultured Christensenella sp. | reverse complement strand
AATGGTAACAATAAAGGCACAAAGTATGATTAAGGGCAAAACAAAATCAAGTAGAGATACAGCCAGTATCCCTACTATCCCAAAAAGCAACATCATAGGCAATGGTCTATAATTAAACAACTTTGTATTTGCCCTTTTAACCATTTTACAAATTAATGCTACAAGCATTTATCCCCTTAAAAATATACCATATTTTACCATATTTTCACAGCTTGTTGCAACACTTTTTTACTATTACGACAAAAAAATAAAATTCTATTTGTTAATTAATAAAACAAAAGATATAATTTGTAACTATAATTAAAATATTTAAATTGCTATTACACTACACTCGCTTTGCAAGTTATTATTGTTTAAAAAACAAAAACCACCGTTTTTTCAGTGGTTTTTTGTGAAACTATAAAATTGAATTTTTATTAATCAGCCTAAGATTAGTGGAGCGTACTCAAGTGGCTCTAAGAATTTACCATCTTTCATTGCTCTCATATTACCACCGCTAATTTCGTCAATTAGGATAACTTTGCCGTTTACGATACCAAACTCAAATTTAATGTCGTATAAAGTAGCACCTTTCTTAGCTAAAACATCTTGAACTATCTTAGTTATTTTGATTGTATCAGCTTTTAGCACTTCATATTGCTCTTTAGTTAAAATGTTTAACATATCTAGTGCGTCTTTTGTTATAGGTGGGTCACATCTATCGTCATCTTTCAAAGTAACCTCAACAAAATAATCTAAATCTTGACCATTTTTGCAATAGTCACCATATCTTCTAAAGAAAGAACCAACTGCTTTAAGACGGCAAATAACCTCTAAGCCTTTACCAAATTTAACTGCTGGTTTAACTTCCATAGTGCCTTCTTTTAAATCAGAGCTAACAAAGTGATTTTCAACACCCATTTTAGCTAGCATTGTATAAAAATAAGTTGTAAGTTTTAAAGCGTCCATTCCAAGACCTTCAATAGTCACACCTACAGTATTTGCACCTGGGTCAAATACACCATTTTCACCAGTAGCATCATCTTTAAATTTTAAAATGTAATTACCATTTTCTGCTGCATAAACATCTTTTGTTTTGCCTTTATATACCATTTTCATATGAGTTAACCTCCACCCATTAGCTTAAGTTTATTTTACTATAATAAGTTGATAAAATCAAGTAATTTTTATAAGGTTTTTCCTCAAAATTTTTTAATACATTATTAACCATACCTTATACCCTCAATTGCTACAATGCTGAAATAATTTAAATTGAGTCTATTGGAAAATAAATCTTTCTTATAATAATATATATTACTTTTAATTGAAGTTTTATACCCTTTTGTTTCTCCCGACAAAAGATATGCTATTAAATATGTTTATAAAAGTTAAGCAAACAACCGACAAAACTTTGTCGGTTGTTTTGATTTGTTGTTTTTTGTTAATGCTTATTTATCATTGTCTGTCTTATCAAGGTTTTGCTCCTCTTTTACAGAATCTTGTTCAGTTGCTTTTTGCTCGCTCTCTAGAGCTGTTATGCCTTCATTTTCAGCTTTTGTTTGACGTATATCGGCTTTATTTAGTTCGTTGTTGTCAGCTTTATTTTCACCATCCGCTTTCACTTGAACTGAGGTGATTTCTGTTGGTTGTTCTACCTTTTTATACTCCTCTCTCTTAGCCATTTTTTCCTCAATACTCTTTATAATTTCTTCAGCTGATTTGCCGTCAAACAACATATCAACCTCTTCAGTATAAATAGTATTTTTTTCATACAATACTTTAACCATATTGTCAAGTATTGTTCTATTATCTTGCAAAATCTTTAACGCTCTTTGATAATTTTCATCAATGATAATTTTTACTTCGTCATCAATTTGTCCCGCAATCGCCTCACTATATGCAGTATGTTGTGAGTAATCTCTACCAAGGAAAACTTCGCCTGAACCACCAAGGAACATATTGCCGAGCTTATCACTCATACCCCACTCGGTAACCATTTTCCTTGCAATACCGCTTGCACGTTCAATATCATTGGAAGCACCAGTTGAAATATCGTGGATAACAATTTTTTCTGCCGCTCTACCACCAAGCATCATACAAATATTATCGTTTAGTTTGTTTTTAGTAACGTGACTATCGTCATTAACTGGTCTTGTCAAAGTATAACCTGCTGCCATACCACGTGGTACAATACTTACCTCTTGAACCTCATCACAACCTGGTAATATCCTTGCAATGATTGCGTGTCCAGCTTCGTGATAAGCAGTAATTCTTTTATCTGTTTCCGTGATTGTTCTAGATTTCTTTTGAGGTCCAGCAATAACTTTGTTGATACCCTCAAGAATATCTTCCATTATGATTACACGTCTATTAGCTCTTGCAGCTAAAATTGCTGCTTCGTTTAATAGATTTTCAATATCAGCACCACTGAAACCGCTAGTCATTCTAGCCAAAACTTTAAAGCTTACATCTGGAGCAAGTGGTTTGTTACGGCTATGAACTTTAAAGATTTCCTCTCTGCCTTTAACATCTGGAATATTTACATATATTTGTCTATCAAATCTGCCTGGTCTTAGCAATGCTGGGTCAAGTACGTCTGCACGATTTGTAGCAGCCATAATTATAATGCCCTCATTTTTTTCAAAACCATCCATTTGTACCAACAATTGGTTAAGTGTTTGTTCTCTCTCGTCATTTCCACCGCCAAGTCCAGCACCTCTTTGTCTACCTACCGCATCAATCTCGTCAATAAACACTATACAAGGCATATTTTTCTCTGCCTCAGAAAACAAATCACGAACTCTTGCAGCACCAGTACCAACGAACATTTCTACAAAGTCTGAACCTGACATACTAAAGAATGGAACGCCAGCCTCACCAGCAACAGCTTTTGCAAATAGAGTTTTACCAGTTCCTGGAGGTCCTACAAGCAATACGCCCTTTGGTATCCTTGCACCAAGCTCGCTAAACTTTTTAGGATTTTTCAAAAATTCTACAACTTCTTTTAGTTCCTCTTTTTCCTCTTCTGCACCAGCGACATCACTGAATCTAACTTTAATATTTGATTGTAATTTTGCCTTGTTTTTACCAAAATTCATAGCTTTGCCGTTAGAGCCAGCCATTTGACGGAACATTATAAACAACAATACGCCCATTACAATAGTTGCAACTATTGGGAATATCATTGATACCCAACTTGAATCGCCATTTAAATCGTCACCATCAAATTTGATGTTTAAATTCATAAATTTTTCAACATCAAAAGTAGCACCTCCACTAGGAATTAATTTAGAATATTCCTCGTGAGAAAGCAATTTTTCTTTAATTTCAGCATCAGTAATACCCGGGGTTTGCTGTTTCAAACTAGCAATATAGTTTTTTAACCCCTTTATTTGTTCGCCTAAAGCGAAAAACGCAGTTCTGCCAGTACTATAACATATCGCATCATATTGTTTTGGGAATTTTGCAGAATCAATTTTTGAACCTACATATAAAATCCTAATATTATTTGTTCCAACGTGATATAATTCCGCAATCTTACCGCTTACAATTTCATTACTTAAATCGTTATAATTAATCTTATCTGGTTTGTTCATATCAGATAAGTAAGACGCTAATAAAATAATTATTGTAACAACAAGTGCAATTATTAAAACATACTTTAATATTTTACCAGTTTTTTTGTTCAATGTTTACCTCCACAAAGCAAAAAGCCGATTTCTTTTGATAAACGCTTATTACTATCAAAACACAAAACATCTTGTGTTTTATATTTTTTTTATTATACAAATTCTATTTTAACATAAAATGGAATTTTTTGCCACATTTTTTTGCAATTTTATGCCTTTTCTATTTATTATACACAAAATGTTATAAATTTAGGACGTTCAAAGCACTTTTTTTTGCTATTTATTTGTATTTTTTCATCGAAAACACCAATTAATTAATACCAATTAAATTTTTTCGTATGAAAAGTTGCTAAATTTTACCTTATCACCCTCGTCAATATCGTCTGGCAAGAGTGCTAATGCAATGTTAGTATAACTTCCTTGCTCACTCATACAATAAGCGTAATCACCATTTATACTCAATATTGTATATATTATTTCAAGCAACATAAAAATTACCTCTCATAGATTGTTAGCAAACTAACTGTTAGTATACTAACATTATTTACCATATTTTGTCAAGCGAAAAACGTTTCAATTTAAGTTAATTTACCTAAATATATATATAACCAACCTAAAATTCAATAAAAGTGTTTTATAAAATCATTAATTCCTTTAACTCTGTAAACGCATTTTAATAAGCATTATCACCAAAAAACTGTGGAATATAACATTCGTCAGCACTATCACTATCTTGAATATACGCATTAGTTAAACTAAGTTTTTCCGCATAACTTACTATAATCTTATATTCCAAAGGTTTAAGCTTTCTACCAATAATTTTATGTTCAACTGCTTTACCATAAGGCGTATATTGATTCATAATTGACACAATTGTTTCCACGCCCAAATTTTGAGCTATCCAAAGCAAAATATCTTTAGAATTTTGCAAACAATTTGGCAAAATCAAATGCCTTACAATAATACCTTTTTTCATTATCCCTTGACTATCAAAAATGTTGTTTGGAACAAGTTTTTTCATAGCAAGTATTGCCGACTTTGCAACCTCAGGATAATCATTACTTGAAGAAAAAGAAATACTCAAATCTGTTTGAATATATTTAAAATCTACTAAAAAAATATCTACATATTTTGCAAGTTTTTGAATAGTACTTTCACTTTCATAACCACTTGAATTGTAACAAATTGGGATAGACGGCTTGTAAATATCAAGTGCCATAATAATGTAATCGACATAATGTGTTGGTGTTACTAAATTGATATTATTTGCCCCAATATCCTCAAGCTGTTTAAAAATATTTACAAGTTCATTAACTGAAATGTCATAGCCTTTTGATAATTGTGACACCTCATAATTTTGGCAATAAATGCATCTTAGGCAACAACCACTAAAAAAAATTGTACCCGAACCACGAGTGCCACTTATACAAGGTTCTTCCCACATATGCAACCCAAAACGTGCTATCCTAAGACCTTTACTTTTGCAATAGCCAATACTATTTTGTCTTGAAACATTGCAATGCCTTGGGCAACAATTACACTGCGAATTTAACGCTAAACCCTTTTGATTTTTATCAAATAAACGTGAATTTTCCATATTTAGTACCGATTTTTGATTGTTTTTTCAATTTAAAATCAAATATGCATTCTGCAATTTATCTTTTAGCAACTGCTTAATTTCCTCTGCCTCTGGCACGTTTGGCAAAGTGATTTTACCCTCGCTTTTTAGCATTATTACAATGAAAGTGTTATACTCAAAAACTCTGTTTATATCACAATATGCAATCAAAAAATCTTTCTCGTCATCTTTTGTAACTTGTTTAAAGACAAGCCCTTTTTTAATGCTACTTACAGTGATACTTTTTGCCTTCTGATAATAGCCTAAAGCCATTCTCTCTTTAACAAAAGACATAATCATATAATACATTGCACAACAAAAAACAACAACCGACTCAAACCAAAGCCCTGCCACAATTGAAAAAAAGTACATTACCACAATTGATATAATTGTAGTAATAATCCACCCCAACCAAACAAAGAAATTGATGTCTTTATAAATGCGGTCCAATTTATTCTTTTGAGATTCTATTAAATTTTTTCTGTCAAAAGTTACCATTCTTTAATTATACTACATTTTAAAAAAATTACAACGCTTTTTAGATAATTTATTAAAAAATTTAAATTTAGTACTGATTTTTTAACATAAAATGCAATTTGTTTTGTCTACTAAAAGATTTTATTTTGATAAATACTTGATTATTTTTTATATTAATGCTAAAATATAAACTATAGGAAGTAAATTTTAAGCCCGCTTAAAATTTTGTATTGCAAGAAGCAATACTGCTTGCTTACACAAGCACTTCCAGCTTGAATTAACATCAGTTACTGCAAAATGTGGCTACGCCACGCTTTGCGACAACTTTAGATAATATAAACTATATTATCTCTAGCAAATTGCTGAGGTAAAAAAGCGAATAGTAACAAAAAAACTTACACTAAATAGAGGCTATGAAGAAACATATTTTAACACCAGTACAATTATGGAATAAGTTTAAACCTACTACCTCTAACTTTAACACTAACATAATTAGTTTTAAGCATTTGGGGTATATGAGTTTATGCGAATTGTATTTCACCGCATTGAGCAAACAAGACGGTGATGTGCGTGTTTATACTCAAATATATTTTCCAAACAAGCCATCCTCTCAAGCTGCTGTAATTATGGTTCCAGAGTTTGACAAAATGGTGGATTTTAATTATATCTCTTATTATGTACAAGCAGGTTTTCACGTTGTGACATTTGATATTGCTGGAAAGAGCAAATCTAAGCACTACACTCGCTACCCTCATAGTCTTGAGTATTGCAACTATATTTATGCAAAAGACCATTTAAATACTTGCAACTATGGTGCGGAAAATACTTGTCTTTTCAATTGGTGTAAAATCACTAGACAGGTGATAAGTTTTGTAAGAAATTTTTCGCCATCTGTAAGACCCAACAAAGTATTGATGACCGCTCAAAATGACGGAGCAAATATTTTATGGCAAGTTGCGGGTATGGATGACCGACTTGACGGAATTATACCTATCAACAACACGGGATATGACGAATACAATGGTAATGCAACGGATAGCGAAATACCGCTTAGCAAGCTTGCTGAGAGGAATATTTGGACTTTGTGCTGTGCAAGTCCGTCATATGTTAAATTTATTAACTGCCCAGTTTTATTCCTTGGTTCTTCAAATAACAGAAACTATACCTACTCTTCACTATCTGACACTTTGAAATTACTGCCAGATAACATTAAGCACTATGAATGCATATCCGTTGGTTGCTCTCAAAACTTGTACAAACAAGCTTTGTATACAGTTTTCAACTGGATTGACGATATTGCAAATAATCAAAAGTCTGTAATTGCACCAAAAGGTAGATTTATTTTGCTTGAAGATTCAATTTGGGTATATGCGGATTTTGATATTGGTTATGATGACATAGTGGAAGCAAAAATTCACATTGCATATGGCAACGCAAATGACAGCGTACGTAACTGGGTAGGCTATTCCGTTTATACTGACTTGGTTGGCACAGCAAGTAAAAAAATAAAAGTTTATGATATTGATGAGGAAATCAGTTTAATTTGTACTGTATATTACAGAAATGGTTCAATGTACTCCTCTCCTATGGTTACAATAAAACCTAGAGAGTTGAATCAACAAATTAGAATAACACCTCGTAATCATAGGATGATATTTAACAAAGGTTTTGGAACAAATGCCTTTTACCCTCGTGAAAATGCCTTTTTTGCGGATAGAGCGAATATCCATTTTGAAAAAGGTGCTTTAGGTCTTGAGGGCATAACAACTGATAGAGGTGACTTGGTTTGTTATAATGTGGATGGAACAACTATTACAAGAAAAGAGGTATTGCTACAATTTGACTACTATACGACAAATCCTCGTAAAATTACAGTGGAGTTGATAGACATAAATTTAAAATCGTATTTTGCAATATTGTATCTGCCTCCGTCTGATGAATGGCAAAGCATAAAAATACCTAACACAGCTTTTGTCAGCAAAAAACTACACACTATAAAATCTTGGACAAAAATTAAAGCACTGGTATTTAGTCAAGCCGAAAAAGTTTTGTTTAACAATATAATTTGGGTGTAATATGCAATATAATCTAGGTGACAAAATAATTTCAAAAAAAATACACCCTTGTGGTGGTAATAGCTGGACAATTATTCGTGTAGGTTGTGACATAAAAATTCAATGTGATAAATGCGGACATATAGTTATGTTGGATAGAAATAAGTTTCCCTCAATAATAAAAAAGTATATACAAAACAATAATTAACTTTTATACTACATTATTTGAAAGCGTTTATAAAAGAATTTGGGCAAATTTATTAATTTTTAACTATAAGACTAAATAGATTAAAGCAAGTAAATATACAAATTTATACAGCAATATTAGTTATAGGAATTGAAAATGGGTGATTTAATTATTAATAATATGGAAGATAAGGAACTTAGCGAAAAAGATAATAAAAAGGATTTGCCTTTTATAACTAAAAACCAAAAAATTATCACTGTACTTTTATTAGTGATTTTGGTAATTATACTAACTGTATATTTGTGTTTGGAATACATATGCACTCCATACAATGTTGTTGGCTGTTCTATGAACCCAACCATTTACGAAGGTCAAAAAGTTTACATTTCCAAAATTCATAGGGACCCTATTGTTGGTGACATTATAGCTTTCATTTCACCACGTACAGCGACAGCACCAAGAAAACAAGTTATTAAGCGAGTTATAGCTGTTGAAGGTGATGAAATACTTTTTTTTGAAGACAGACTTATAGTGAACTATAGTGATAGAACAAGAAAAGAATTTTGTCTTACCTACACACAATATTGTATGTTAACAAGCTTATTGCCTAGACAATATCATACTTTAAGAGAAAACCAATATTTTGCAATAGGTGACAATAGTCTTAATAGCTTTGATTGTAGAAACTATGGTCCTATTTACAAGTCAGACATAATGGGAATTATGGTTGGTCTTAAATAAAAGCTAAGACAGATATTTATAAAATTACAATGTAAAAAATTAATTATCCTATCATATCAAATTTAAATCAATTTGCGTAAATTTTTATTGAATTTATATATATTTTTTTGATACATATTCACACGCATCAAACTTTAAAAATTTGCAATTATAAAAATTTATTTGTTTAATTTTTAAGGATATATTAAATGAGTATTTATCAAAATCATTATTAAAATCTTAATCATTTACAATTCCCCTCAGATTAAATTTTTATTGTAAAGCAATAGTGTATTGATTAGCAAACAAGATACCAACTTATAACATCTTGTTTGTTATTTTTTAATTTGTTTTTAGTTTACAATTTTTAAAATACAGAGCCATAAAGCAGAATAAATAGCAAAATATGCTACGAAAATCGGTACAAAACCTTTTTTAAGGGCAAAAACCACCGATTTCATAACGCTTTTAGAAAAATTCTATTATCAAAAAAACTTTATATTAATGTATTATTTTCTTTGATTTTTGCTTTAGTAAGTATAATTAATTCAACTTAAAAAGCTTTTTACTTTCCAATTTTATTTAAAAAATTTTGGTTAAAATCATAATCTTATTCTTACAAAACGCTTTTTCTTTAAGCATTCCAAATTTGCAATAATTAAACTTGCTTTTAAGGTACAAAAATTCATTAAAGTTATATTGTATTAATATTTTGGCTAGTCATAAAAATAATATTCTTTATTATATATATTAATAACTATAGTAAGCGTTCTCTATCTTTCGAAACAAATTTTTTATTGTGTAAAACTAATTGTATTTAGGTGCAAAAAAACGAGTAAAACTCGTATTTACGAAAGGTGTTAATTTAAGATATACACAATTGCAAAATGTCACTCCTTAAACTTGTGAGGATTGAAAGTGATTAATATAAAAATATATCTTTTCAAATGAAATTTTTTAATACTCTCTTGTCTAATAACTAATATGTGTTTTACAAAGTTATCCTTATATTTTAACAAATAATGTAGTTCTATTCATCAATCAACAAATTAATTATTATTTACACCACTCTCTTTAGGTGCGATTTTTGATATATAATTGTGTCAATAAACGCAATATATGCATAAAATTAATTGCGGACGGCAAAATACGGCGGTTGTTTTTGCGACATAATTTTCAAAAATTTTAGTGCAACTTTAAATCAAATTGTACGCTGAATAGAATTCTAGCTATTTTTTGTCTAAATTAGGGGTTGTAGCAAACAATATTTTCCATTTAAAGTAGAAAAAATTATTTTAATAGCCTATCATACGTTGACACGCTTTAATTAATGTGTTATAATTAGCATAGATTATTATAATAAATTATTACGCATTAGAGTTTTTATGATTGATTTATACTATTACTTAATTTTTATTCCACTTGGTTACATTGTTGGCAGTATTAACTTTGCCACAATTATTGCTAAGATAAAAAATAAGGACATCAAACATATAGGTTCTGGCAACCCTGGCACTATGAATATGCTTAGGTCCGTTGGCAAGTTTTGGGGCTGTTTGACATTTGTTCTTGATTGTGCAAAAGGTATAAGTTTTGCTCTAATTGGGAGATTTGTTTTTAAGGATAATAATCTTGCAATGTATGTACTTGGTCTTTCCACAGTATTGGGGCATATCTTCTCTTGTTTTTCCAAATTCAAGGGAGGCAAAGGCGTGGCAACAAGTCTTGGTGCATTTGCAGTTATCTCACCTATCACATTTGCCGTAGCGTTTACGCTTATGATTGGGTATCTTGCCTTCTTTAAAAAGGGCTTTATCGGGTCATTAATGGCTATTTGTATTTTGGTTATAACAAACATTGTTCGCAATTGTTTGGTGAGAGATAATTATTACTATGTATGCCTTATTCTGCTTGTCTTGTGGCTAGGCTTGATTTTCTGGACACATAGGAGCAATTTTAAACGGATAAAAAACAACACAGAAAACTCACTATCTTTGTTTGGCAAGGAAAATACAGATGATGATAGTAAAAAGGAGAGTTGAATATGAGTGGACAATTTAACAAAAGCAATTTTGAACAAAATCCATCAAAAATGAAGAAAAAGCGTAACACCAAAGAATGGGTCACCAATAATGATTCTTCTCTTTGCGATGCAGAGCTTTTGTCTGAAGACGACATAAAAGCCATAAAAGACGCTAATTGGAAAGAAAAGCACGTTCCTAAGCCTTCTAAAAAGGAGGAAAAATACAGACAAGAAATTAATCGCTTGGAAAGTAATAGCGTTAAAGCTCCTTTGTCTAAAAGTGAGGAAAAGAAGCTTAAGCAACTTAAGAAAAAACATAAAAAACTATATGACTATCGTCATAGAGATTTATCAAGCAATCATACTGGATTTAAATGTTGTTTGATGTCTGTTGCTTTGCTTTTTGTTTTGGCATTTACTGCTGTGTTTGGCGGATACCATTTGTATGTACAACCAATAACTGGTGTTACTTTGATTGAGCTAGGCGATTTGATTGGTGGCTTGTATAAAGTTGATGACAATGCTTTTCCTCAAAACTATGATGTTGTTAATGATGGTCAAGCTTTTTTTAACAACTTGCAAAAAGCAATGTATCTAGACTCACCACTTAATATTAATGATTTGCTAGAGCTAATACCTCAAAGCAAAGGTGGTGTTGGTAGCGAAACATCTTCTGTAGCTGACCTGCTTGACAAGTCTGGTGACCCTATTCCAAGTGAAAACAATTCACTAACTGGTAATGAGTATTTGGACAAGCTACTTGCAGATACAAAGTTTGACTTTTCTACCCTAAAAGATTTTGATGAAAATAGTGCTGTTCCTGTTTGGGAAATTACTGACAAAATGATAGCTGCTGTTATGCAACAAGTTATACTTAATATTGATACCGTTCCAATGGTTCAAGAGCTTATTTCTCAGTACAACATTTCTATTAAAAATAGTATTTCAATTGCTCAATGCAATATTAAGGAAAACGCTAATGGTGAAAACACTATTTCAGTGATTTTAAAAGTTAAAATCAATACATTGGTAAAGGAAATCCTATCTGGTTTTGATTTTCAAGGCTTTGATTTCCTAAAAAATCTAATTCCATCACTTTTGCCAAAGAGCATATACATAACGGCAAATACTACTCCAGAGATTGACAAAGCTCCTACTTTAGGAATCAACTCAATTAAAGAGGAAACAATTCAAAAAATTCTTTACACTGCTGATAGTAAATATGTTAATGGTGCAATTGAAAAAACTTTAAATAGCGTTGGTAAATCAATTTTCAGTGCTATCAATTCAATCAATGAAATGACTCAAAAGCAAGGTATTGTTATTGCTCCATCTACAGAGGAAACCGCAACTGGTGAAATCAAACTTGACCTTTTGACAACTGCATTAAGACAAATGAATGTTACTAACGTTACATCAACTGACTTTTTGTTAATGGTTAAACATATGCACACTGTTGACTTTGATTACGCTGATGTAAATTCTTACATTAGTGCAAATGTAACAAATCCAACCTCAAAAGATGCTTTTAGTAGTTCAGTAACAAGTTTATTTGCAACTTATGGTATTGACGAAAAATTCTGCAAAGATATAACTCCAGATAATTTCTTGAATAAGATTGAAACTATTCCAGAATATATCAACATCAAAAACAAATTGGATAATGATTATATCTACAATTACACTAATGAACAATTAGCTGAAAAAGCTAAATTAAGTGATGCGGCACTTGCTCAAATTATAAACACTACAATTGGTGAAAAGTTGGGTGAAGAGTTCAAAATGGAAATTCTTGAACTTACTCTAACTGAAAAAACTATTGATATGATTGCTTATATTGATATAGCAAATATCATTAAAACACAAGTTGGCAACCAATTAGGGGCTTTAGAACCATTGATTATGTCAATATTCCCTAAAAATGTTTATGTAAAAATCATTGCTCCTATGGATAAAAATGGGGAATTAAAAACAGACATTATCTTTAACTACACTAAAGACGAAAATGGTTCTGACAACAAAACTGATAGTGACAAAATGTTTGAAACTATTGAAAAACTTATCGCAGGACTAACTGCTGATAAGGAAGATGGTAGCAACAGCTCAGTTGGTGGTATTGATAATAATACATTATCTAAATTTACTAAAGAAAATTTGATTAACAAATTAAATTCAGCTATTTACCCAGCACTTGAGAGTATTATTCCTCCTGCTGGTGAAGAGCCTGAGGATATGAGTATTGGCTTTACAAAAGGCGGTTTGCAATTACCTACTATTTATGAGATTTTGGCATCTACCTTAAACAAGGACGAAACTGAGGACGCAAATAAAATGTCTGCCGAGGTTATCCAAAGCACAATGCAAGGTTACTATAACTATGATGAGGAAACAAAGTTTGATGAAAATAATGGCCAAATTATAAATAAACTAGATACTACTTACCTAACTGGTGAAACTGGCTTTATCAAACGTGAACTTAACGGAAAATTCTTCTACAAAAACAATATTGCAACCACAGATGTGTTTAATACATTAACTAATCTTGGTAGCAACATTACAGCTGGCAATCTTGCAAGTACTTTTGACTTATCACGTATTAAAGCAAATAAGAATGTCGCAACAGATGGCAACTTTGCAATAACTGCTCTTGAGCTTGCTAAGCTTATTGAGCAAAGCGGTAAATTATCAACTATTAAGGATGTTGGTTTTTATAAAAACTTTAAATTTGTTGATATGAGTGTTAACCAAACAACAAATAAATTATCTTTGAGAATGGCTGGTACTCTTGACAAAGATGCTCAAGGTGTTGCTGGTATCAAACTTGAAAACTTTGCCGCAGATTATTTAGTAGTAAGTGCTATAATCTCTTTAGATGACTACTCTACTACAATTAAAATTAATGCTGCTGATGATGAAAAAATAGATAACCTTTTGAAATTAATCAATAAGATTATCAAAACAGATGGTACTGGTGCTGACTTTGATAAAGACACCGTATCAAGCAATATTGGTGATACAATCAAATCATCATTTGAAGACTTTGCTAAACAAGGTATTTCTCTAACTGCATCTGATGAAGCAGTTAAAACTCCAGTTAATGGTGAAACAAATGGATTTACAAGCACTAACTTGTATCAATTGATTAGCAAAAACATTTCTGGTGATAACTATCAAGAAGGCGACACTGGTGAAACTTTAAGAAGCGTTATTTACAAGCTTAACAACTTGCCTAAGAAAGATGGCGGTGAATACTCTTATACCTCTATTACTATGAACCCATTGACTGGTAGTGATGGCAAATTTGATGTTACTAACTCTGAGGGTGCAACTCAAACTAAGTTCCTTTATGAAGTGCTTGAGAATACTGACAATACTTTCTCTATTAAAGTTTACGATGGCTATATTGGTCAAAAAATTAAAGAACAAGTTGATAATGATACAACTAAGTTAACTAAATTTGGCTTGTTCAGCAACAATAACATTGGTGAGGCTAATAGCGTAAGTGACTTTAGAAATGTCGTTGCAGACTTAGGTTTGGTAGACTTTAGTAATACAGATACAAGCAAAGATATTGTACCTCGTAACCTAATTGAAACTGCTTCAAATGGTTTGCTATTTATGCACTTTGAAATGTCTAATAGCTTAATTGGTGGTAATGACTTAGCAAATGTTATCCTACCAGAAAAAATCTATGGTGGTGCGTTTATAGTATTGAATAATGGTATGGCTAACTTGACAAGTGCTACTAAATATACATTTATTAATAACTTAAACGCTGACGAAACAACTTACCTAAATAACTTAATGACACCTCCTACTACTGGCGGTGACGGAGATGGTAGTGGTGACGGAGATGGTAGTGGTAGTGAACCAGAAAACCCGGGACCAGTTGCCCCAGATGGTGGTGATAGTGGCGAAAGCACCCCTACTACTAGAGCTAATCAAATAAATGTAAAAGCAACTTTAGATGCTATGGTAGATTTAATCTTGTCTGATGCAGTTAGATTCTCAATTAATTTGGAAACTGACCAATTTATTTACGCACCAACTGCTCTACAAAATATTAAACTTGCAGATTTGCTTGCAAATGGATTCTCTCTTGCAGATGCAAATGTTGAGGGCTTTGAAATGCAGTTGTACTGCTATGGTGTATTTGTAAATAACTCTGTCCCTGCAAGTGATGTACAAGTTAAACCTCAAACTGATGACACTACGTTTGACATTAGCATATTATAATATCTAAGTGCAACAAAGCTTTTGTAGGCTAAAGCTATAATAAATAAACGTTATTGCATTTAAAAGACACGTAAAAAACGTAAAACAAAGTCTTGATTAAAAGCAAATGCTTATTTATACAAACACTTAACAAATTTAGTATAATATTATAAACCAAAAATCACCTACCCTTTAATTGGTAGGTGATTTTGTTTTTTTACTAATTTTTAAATCTCAATTACATTTTACTAATTATAGTTTGTATTATCAGAAGCTGTAGTCAAGCGACACGTAGTGGCATTTGACATCAGCAATTGTTCATTCAAAAAGTGTCGGCTTGATTTGTCAAGTAAAAAGCAGAAGCTTTTGTTTAATTTAAGTTTTCTCAAATTACACGACACATAATTTATATTATCTAAAGCTGTAGTCAAGCGACACGCAGTGGCATT
>CAJTNA010000025.1 GCA_910577845.1 uncultured Christensenella sp. | reverse complement strand
TGACTGGGGACGGCAAAGTAAATAGTGCAGATATAAACTATTTAAGACAAGTAGCAAATAATGGTATTGAAAGTTTGAGTGCGGAGCAGAGGTTATCAAGCTTAATAGTGAATAAAGGTAATTTGCCGGCTTAGATATGATGACACAAAACCATATTTTGATGCGTTACGTGGTATGGATAGTTACGAGTATGATATGTTGGCATATGAAGCAAATTGTTATATAGATGAACAACGGCAAAGAGGTCAATACTACGAAAATTTTGAGATTTTGCGAACAAAAATTTTGTATAAAGGTAGGTATCCTAAATTTAGTAATGAGATATTACTAAACGAAAAGTATGCAAATGAAAAGGGTTATGAGATAGGCGATACTATTACTTTGCATTTGCACGAGTATAGTTTGGATATAATTGAAAAAGAATGTGTTATTGTTGGATATTATCAATCGTTGTTTGAAAATTGTAATTATATGGCATACTATGATTTGGTAAAAGAATATATCAAAGTTGATACTAACAACTGGCAAAGATTCTTTTATTTTAAGAAAGGTCAAACACCTAGTATAGAGGATATAAAAGCAGTACTAAAAACAGTAAATAATGAAAGTGAGATTAATTTTGGCGGTTTTATAACTGGTAGAGCTAGCTAGAAAATATGATTTTAAATACTGTGGAAAGTACAGCTGAAGCAGTTATGACAGTATTTATGTCTATTACCGCTATAATTATAAGTTTATTACTTATTATGCTTATACGGCTAAAGATTTTAAGAGAACGGCGAAACTATGCTGTTTACATAGCTTTAGGTTACACAACAACAAACATTATGACACAAATTGCTATTACAATGGTAATATTAGGTGTTATAGGTAGCGTAGTTGGTTCAATAGTTGGGGCATTGTTAACCTCGCCAATATTGAGCCTAGTCGGTGGAATTATTGGGGCAGGACACTTTGCGTTTGTTATCCCGTGTGGATTTGTTGTAGCTATTTTATTTGGTGTGCCAATACTAATCTATCTTGTATCTATGCTTTGTGCTGTGCCAGTAAGAAATATTACTCCAGCAACATCATTAAGAGAAAGAGGGTAAAACAATATAAAATTTACAAAAACTATCTTGTAGAAAGCTAACTTGCAAGATAGTTTTTTATTGTCATATGCCTCGTAAAAAGTTGTTTGGAGGGACTTTGATTATTAGCCCAAAGAGTTTTTTGCAGTAATTAATATCATTTCAAATTGTATCATATTTGAATTGTATATTAAAAAACGTTAGCTTATATTTAATTTGATTTATCTTAAAATTAATGACATAATTTATAAAAAAATTGTAAAATAAATGTGAATTTATATTTTAGTACCGATTTTTGATAGATATTTTATGCTTTTGTTGGTATAAATAGTTGAAATTGGATAATATTTTGTTGTTTTTAAGAGTTATCTTTGTTGATTTTAAAATTAATATTTACTTTAACACTTTGAGAGAATCTTTAAAATATGCATAAATAAATATTAAATAAAATCAAAATAATTAATAAGACATTTGCAATAAAATATGATAAAATTAAAAAATCACAAATAAAATTTAATTACATATTGTAAAGTGGTAGGAATTATGGTAAAATATTATTATAGAAGATATCTGTTAATGTTACATAATTTTTAATATTAAATAAATGGCAGTCACTATAGTAGGGGGCGTAATATGTATGATTTAATAATTGTTGGTGCGGGACCAGCGGGAATATTTACAGCTTTGGAACTGATTAAAAAACAAGCAAAATATAAAATATTGATTTTGGAAAAGGGCAAATCTGTTGAAAAAAGAGTTTGTCCTAAAAGTAAAACGCAAAAATGCGTAAATTGTAAGCCATATTGCAATATAACAACTGGCTTTAGTGGTGCTGGTGCATTTTCTGACGGCAAGCTTTCATTAAGCCCTGAAGTAGGTGGTGATTTGCCCGAACTTATTGGAGTACAAGAGGCGGAAAGTTTGATTACTTATGCGGACAACTTATATTTAGAGTTTGGTGCGGACAGCAAGATTGAAGGTGTATCTAATCCAGAAAAGTTGAAAGAAATACGTAAAAAGGCAATACAAGCTGGGTTAAAGTTAGTTGATTGTCCTATTAGGCATTTGGGGACAGAAAAGGCACAAGAAATTTATTATAAGATAGAACAATTTTTGATTGATAATGGTGTGGATATTATATTTAATACTAATGTAGAGGATATAATTATGCAAGGTGACGAATGTCTTGGTGTTATTGCAAGTCAAAATAAAAGCAATGTAGAGTATCGTGCAAAAAAGACTATCATTGCAACGGGCAGACGTGGTGCAGACTGGCTTGAGAGCATTTGTGAGGAACATAATATTTTACACGAGGCTGGTGTTGTAGATATTGGAGTGCGTGTTGAGGTTCGTAACGAGATTATGGAAGAGGTCAACAATGTGCTTTATGAGTCAAAATTAATTGGCTATCCTAAGCCATTTAAAAACAAGGTTAGGACATTTTGCCAAAACCCCGGGGGCTTTGTAAGCCAAGAGAATTATGATAACGATTTGGCTGTTGTGAACGGACATTCTTATAAAGAGAAAAAGTCAAACAATACAAATTTATCTATATTGTGTAGTGCTAAATTTACTGAGCCATTCAATCAACCTATAGCATATGCTCAAAAGGTGGGGGAACTTACTAATATGCTTGCAAATGGTAGTGTGCTTGTGCAAAGGTATGGTGATATTTTGGATGGAAAGCGAACTTGGCAAAAGGAATTAGATAATAGTAATGTAAGACCTACCTTACCAGATGCAGTAGCTGGTGATATTACAAGTGCAATGCCATATAGACCAATGATAAATATAATCAACTTTATTAAGGCAGTTGATGAGGTTGTGCCAGGGTTTGCAAGTCCAGAAACTTTGCTTTATTCCCCTGAACTTAAGTTTTACAGCAATAAAATTAAAATGGATAATAAATTTAATACAAATATTAAAAACTTGCATTGCTTAGGTGATAGTTCTGGTTGGACTAGAGGGTTAATGATGGCGTCAGTTATGGGTGTTAAAATGGCAAGAGAATTGCTCATAAATAATTAATTTAATTTAAAATAATTTGTAAAAGTAAAAGCTTATTTATAGAATTATTTTTATCAAAAGATTGATTTTATTTTAGGAGTATTAAGTTTAGTTATTTAGTTCGTTGTATAATATTTGTGTTTTAAAATATTGCTTTTTGATTATTACCAATCATAACAATAATGAATAAAGATAAATAAAAGAGAGGGGTTAAACCTCTCTTTTTTAAATGTAATATATGTTTTTTGTTAATATGATATATTTTTTTAATTTATGCTAGTATTATTCACATTAAATTAAAGTGCCTTTTTTATTATTTGTATTTTAGAGTTATCTTATCTTTTCTTACAATGCTAAATTTTTACAATTAAATATCATAAAATTATGTTTATAAAATTGCTATTTAATGAATATATTTATAGTAGGAAAAAGTTAAAGTTTTCATTTAAAAATCAAATTAGTATCGATTTTTGATAGTTTTTTGATTATTTTACTTGAATTCCACCAAGATAAGTTGAAATAATATTGCCGTTATTGTCAAGCAAATTGAAATCTGCAAGCATACCAACTTGTATGTCGCCACGGTCAGTCATATTCATAACTTTTGCAGGGTTAAGGGAACCCATTTTTACACATTCACCAAGTGGAATATTTAAGTTGTTGTGTAAGTTAATTACCATTTTGCTAATAGGTGTTACGCTACCAGCATAAGTGTTTAACTCTTTAATTATTGCAACGTCTTCCTCAATGACAATGCGTTGTTTTGATACGCCACTGCCAAGATAAAACTCACCACCTTTATTGCCCGCAATCGCAAGGGAATCGGATACAAGACAAATTTTATCTGCAGTTTTCAATTTGTAAATCATTTTGAATAATTGGTTAGGAACGTGTCTGTTATCCGCAATAACCTCATTGTAAAGTCTGTCGTCTGTCAAACCAACTTCGGTCAAGCCTAAATGCTTGTGCGGTGTAGTACGTCTTGAACAACGTGAAGTGCAGTTATACATATGTGTAACACTGCTTGCACCATTATCCGTTAGTGCGTTGATTTCGTCATCAATGCTTGCATCGTGTCCCAAACTAATTTGGATATTGTTTTTAGTACATTCTTTTGTGAACCAATCACTAGACTTTTGGTCAGGAGCAACTGTAATTCTGGTAATTATATCTTTATTTTCCCATACCCACTTTGTATTTTCAGCATTAGGTTCTAAAATGTAAGCTGGTGGGTGAGCCCCTGGGGCTTTCATTGAAATAAAAGGTCCCTCCAAGTGTGTGCCATATGTCCTTGCATAAAGGGAATTGTAATTTTTAACATTCTCAATAGCTACAAGAGTGGTAGGGATATCTGCCGTTAAAGTGGTAGGAATATATGTTGTTGTGCCAGTATTTAAATGATATTCGGATATTGCATCTAAAGCTTCTTTAGTGCCCTCCATCATATCGTGACCGCCACCGCCGTGGGTATGAATATCAATGTAACCACTTGCAAGTATGCCACCTTTCAAGTCATAAGAAGTATCCGCTTTATCTGTAATATTTTTTGCGATTTTGTTAATTTTGCCACTCTCAACGCTAATGTCGCATTGCTCTTTTATCTCACCATTAATTACTGGACGAACATTTTTAAATAATATCATAATTACTCCGTTTTAATTTTTTGATAAAGCCAATTTGTTTAAATTGTAGAATTATCACAAAATAATTATAGCCTATTTGATACCTAAAATCAAGAGAAACAATTTGCATTTTGTTAAAATTAGCAGTTTTTTGGTAAAAGTGAAATTAAAGTAGAAAAATAATTGCTAATTAAAACAAAAAGTTTGCAAATTTATTAAAATATGCTATTATTTATATAAGCACTAACTCTGAAATTTTGAGAGGGAAATTATGAAAGACCAATTTGACAATCAAAATGAAATTGAGCGTGATATGCAAGAGGGGGATATCGCACAAGATTTGAAAAAATCAAGTTCTGCTAATAAAGTTAAACAAGAAAAGAATGAAATGAGTAGTATGGATAGTACTACTGATATTGTTTTAACAAGTGGTGAAGGGACTTGCGAAAGCACAGCAACTAAGGTCTCTATTGACGATTATTCTGACAAAGCATTAGCTGAGGGTGTAATATCTACAGGTGTTTTTGGTGATAAAATTGTTGTGGATAAAAAAGAAAGTGAGGAACAAAAACAGCTAGAGGCTGATGATTTAAATACAATTTATAAAGACGATGAACAATCTAATTTGCCAATTGTTACAGCAGACGAATTTGAGGAAATGACTAATGTTATTGACGGAAAAGAAAGAAAACAGAAAAAAAAGAAAAGGAAAAAAACTAAGGTAAGAAAGATTGTAGTAAGAACATATGTAACAGTGTTTATTGCTATATTTTGCTGTGTAGCAGTATATTACACAATTAATTTTACTCAAACAGCACCTACGCAAGGTATGGACGGAGCCGAATTGAAAGTAGATATGACTGATTTGCCTCACATTGTGGGAACTGTGGGGGAAATTGATTTAAAGAAAATGTTCCCTAATGCGAGTGAATTTAAGAAAAATGGCGTAAATGTGCCAGATGATAACATCTTAAAAATTAACAATACTCAAGAGTTTACCTTGTCATATACTGAAATACTTGATGAAAAACCTACAATTATTGAAAGAAAGGTTGAAGTAAAAGAAAACGCTGTTAATGTTTCGGACTGGGAAACTTTTGTATCTGCACTGAAAGATAAGAAAGTTATATGTATGCAAACGGCGTATTTATCTGCACCACAAATGGAAGGTGTAAAAGAGAAAGATATGTCTGGTTTAACACTAAAAAATGATATTTATGGTAATGGTTGCAAACTTAATATGTTTGAAATCGTTTGTTGTAGGAATAAGAAATCGGGTGGAAAATTAACACAACCTTATTTGCAAGGTAACGGACCTGTTCACGGATGGTCAGCATTCTATGTATCCGCAAAAGAGGATAGTGATGAGCCGATTGTAATGCAAGATTTGCAAATTATTGGCAATGATATGAGTACTGAAGAGGGTGGTAATCTTGCTGGTGTGAGTGATGTAATTATTCAAAAAAGAGGTTTGAAGTTGTTTAGTGGTTATGGTACATTGCTTGCTGTTGAGGGTAGTATTAGCAACAATGAAAAAGCCAACTTTAAGCTAAAACATTGCGTATTGGAAAATAGTCATAAACTAATCCACGTGCGTTATGCTGATATGGATTTTGAGGGTAATATAATTCGTAATGCGTCAGATACAGCACTTTCTATTGCAACTTATGCAAATGAAAAGAGTGTTGTAAGGTCTAGGGATAATGTTATTGCAAATTCACTGACTGGTGGTATTGTATTTTATTGTTATGACGGCAATATTTCTAAAGATAATGCAGAGGATAGCTGGAATGAAGTAGTTATAGAAAAAAATTCATTCTTAGATATTTACAATTGGAAATTGCAAGATAGTCTTGCCTTTATGCCAGAAACAGAGAGCGGTGCTGAAATAGCGAATCCAGTTGCAAAAAGTGAAATTCCTAAAAAGTCTTATGATAGATTAAAAGCAGATATAGATGGCAAAAAGTATATTCACTTTGCAATTATTAAGTTGCGTACTGGTGGCGGTTTGGCAAAAAATGGTTCAATAGTGAAAAATTATGAGTATTTGAATTATCAAACGGCGAGGGATAAAGATTATCCTAACGGATTTCCATTGCCAAAACTTGCATCTACAATTATCAAAGATATTGATGTATGGGGTTACTATGAAAAAGACGACCAAGCGGTCAAACCTTTGGATACTCTTGATGCTCAAACTGTTCAAAGATTGTATAAGGAATTGAAGGAGGGGAGAGTTTCTATAAAAGCATAAAATAGTAATTAGACTTGTTTGATTTTAGAGATAACTTTTCTTGAAAAATATTTTTAGAAAATTTTTAGGTAAAATTATAAAAAAAATTTAAAAAGCAAAGTTTGATAAATTTTAAAAAAATCTATCAAAAATCGTGCTTTTTTAAAGATTTAAGATATTAAAAGAAAAAAGTCGCTTACTAATTATATAAAATATATAATTTTAGGTGTTTACAAAACAAGCGTTTTGTGATATTATATATATGCAATGATATGCACTGATAAGTGAGGTAAATTATGAAAGAGGACAAGATTAAAAAGGAGTTTGAAGAAACTGCTAGTGCTACTGACACAAAAGCAGAGAAAGCTGATGTAAACAGCAAAGCGGATTCTAAGTCTTCAAAAGAAAAAGCTGAAAAAGCTGATACGAAAAACAAAGAAGTAGTAGCTAGTGTGGCGGATAGTGCAAACGCAACAGATACTAAATCAAAAGATTTGGCGGTAGCCTCTACTTCTGATTATTCTGACATTGATATGGATGTTGAGGACGAGGTTGATTTGCAAGAGGAAACAGAGCAAATTCAAGCTGAGTTTGCTGTAATGGATAATGTTATCAATGGCACAAAACGTAAACAAAAAAAGAAAAAGAAAAAAATGAGCAAGCAAGGCAAATTAATTGAGTATGGTGCTTTGGCTTGTGTTTGTGTTGCGTTGATATCTGTTGTGGCATATTTCCTATCAATGTTTTTAGGTGCAACACCGCCATCACAAGCAATGGATAGTTCTAAGCTTATTGTTGATATGACGGAGCGTGCTTATTATTTTGGTACTAATGGCAATGTTGATTTAAAAACAACATTCCCAAATGGTAGTAACTTTAAAATAACTGAGGGGGCAAGTAAAGCTACTTCAGAGGGTAAGTTGACTATAGTTGGAACTGAGCCATTCACTCTAACATTAGATGAAACTGTGACTAATGAAGAAACTGGAGCAACTACAACAACACAAAAAACTATAACTTGTAATGTTATAGAAGGTGCTGCAAATGTAAGCACTTGGCAAGATTTGCGAAAGATTTCTAAAGAAGGTCAAATAATATGTATGCAAAACGATGTGGAAAGTCCAGAATTATTTGGTGAGAAAAGGGCTGACCACGGACCTATAGAGATTAAGAATGATATTTACGGCAATGGTAAAATTATCAATGTGTGTGAAATTGTTCGTACAAGGTCTAAAGCCAGCAGTAAAAAATATGGTCTTCCATATGTACAAGGCAATGGTAAAGTATGGGGCGAAACTGGTATAAGTCTTCAATCTAAAGAGAATGGTGAGCAACTTATATTCCAAGACGTTCACGTTACTGGTAATAATATGAGTAAAGAAGGTGCACCATTTGGTAGTGAATCTGAGGAGGTTCAAACAACTGCAGATGGTGATGAAGCTCCAGCTAAAAGAGGTAATATGGCTGGCTTAACTGAAGAGCAAGAAAAAACACGTGGTGTATTGTTATTCAGTAGATATGGTGACCTAGTTAGTATTTCTGGTTCAGAGGATGAAAAGATTGAGGTAAGATTAGAACATTGCGTATTTGAAAAGAGCGGTAAAGTTTTACACGTAACTGCTGCAAATATGGAAATGGAAGGTTGTATAATAAGAGATGCTGCCGATACAGCTTTGTCAATTGGTACATATAAAAATAAAGCTAGTTATATTAAGTCATCAAATAATGTTATAGCTAACTCACTTACTGGTGGTATTTTGTTCTATTGTTTTGATGACCAAATTACAGCTGGTAATGCAGAGGCAACTTGGAACACTTTGGAGATTATGCCAGGTACATTCCTAGATATCTTTAACTGGAAAGACCAAAATGGTTTGGCATTCTTGCCAGAAACAGAGGACTTTGCAAACATAGCGAACCCAATTGCGGCAAGTGAAATTCCAAAGAAGAGTTATGATGCCTTAAAAGGTAAAGACGAATCTGGAAATTTATATATCCACTTTGCAATTATTAAAATTAGAACTGGTAATGGTTTGCCACAAAATGGCTCAACCGTAAAAGGATATAAAGATTTACAATTTGGTAATGTTAAAGAGGGTAGTAATGGTGAGTTTACAAGATTCCCTATTCCACAACTTGCAAATGCAATTATGAAAGAGCTAGACGTTTGGGGTTATTATGGAGTAAGTGATGGAGATGTTACACCAACCTTAAAGTTGGGACAAGATAGACAAACAGGCTTAACAGATTGGGAGAAATTCTATAGAGAGTTAAGGGATGGTCGTGACAGAACTGCAACTAACAATAATTAACTTATTAAATAGCATATATAAATTAATTATTATATGAATTTAATTAAAATTGTTTAAATAGCAGTAAGTTGATTTTAAAACTATACAAAAACACCTCAATTTGAGGTGTTTTGTTTTGCAATTTTTTATTGATTTTTGATTTGTAAATTTAATGAAATTATTTTTACTTTTTAAATTATGGAAAAGTAACTATCTCAATTAATTTAATTATATGATAATTATATAGGAAATTTGTAAAAACTCACTTTTTATTAAATTAGTTAAATGTTTACACCGCATTTTATTTTGTAATAAATTTGATTCAATAATTTATATAACACATATTTAATAGTTAGCTTAATATTTTTGGTTTTTTATTTTTTCTATAACTTTATCATAAATTTGATATAAAAAAGTGTTATTATAACTTGCTAAAAGTCGTTAGCAGTGTAAAAAATTATAATATGTAATTAGCTTATAAAAAGTAATTTTATTTGCAGTATTACTTTATTTTTTAATAAATGTTAAAATAATTATATTTATTATAAAAAATATAATAAAGTCTTTACTTTTATTATAAAATGTAGTAGAATATAATTGAAAAAATATAAAATATTAAAAAGCTTTTAAATGTGCTTTGAATTTACTTTTAATACATTAAATATCTTTGCACTAAAATATGGCGATTTTATTATAGAGTAACATATCACGGAGGATATATGGATAATACAAAAATTATTGAGAATTTTAAAGTGCAAGGTAAAATTATAAAAGTTGAGCCATATGGTAATGGACATATCAACACTACTTTTTTAATTGAATGTGATGATAATGGCATTATTAATAGATATATTATGCAAAAGATAAACACTAATGTTTTCCCAAATGTTGATGGACTAATGAATAACATTTTAAGTGTTACATCTTATTTAAAAGAGCGTATTATTGAAAATGGTGGTGACCCAGATAGGGAAACTTTAAATTTGATTTTAACTTTAGATGGTAAAAGTTATTATAAATGTGATGAAGGTGCATATCGTATTTATAAATTTATTGAAGATACAATTGCTTTACAAATTGCAGAGGACAAAAAAGTATTTGAGGGTGCAGGATATGCCTTTGGTAACTTTATCAATTTGCTAAATGATTTTGATGCGAGTGGTTTGTTTGAAGTAATTAAAAACTTCCACAATACTGCAGATAGATTCCAAAAATTTATCAATGCTGTTGATAAAAATAGTGTGGGACGAGTTAGTAGCGTACAAGAGGAAATTGATTTTGTATTAAAACGTTCAGCAATTTGTGATAGTATTGTAAGCTTGTTGGAGTCAAAGACTTTACCAATGAGAGTAACACATAATGATACTAAATTAAACAATGTTTTGATTTGCGAGCGTACTGGTGAGCCAACTTGTGTAATCGACTTGGATACTATTATGCCCGGTAGTTTGCTTTATGACTTTGGTGATGCCATTCGTTCTGGCTGTAATACTGGACTTGAGGATGAGCCAGATTTATCTAAGGTTGGTTTTGATATTGGCTTATATGAGAGTTTTACAAAAGGTTTTATGACTGGTATTGGTAATTGTATTACTCCAGTTGAGCGTGACTTGCTTTCACTTGGTGCTATAATGATGACTTTTGAGTGCGGTATGAGATTTTTAACAGATTATCTTGAGGGCGATGTTTATTTTAAAACTCATTATCCAGAGCATAATTTGGTACGTTGTCATACTCAGTTTAAAATGGTTAGTGATATGGAAAGTATACGTGATAAAATGGACGATATAGCGAGGAAATATAGCAAAGTATGAGTAAATACATAATAAAAAAAACAACAGCACATTTTGCAGAAGATATTAATTGGAAACAAGTAGATTGTATGTTGCTTACCTCAAATAATGGTGATGGTAGTGTACCATATGCAACAAAGTGTTATCTAGCTTATAATGAAAAAGGCATTTTCTTTAGATTTGAGATTGAGGATGATAAAATCAATTGTACAATGAAAGAATACAATTCACCTATCTATGATGAGGAAACTGTTGAGTTGTTTATTCAACCAACACAAGATAAAACTCATTATATGGAATTTGAGTGGAATGGAATTGGCGGTGTATTTTGTGCAGAGGTTTATAATAATTTACAAGGTTCAACCAGCTTGACTTTTACAAAAGAGAATATACTTGATAGCAAAATCTATGGCACTGAATATGGTTGGATAGTTCAAGGAATGTTGCCATCAAAATTATTCAATGGCAGAATGACTGGAGATTGGAAATTCAACGCATACAGAATTAAAAGAAGAACGGATAAATCAGCAATTCTACTAAGCTATAATAACACAATAGAGGACAATTACCATATCCCAGATAGATTTGCTACTCTTGTGTTTGAAAAGTAATTGCTTTTAATGCAAATTATAAGTTGATTACTTATTTATATGTTTGATTATTTTTGCATTAGCTAATTATTAAATAATTATAGTACTGCAAAATATGCAAATTATTATTTTAAAAACTTTAGTTAATCAATAGTTTGAAAGATTATTAAACAAGTTTATTATTGACCATATTATACAGCTATGGTATAAGAGATTGATTTTTTGTCAATGTGATAAGATTTAACAATTAAATAAAAGAATAAAATTAAATTAATATAATTTAGGAGGCATATATGTCAGTTTTAGTTACTGGTGGTGCAGGTTACATTGGTAGCCATACAATTATTGAGTTGGATAAAGCAAATCGTGATGTCGTTGTTGTGGATAATTTTTGCAACAGCAAACCTATCGCTTTAAAAAGAGTTGAAAAGATTATAGGTAAAAAAATTAAGTTTTACGAAATTGATGTTTGCGATGAGAATGCTTTACGTAAAGTTTTCAAAAAGGAAAAAATTGATTCTGTAATTCATTTTGCTGGTTTGAAAGCAGTAGGCGAGTCTGTAGCTATTCCACTTAAGTATTATGAAAATAACTTAATAAGCACATTGTCATTGCTTAAAGTTATGAAGGAGTTTGGTTGCACAAATCTTGTATTTTCATCATCTGCAACTGTATATGGCGTGCCTAAAAGTGTTCCTATCTCAGAGGACTTCCCTCTATCTGCTACAAATCCTTATGGCAGAACAAAATTGTTCATTGAGGAAATTTTAAGAGATTATTACAAAGCTAATCCAGAAATGAATATAGCTTTGCTAAGATACTTCAATCCAATTGGTGCACACGAGAGTGGTATGATTGGTGAAGACCCTAATGGAATTCCAAATAACTTAATGCCATATATCACACAAGTAGCAATTGGCAAGTTGCAACAACTAAGTGTATTTGGTGATGATTATCCTACACACGATGGTACTGGTGTGCGTGACTATATCCACGTTTGTGATTTAGCAAAAGGTCACGTGCTTGCAATTGCTAAGCTGGAAAGTAATCCAGGTGTTGTTACATATAACCTTGGTACTGGTAATGGCTACAGTGTACTAGATATGGTAAAAGCTTTTGAAAAAGCTTGCGGAAAACCAGTTAATTACAAGATTGCTCCACGTAGACCTGGTGATGTTGCAGAGTGTTATGCTGACCCGGCATTAGCTTTAAAAGAGTTAGGCTTTAAAGCTGAATTCGATTTGGATAGAATGTGTGCAGATAGCTGGAGATGGCAATCAAATAACCCTAACGGCTATGACAAGTAATTGGTAAAATAATACCGATTTTCAGCGTGTAAATTGTAAATTCAAGATAAATTATTCCCGCAGGTACACATTAAAATGTGCTTCTGTGGGATAAATTTACCAAGTAGAATATTGAGGATAAAATATGTATGATTGTCATTCACATTGTAGTCATTCTGTAGATAGCCCTACGGACATTGATTTGATGATTGCGACTGCTTTGGAGAAAGGAATGAAATATATTGCCTTCACTGACCATTTGGATAGAGATTATTTGTATGGTGCCTCTAAGGTTAAAGACATAAGGCAATTAGATATACCTTTTCACATATCCGATGTGCATAGAGCAAAGCAAGAGTATTCTGGCAAAATTGAGATTGCTTGCGGTGTGGAATGTGGCTTTTCGCCTCAAGCAGAAAATGATTATATGTCTTTGTTAAAAGGGAATGGCTTTGATTTAATTTTAAATTCTGTACATTCTGTTAATGGCGTGGATTGCTATTTGCCTGAATATTTTGAGGGCAAAAGTAAGGAAATGGCATATAAGCTATATTTGCTTGCTGTACTAGATAGTGTAAATGCAAAATACGACTTTGATGTTATTACTCATATCGGCTATGTTTGCAGAAAAGCACCTTATGAAAATAAGGATTTGAGTTATTCTGAGTTTGCGGATATTTTTGATAGTATTTTAAAAGGTATAATAAGGCGTGGCGTATCACTAGAGCTAAACTCACATAATAGCGGTACTAACACAATGTTTTTACCTTATCCAGACATTGTTAAAAGGTATATTGAACTTGGCGGTACAGACTTCACATTTGGCTCAGATGCTCATAGAGTAAGTAGAGTTAATGATAAGTTTGATGTGGTAAAGGATTTTTTGCTTGCTAACAATCAAAAGTATTTAAACATTTACAGAGCAAGACAAAAGATAAAAATTGATTTAACTAAACTTTAATTCAAATTGTTTGGTTGACATAGGAGTAATGATGAGAGTATTTGATAATGCAACGCAAGAGTTAAAATATAAAGTGATTAAAGAGGTCTGTAAGCTTGCTTTTGAGGAAAGGCTTAATGATTGTTATTACGCCATACCACGTATATTAGTTCCAGATAACACGCAAGCAATGAGATGTTGTATTTATAAAGATAGAGCTATTGTAGAGGAAATGGTTCGTCATATTATTGGTACTTGGTGTGTTCCTAATCATTTGCTTGAAGTGCTTGACATTGCTTGTGATGAGTGCCCGATTGACCGTTATACAGTAAGTGAGGGATGCCGTGGTTGTATATCTCATAGGTGCGTTTCCAGTTGTCCAGTTCAAGCTATCCGCATAAGTACAAAAAGCAAAAAGGCAGTAATTGATATTGATAAATGTATTGAGTGTGGAAAATGCTTTAGGGCTTGTCCTTACAACGCAATACGTGAAAATGTACGTCCTTGTGTTCGTGCTTGTAAAATTGGTGCTATAAAAGTGGAAAAAACCAAAAAGGCAAGTATTGACTACAACAAATGTGTTAGCTGTGGTGCTTGTATGGCAAAATGTCCATTTGGTGCTATTCAAGATAGGTCTTATTTATTAGATACAATTAAATTGTTAAAGGAAAGCGAAAACAATGCTAAATATAAAGTTTACGCAATGGTTGCTCCATCAATCGGCACGCAATTTAATTATGCAGATGTTGAGCAAATTTGTACAGCACTTAAAATGCTAGGTGTATATGATATATTTGAAGTTGCTGTTGGTGCGGATATAACCGCTTATAAAGATGCGTTGGAATATGCGGAGAAAGGCTGTCTAATGTCCTCTTGTTGCCCGTCTTTTGTGGAATATGTAAATAAACAATTTCCTCAACTGAAAGATTATATTTCTGTTAATCCATCACCTATGGTAGAGTGTGCTAAACTTATTAAGAAACAAGACAAAAATTCAAAGATTATCTTTATTGGTCCTTGCGTTAGTAAAAAAGGTGAGGCAAAATTACCAGAGGTTGCTGGGTTTGTGGATAATGTAATTACTTTTGAGGAATTACAAGCACTTATAGATAGTAGGGATATTAAGGTTGAGGAACTTGAAAAAACTCAAATTAAATCTGCATCATATTTTGGTAGAGCATTCGCACGCAGTGGTGGCGTAAGTGAAGCAGTTAAAAATATAATTGCTGAGGAAAATTTGAATGTAACACCTAATATAATTTGTGCAGATGGTCTTGATAATATCAAAATAGCTCTACTTAAAAACAATAAAGGCTTAGCTAAGGACTTGTTTATTGAAGGTATGGCTTGTGCTGGTGGTTGTGTTAATGGTGCTGGTTGCGTAAATCACGATGCAAGAAGTGTTAAAATGATGAACGAATATAGCGAAAAAGCATATAAAGTAAATGTAAGCAATATAGTAAAAGAACATTTAAAAGAATAAGTTTATTTTGTACTATTCACTAAAAATTAGTTAAAAATTTAATTTAACCACAATATTTAGTTACGATTTTGCAATTTGGAATTTAATCGTTTAGCTACACAAAGTTTAAATAATATGTACAATTTTATCAAGCAAAATGTTGAATTCTTGAAATCTAATTATTGTTTTAGTATATTTTATTCTAATTCAATATGTGTGGTTAATGTATCAAAACTACACATTTTGTATTAAATAAGTTTGAATATCAACTTGCTTTGTATTTTTGCTACAATTAGGTAGTATTCAGCATAAACATTTTTGATATGTTTTAAATAAAATTGACATTGACATAATTTTTTATTATAATTATTGTATTGATAGTGATATCAAACACATAACTTTTGAAGTATAAAAACTTCATAAAACTTTTTACAATTCTATTACCGAAATCGGCACAGAGTAATCTGTGCCGATTTTGGGTGTAGTTTATTTTAAGTTTAACTAATTACTTTTTAGGGGCAATTATTAAGCAATATTTATAAAGCGTAATTGATATTTTGTGTCATTGCCAACTTTTTATCAATATGTCTGTAAGTATAAAGTAGTTAAATTAAGTATATTTAAATTTTAATTAATTAAAATTAAAACTAATTATAAGTTTTCATTAGTAAATGTATTGATATATTTATTTAAGTATCATAATAAATAATTATAAATTATTAAGATAAATTGTAACATTATTTTTTAACTAGATGTACTTTCAGGATTCAGCCTTATCATAAATGTTCTTTAATTCTTGCTAAAAACATATTATTAAGCCACATATTGGCTTGAAAGTTTAATTAACAACTATTAAAAACAACAGCCTAAAATCAAAAA
>CAJTNA010000024.1 GCA_910577845.1 uncultured Christensenella sp. | reverse complement strand
AAACGAGGGAGTAAAAAGGATAGAGAGTAATTCATTTTCACATTGTGAAAATCTAACAAGCATAACAATACCAGCAAGTGTAGAGAATATAGGGGAAAGAACATTTGGATACAATGTTAAACTAGAGGAAATACAAGTATCGGAGGAAAACATTGTATACAAAAGTGAGGGTAATTGCATATTAAGCAAAGATGGACAAGCCTTGATATTAGGATGTAAAACGAGTGAGATACCGCAAGGAGTAGTGGAGATAAAAAGCTATGCCTTTGCAAAGTGTACAGAACTAACAGAGATAACAATACCAAATAGCGTAGAAAAGATAGAAAGTAATGCATTTGTAAGTTGTAAAAACATAAAGAGAATATATTACCAAGGCACCCAAACAGAGTGGGGCAACATAGAAAAAGAAACAAGTTGGATAAGTAATATGAACATAGAGATAGTGTTTGTGTAGACCGATTGTTTTAAAAGATAACAGTGATAATTAATTTAAGTTGAAAATTTAATTTAAAATGGTAATGTGTAAATATAATATAAACAATTAAAAATTAATAGCTTTATAATAAAATCAATGGTTAAATCAAGATTATTTACTTGAAATTGAATATAAATTTAATGTAATAGTATTAGGATAGAACACAATATTAATCTAAACCGATTTTTCGGCTTAGATTAGGTTAGTTTTAGATATACTTTTGCGGACTAAATTATTGAAAAAAACTTATATTCATAAAATTTGAAAATGCAAATTTTATAAAAATAAATAGAAACACTAACTAAATTCATATTCCTTTAGATGTATTAAATTTATATATTGTAAGAAAATAAACCACCAGTTTATCTGGTGGTTTTAAAGCTACTATAATTTAAACATTTTATTTTCTGCGTGTGTTTGATAGTATTATTAGTAGGATTCTTGCGAATTGGATTAGAGTAATTACAAAAGATGCTACATAAGTCATTGCAGCAGAGCGTAATACTTTGTTTACGCAAGTTACTTCTTCGTCATCAAGAATGTTCATATCTAGTAAAATATTTTTTGCACGACTACTTGCATTAAATTCGCAAGGTAGTGTAACTAATGCAAATAACATATTCAAGCCAAATATTCCAAGTAGTGCATAGTAAATGTACATTGGAAGATTGCTATCATACAATACAAATGTTAAAATTATGTTAATAATTAAAATTGGAATTAATAATTTTGAGCTTAAGTTAAGTACTGGAACTAAAGCACTGCGTACTTTAACTGGCACATATTTATGAGCGTGTTGTATAGCGTGTCCAACCTCGTGAGTTGCAACGCCTATTGCCGCGATTGAGCAAGAATCATAAACGCTGTCAGATAAAACTACAGTTTTTGACCTTGGGTCATAGTGGTCTGTTAATTTTCCAGCAACTCTGCCAATTCTAACATCTGTAAGACCTTCGCTGTCAAGAATTTGTCTTGCTATCATATGAGCAGGCAATCCTTTTCTGCTTTGAATTTTGCTGAATTTTTTAAAATTGCTATTCACCTTATAAGAGGTATATAGTGCCCATAACACAGCAGGAATAAAGCATAAAGATATTAAATACAAAATATTTAGCATTAAATCATAACTTTCAGTAGGCATAATTTTAACCTTCTTTAAAATGTATTTGACTTTTTTGCTCTATATTATATATAGTAACAAAATATATAAGTCCTTATAAACATATAATAAACAATATTTAGTAAAAAGTCTATCCTTATTAAGTAAAATTAATGTAAAATTATAAGTTTTGCAACAAAAAATGGAAAAAGACTACTTGTAAATTGTATTAAACTATAACTTTGGTAACTATAAACATCTAATGTCGGTTATAAAAAATGTAAGAGATGCGTAAAAAACTTAATAAATATTATATAATTGGTGAACATAGCTTTTAAAAACAAAAAAAGGGAAACATTCATGATAATGTTGCTATTTATAGAACTTTAATTTTATTAGCAATGTATAAGCTGTTGCCTGTTCCAGAAAAATACAATAATATATTAATATTAAAATTTATTTTACACAAAAGTAGGTTTAATGGTATCAAATTTTGTAACACGATATTTTAATGTAATTCAATTTGAATTATTGTTAGATACTCCAAAGCAAATTGATTACAAAGTTAGACATAGTCATTTTGCTTACAAGTATGAATACTATTCTATTGTGTATATTGCAAATACACCTTTCGCATAAAACTTGTGACTGATTTTGCTTTGGATACAAGATATTTTTACACTACTATTTTCTGTTTTCTCGAATACTAATATTTACATTATTATTTTTTCAATAAAACCGTGATTAGTAATAAATTTTATGGATACTATTTTACCATTGATTAATGCAAAGACGTAATTATTTTTAATTGGACAGTTTGGAATTATTAAGTCGTCAAGTCCGTCAAACATTTGCTTTATCTCGCTTTCGTCAAATAAATTTGGAATTAGTAGTTTTTTGCAATACTCAAAGTCTTCTGCAAGGATTGCTTGCATAAAATCATATCCCAACAATTTTTCGTGTGGGGTATGAGGTGTTTTATATTCAAAATAATCGTTGTCACAAAAATATTCGTTATCTTTAAATGTTAGGTGAGAAATGTATTTTCTACCTTGGTTGTCGTGCAAATTTATTGTAATTGTTACACCATTTTCGTCAAATTCATAATTGTCACACTCTTTGTCAATAAGTACACTATAGTCATTATAGTCGTAAAAAACTACGCACAAATAGTGCTTGCAAAGACAATAAAACAGCACGCCACTATCCAAAACTGCCTCTTGCAATTTTTCTGGATATTCAGGAAGTACTATTGTAATAAAGTTGGTTTTATTCTCAATTAATAATTTTGGAATATTATCTGTATAAACAGTAATAATATGTTCACCAAATTCTCTTTGCATATCTACGTGTGGAACGCTTGGCGGTATATATGGTGCAAATTTAGGTGTTAGATAAAATTGATTTTTATCTAACTTAATATAAGGAATATTGCAAACTAAACTGGAATTTTTTAGTCTTATGGTTGAGCTAATTGGTAGAAAAAGAGTTTTATTGTAAATTGGTAGTAGTGTAAGAACATAACTTTTTTCGCTATCAAGCTCTATTATACCACTGGAATTTTGCATACCATCAACTAAAATAACAAATTGTTCATTGTCATAATATATTTTAAACATACTAAAGTGTATTAATTTGAATAGGATAATATACCTTTCTTTAAATATTTAGTATTTTCAACACGGTATGGAATTAAACGGCTGTAAATTTATATGGAAAAATATGTATATCAACAAATTTATTGCAAAAGCTATTTTTAAGGAGGAAATTTATGGCTGGAATAGTTAGAAGAATTGATGAACTTGGTAGAATAGTAATTCCAAAAGAACTTAGACGTACTATGCGTATTCGTGACGGTGAGGAATTGGAAATGAATCAAGTTTCTGACAATGAAATTATAATTAAAAAATTTAGTCAAATGCAAGCATTGCAAGCTTTGGCAGAGGGATATTCAAAGGTATTGTTTGATTTGTGCGGTGTACAAATTATGATAGTTGATAAGAGCAAAGTGTTAACTCATGAGGGTACAAAAGAGAGCAAAGAGGGTGAGTTGATTTCTAATACTTTGTTTTCAGTTTTGCAAGAGAGAAAGCAAACAATGGCAGATGAAAATATTCGAATTACAAAAAACGATAGTGCAATCAGTGACGATGTGTATGTTCACCCTATATTAGTTGGTGGTGATTTGTATGGCGGAATAATTGCTGTAGGTGCAATTACAAATGATATTAAAGCAAATATAAAAGTTGCAGGTTGTTGCCTAGCAAGTCAATTAGAGTAGTAAGTGCAAACTAGTGTAAAAAGTTTAAAATCACATCGAAAATCGGTATTAAATAGTTATACAGCAGGGGCATTGATTCTTGCTTTTGCTGGTATGATTGCAAAAATACTGGGTGCGGTTTACCGAATTCCACTAACAAACTTGTTGGGTGCAGAGGGAATCGGTATGTATCAACTGGTCTTTCCGATTTATGCACTAATGTTGACTTTGTCCTCAAGTGGTATACCTACTGCCATAAGTAGATTGGTCAGCGAAAAAAAGGCTTTGGGTGAAGTTAATGATGCTCAGAAGGTAATGAAGTCCTCATTTGTGCTATTGTTTGGTTTGGGTGTAACGGCATTGTTAATTATGTTGTTGGTTTCTACTCCGCTTGCTCAATTACAAGGTAATGACGATATTAGATTTGGTTACTATGTAGTAGCACCAGCAATAGTTATTGTGGCAATAGCGGGCTATTTTAAAGGCTATTTCCAAGGCAATATGAATATGCTACCTACTGCGATTGCTCAAATTGCGGAACAAGCATTTAAAATGTTGTTCGGTTTACTTTTTGCTTACTTATTGTTGCCAAGAGGTATTACTAGTGCGGTTATAGGTGCATTGATAGGTATAACTTTATCAGAGTTTTTGTCAATGCTAGTACTAGCAGTGGTGTACTTTGCAAGACGTGAAAAACCTACTCAACGAGTGAGTTTGGATGGAGAAGTTACAAAAAGCATTTTTAGAGTTAGTGTGCCAATAATGGCAAGTGGACTTATATTTCCTATTGTGCAATTTGCGGATAGTTTGCTAATTGTAAACTTATTAGTTGCAAGAGGGTTAGCACGTGAAGTTGCGGTTGCAGAATATGGTATTTTATCTGCACCAGTCAATTCATTAATCAATATGCCTATAGTTGTAACGTTGGCGTTTGCTGTTGCGATAGTGCCAATTATTAGTTCAAAAAGGGCGTTGAGGGACGTAGTAAGCATAAAAGATAAAGCTCAACTTGCAGTTAAACTATCTTTTTTGATAGGTGCACCTTGTTTTGTGGCAATCTTTTTGCTAGCTCAACCAATAATGCAGATATTATATCCAACTTTATCAGCAGATAGTATTAACTTAGCGACATCACTGCTAATGGTATCTTCTGTGTCTGTGATTCTGCTATCATTATCTCAAGTGTTTACCTCACTTATGCAAGCACTGGGGAAAACGGGCAAGCCAGTAATAATACTTTTTGTTACTGCAATCTGTAAAATTACGCTAGATGTAATCTTGATTTTGCACTTGGGAATTATGGGGGCAGCATTATCCAGTGTTATTGCATATACCCTTTGCGTGTTCATTGGCTGGTTTACAATGTCAAAACTTTTAGGAAAAGGCGAAAAAGTTATTAAAAGTATTAGCAAAATTATGCTTATTAGTGCTATAATAGGATTAATAATATTCGGTTTAACATTTTTACTAAGCAAATGGTGGCTTTTAATGGCAAGCGTTTTGATAACACCTATTGTGTATTTTATACTAGTTATTGCTTGCAGAGTGTTCCAAGATGAGGAGTTAATTTCCTTTCCATTTGGTGAAAAAATTGTTGCTTTTAGTAAAAAGTTACACAAGTGAGGAAATATGATTAAAGTTGTCGGTTTAGGACTAAAGAAAGACGATTTAACATTAAAGGGTGCAGAGGCTATTGACAATGCAAATATTGTCATAGTTAAAACTGCACTCACTGATACATATAAATATTTTGAGGAAAAGTGCATTAAAAACGAAACTTTGGATAGGTTTTATGAAGCTTCAGACGATTTTGACGATTTGGATGATAGCATTGCCAATTATCTTGTAGAGTTACAAGATAAAAATGTTGTGTACTGTGTTAATGGAAATGGTGCTGACGATAGGTCGGTTAAAAGATTAAAAGAGCTTTGTGCGGTTGAGATTATTGCGGGTGTATCAAACGAATTGTTGGCATTGCGTAATCATCCAAGCACAAGTGTAGTTAAAGTATCTGCATATGATATTGTTGGGGATAAGGCATTTAGCTATGACAAAACACTGCCACTCGTAGTTGTAGATATTGATAACTCTTTTATTGCAAGTGAGGTAAAAGATATATTATCTCGCATTGTAGGCGAGGAATGTGAGATAATCTTTTTCAATGGTGATAGCGAACAAAAAACTCTAGTATACGAACTAGATAGGCAAAAGGAATTGAGTTATGCTTGTGGTGTGTATGTTGCACCTTTTGCTATAACGGATAAGCAAGAGTACAATTATGGTGATTTAATTAGAATTATGTACAAGCTACGTGGCAAAAATGGTTGCGAGTGGGATAAGGCACAAACTCACGAGAGCATACGTAAAAACTTGATTGAGGAAGCTTACGAACTTGTTGAAGCAATAGACAATAAAGACATTGACAACATTATTGAGGAAGCGGGTGATGTGATTTTGCAAGGGGTATTCCATACCCTTATTGGTGAGGATGAGGGTGAGTTTACTGCAAATGAAGTGTTAACTGGGCTATGCAATAAATTGGTTACAAGACATACTCATATTTTTGGTGATGTGGTTGCCAACAATGCAGACGAGGCACTAAAAGCGTGGGAATCAGCTAAAGCAAAGGAAAAGAAAACAGCTACAGTTAGTAGCAAAATAAATAGTGTCGCAAAAGCATTACCAAGCTTGCAAAAAGCCACAAAATATCAAAAATACCTTGCAAAAATCGGTATGGAATTTGAAAACACCTATCAAATCAAGGAAAAAATAGTTGAGGAATTAGAAGAAGTATTATCTGCAGATAATGATAATTTAGAGATAGAATGTGGTGACTTGTTGTTTGCTGTAGTAAACTTATTAAGGTTTATTGGTGTGGATAGTGAGGTCGCACTAAACAAAGCTTGTGCAAAATTTGCTAGTAGAGTTGAATTTATGGAAAAAGCTTGTATTAAAAGTGGCAAGGAATTTGTAACTCTAAGTAGCACAGAGCAAGAAAAGTTATGGCAAGAGGCAAAAGCAAATGAAAATAGCAAATATTAGTCTTAAGGGTGACGCAGTACTTGCACCTCTTGCAGGTTTTACAGATGTGGGGTTTAGAGATATTGCAGTAAGGTATGGAGCAAGCCTTACATATACGGAAATGATAAGTTGTAAAGGTATGGTTTACGGCAGTGAAAAAACTAAGGAACTACTTGCAACAACTAATAATGAAAAGCTAAAAGCAGTGCAGGTATTTGGTTGTGACCCCACAATTATGGCAAAAGCTTGTGTTATGCCAGAGATACAGAAGTTTGATATAATTGATATCAATATGGGTTGTCCCGTGCCAAAGATAGTTGGAAATGGTGAGGGAAGTGCGTTATTAAATACGCCAAAACTTGCGGAGCAAATTGTTAAAGAAGTTAAAAAAGCAAGCGGAAAAGTTGTAACAGTTAAGTTCCGTAAAGGGTTCAAAAAAGGTGACAATGTAGCTGTCGATTTTGCAAAAACAATGCAAGATGCAGGGGCAGATGCAATAACAATTCACGGCAGAACAAGAGAGGACTACTACAACGGCAAGGCTGATTGGGATACCATTGCCGAAGTTGTCAGGGCGGTGCAAATACCAGTTATTGCAAATGGTGACGTAGTAGATTTGCAAAGCTATTTTGATATAAAGAAGCATACAAACGCAAGCGGAGTTATGATAGCAAGAGGTGCATTAGGAAACCCTCAGATTTTTAAAGAAATTGTAAATTACACTACAAAAATCGCTACTATTTTTGATAAAGTGGATAAAAAGAGGGATATTTTAATGCAAATTGAAACATTAAAGGGTTTTTATTCAGATAGATATATATACAGCAATATGAAAAAACAAGTATGTTTTTATTTGAAAGGTATGGCTGGGGCAAAAGGTATAAAAGATGCAGTTTGTCACGTTCAAAGCGTCACTGAACTTGTGGACATTATAAATAAAATAAATTTTGATTAAAGTTGATAGGGTATTGACATAATCTTTGAAAAGCAGTTAAATTAAACAATATAGATTTTGCATAGAGAATATATTAAAAAGGTTACTAAGTGAGGATAAATAAATGATACATATAGTTTTGTTAGAGCCAGAGATTCCACAAAATACTGGTAACATAGTTAGGACTTGTGCGGCAACTGGAGCTAAGTTGCATTTGATTGAGCCATTCGGTTTTACTTTTGAGGATAAGTATTTAAAAAGAGCGGGACTTGATTATTGGGACTTGGCAGATATTTGCACATACAAAAGCTATGAAGATTTTTTAGAGAGGAATAAAAACAATATTAAACAAATTTTTTACGCTTCAACAAAATCTCAACATAACCATACTGAGGTTAAGTATGAGCAAGATGTTTATGTTATGTTTGGTAAGGAATCTAAGGGGATACCAGAGGAAATATTGCACAATAACTATGACAAGTGCATTAGAATACCTATGAAAGGGGATATTCGCTCATTAAATCTTGCAAATTCTGTTGCTATTATTTGCTATGAGTATCACCGTCAACACAATTTTGAGCAGTTGAACCAGTTAGGACATTTGACAAAGTTTTAATTAAGACTATTTAGGTCGATAAAAACATTTTAATAGTAAAAATATTCGCAAGTTATTAAAAATTAAGTGATAATTTTGTAACTTGTGAGTATTTTTTTATATACGAAAGGAGTTTTGACAAAAAAATTGCCAAAAATAAAGGCATTTTAAAAAAATATCTTGCAAAATATGGTAAATAGTGTTATAATATTTCCGTTGAGTATAATTGAATTATGCTTTTAAAATTTATAAATTATATTGAGGAAAGGAGAATCCTAATTATGAATAAAAAATCAATAAAAGATGTAAATGTTGCTGGCAAAAAATGTCTTGTTAGAGTTGACTTTAACGTGCCAATGAAAGATGGTGTTATTACTGATGAAAATCGTATTAATGGTGCATTACCTACAATCAAGTACTTGATGGATAATGGTGCAAAAGTTATTCTATGTTCACATATGGGCAAACCTCATAGCATTTTTAGTGAGAAAGTTAAGCTTACTAAGAAAGAGAAAAAGGCGGTTGAAGCACTTCCAGAGGCAGAGAGGGAGTCAGCAACTAACGCATATATTGAAAAAGCACTTAAGAGCGACCCAGTTAAATTGACTTTAAAGCCAGTTGCTGATAGATTAAACGAGCTACTTGGCGGTAAAGTTACATTTGCAACAGATGTAGTAGGTGATGATGCAAAAGCAAAAGTAGCGGCTTTGAAAGCTGGTGAGTGCGTATTGCTTGAGAACTTAAGATTCCATTCTGAGGAAGAGGGCAGAGATGAAAACTTCTGCAAACAACTTGCTGAGTACTGCGATATTTATGTAAATGATGCATTTGGTACTGCTCATAGATCACACGCATCTACTGCTGGTATAGCTGAGTATGGTTTTGTTAAAGAGTGCGTTTGTGGTTTCTTGATTGAGAAAGAGCTTAATGTTATGGCAAAATCACTTGAAGCACCAGTTCGTCCATTCGTTGCAGTGTTAGGTGGTGCAAAAGTTGCAGATAAGTTGAAAGTTATTGATAATTTGCTAGAAAAATGCGACACATTGATTATTGGTGGCGGTATGGCATATACATTTATCAAAGCTCAAGGCGGAAATGTAGGTAATTCTTTAGTTGATGACGAAAAAATAGATTATTGTACAGATATGTTGGCAAAAGCTAAAAAGCTAGGTAAAAACATTTATTTGCCAGTTGATACGATTGCTGCTAAATCTTTCCCTAACCCTATTGATAGCGAAATCGCTGTACAAAATGTTGATGCTATGAATATCCCAGAGAATATGATGGGCTTGGATATTGGTGAGAAATCTGCTAAATTGTTTGCAGATGCTATAAAGTCAGCAAAAACAGTTATTTGGAACGGACCTATGGGCGTATTTGAAAATCCTATACTTGCAAAAGGTACAATTGCTGTTGCAAAAGCTATGGCTGAAGCTAAAGATTGCACAACTATTATTGGTGGTGGTGACTCTGCAGCTGCAGTTGCACAACTAGGCTTTGCTGATAAAATGAGCCACATTTCAACTGGTGGCGGTGCTTCACTTGAGCTATTTGAAGGCAAGATTTTACCAGGTATTGCTTGCTTGAATGATAAAGACTAATTAATATAAACATTATAATAAATTACATTGAAAGGAGAAATTGACAATGAGACAACCAATTATCGCAGGAAACTGGAAAATGAACAATACAATTAAGGATACTAAGGCATTACTAACAGACCTTATTCCTTTGGTAGCAGATGCTAAAGCAGAGTGTGTAGTTTGCGTACCATACACTAACATTCAAACTGCTGGCGAAATGATTAAAAATACAAATATCAAACTAGGTGCTGAAAATGTTCACTGGGCAGACAAAGGTGCTTTTACTGGCGAAATCAGTGCAGATATGCTTTTGGAATTAGGTGTTGAGTATGTTATTATCGGACACAGCGAACGCCGTCAATATTTTGGTGAAACAGACGAAACTGTTAACAAGAGAGTTTTACAAGCACTTAAGAAGGGTTTGAAACCAATCATTTGTGTAGGTGAGTCACTTGAGGAGAGAGAGTCTGGTGCTTACAAAGCATTGCTTGAGGCTCAAATTGAAAAAGCTTTGGCGGGTGTTGATAAGAATGAACTTGATAAAGTTGTTATCGCTTATGAGCCAATTTGGGCTATTGGTACTGGTAAAACTGCTACAGCTCAAGAGGCTAATGATACTATCGCTATTATTAGAAATAAAGTTGCAAGTTTGTATTGCAAAAATTGTGCAGAGAACAAATTGCGTATCCAATACGGCGGTTCAATGAATCCAAAGAATGCAAGCGAGTTAATGGCAATGCCAGAGATTGATGGTGGTTTAATCGGCGGTGCTAGCTTGAAAGCAGAGGATTTTTCTAAGGTGGTAAAATACTAATATGAATAAATTTACTGGACTAATTATTTTAGACGGCTATGGCTTGAACAAAGCTGGTGAAAATAATGCCATATCTGATAAAACTTCCCCTTACGTACTAGGTTTGATGGATAAATATCCTACTACAAGCTTAGATGCAAGCGGTATGGCAGTAGGTTTGCCAGATGGTCAAATGGGCAACAGCGAGGTTGGCCACTTGAATATCGGTGCGGGTAGAATTGTATATCAAGAACTTACACGTATCACAAAGTCTATCAATGACGGTGACTTTTTTGAAAATGTAGCTTTTTTGAAAGCTTGTGAAAATGCTAAAAAGAATGGCAAAAAATTGCACATTTTTGGTCTTTTATCTGACGGTGGTGTGCATAGCCATATTAGCCATATTTTCGCACTTATCAAAATGGCTAAAAAACAAGGCTTGGATAATGTTTATCTTCACGCTTTCCTTGACGGAAGGGATGTTTCTCCAACAAGTGGCAAGCAATTTATTACTGATGCCGTTGAGTATATGGATAAAATAGGCTTTGGTAAAATAGCTACTATTAGTGGTAGATTTTACGCTATGGATAGAGATAATATTTGGGAACGTGTTGACAAAGCATATTCAGCAATTGTTGATGGTGAGGGTAATACTTCAAATTGTGCCATTGAGGCTATTACAAAAAGTTACGAAAATGGTGTAACTGACGAATTTGTTATTCCAACTGTAATTATGGAAAACGGCAATCCAGTTGCAAAAGTTGGTAAAGGAGATAGTATTATTTTTGCTAACTTCCGCCCTGACAGAGCAAGAATGATTACACGTTCATTTATCTATAGCGATTTTAATGGCTTTGAGCGTAAACAAGGCTTTTTAGCACCAACATTTGTGTCAATGACTCAATATGATGTTACTTTTAATAACGCTTTAGATGTAGCTTATAAACCACAATCATATGATAATACTTTAGGAGAGTATTTATCTAAGCAAGGTTTAAAACAATTTAGAATTGCTGAAACTCAAAAATATGCTCACGTAACATTTTTCTTTAATGGCGGTGTCGAGGCTGCAAATCCTAACGAGGACAGAATTTTAATAGATAGTCCAAAGATTGCAACTTTTGATATGAAACCAGAAATGAGTGCTTATGAGGTTGCAGATAAAGCAGTTGAGGTAATTTTGTCAAAGAAATATGACGTTATGATTTTAAACTTTGCAAACTGCGATATGGTAGGTCACACTGGTATACTTGACGCTGCAAAGAAAGCTGTCAAAGCAGTTGACGAATGTGTGGAAAAAGTTCTTAATGCTATAAAAGAAGTAGGTGGACAAGCACTTATTACTGCCGACCACGGCAATGCCGATTATATGTTTGACCCTATAACTAAGGAGCCATTTACTGCACATACAACTAATCCAGTGCCATTGATTAAGATTGACGACAATACAAATGTTAAGCTTATAGATGGCGGTAAACTTTGCGATATAGCTCCAACTATGTTGGATATGATGGGTATTGAAATACCTAAGGATATGACTGGCCATAGCTTGCTTAAAAAGTAATTTTTTAAAAAAAAGCTATCAAAAATCGGTGCTAATTAAGATTTTTGTTTAAATTGCGTAACTTTGAGGTGATTTATGTTATCATATAATTTAAAAGAGGTGGCGTTAAGACTTAAAAGTTTAAGGGACTTAATGGGGGTTTCCACTAAAGAAATGGCAAAAGCAACTGATGTTTCAGTTAAGGAATACGAAATTTACGAAAGCGGTGAAAAAGACTTTACTTTTAATTTTCTATATAATTGTGCAAATGTGCTAGGTTGCAATATTACTGAACTTATTACTGGCGATAGTGCAAAACTTAACCACTTTGCCGTTACTAGGAAAGGTGATGGAATGCCTATTATCCGTAATAATGGTTTTAACTATATGCACTTGGCATACAATATGCGTGACAGAAAGGCAGAGCCATTTGTCGTAACTATACCATATTCTGCTGAACTTGAAGCTAAGCCAATTGAAACAAGTATGCACAACGGACAAGAAATGGACTATGTGTTAGAGGGTACTTTAAGAGTTAGCATTGACGGGCATATCGTAGAGTTAAATGAGGGTGATACAATTTACTACAATAGTGAAAAACCTCACGGCTTAATTGCAGTAGGCGGTAAAGAGGTAAAAATAATTGCTATTGTTATGAATTAATTGTATAAAGTTGTTTTATATTAATTTGTTGCCAACTATCGTTATAAATAGATTTATTAACTAAATATTTTGTTAATAAATTATTAAATAAATCATTTTTTGAATTGATTTGTTGATTAAATGCAATAAATTAACTTAAATTATTGTAAAATCTGTTTAAATTAATTTGATTATTTGCAAAATAAAGTTATAGGTTAATGATATATAAAAACTTATATACATAAGCTAATTAGATTATTACAAATATTATAATACAAAAAATACTGAGAAAGCTCAGTATTTTTGTTTATTTAAGATTAGCTTAAAATTAAATTTTAATTTGTTATTAAAATAATAAATCCGTTATCAAAGGTTTTGTTTGCAAGTTCAGTTAGCATTGCGATTTGGTTTTTAGATAAAATTTTTTTTGATATGCATTAAAATATTACATTCTTAATTAGGGCAACAAGAAATTTATAACTTGTACAAAATTTTAAAACCCACAAAATAATTTGTGGGATTAGCACCGATTTTATTAAATGTGAAAATTAATTTGATTCGCACTTGATTTTTAGGGAACATTTTTGTAATATCTTACCAAAATGTTCCCTAAGATTTTGAAAATTAAAATAAATATATATGTAATAAATTTGAGTTATCAATCATTTGTGAAAAAGTACAAGGGTGGTATTATTTTATAAGTGCATTGGTTGGAATTGTTTGCCTTTTACTGCACATTCTATAGTTTCTATTACATAGTCCATATTTGTTACTAGTGACCGAGGTTTGCGTGATGTATCATCTTGGTATAGCGGTGCAAAGAAGTAATGCTTACGATTTCTCATTTCGCCTAAAACTTCCGCACTTGCACCAAGGGCATCGTTGGAACATAAAGCAATTACTACTGGTCGCTCAATTCTCAAGTGTGCTTTTACTGCCATAGTTACTGGAGTATCAGTTATTCCATACCGCAGTTTAGAAAGAGTATTTGATGTACAAGGGCATACACACATTACATCACATTTAACAACTGGACCTAGTGGCTCTGCCGACACAATCGAGTCAACAATTTTTTCACCAGTTATTTCTTCAACTTTTTGTCTAAATTCTTGTGCTTTCCAAAATCTAGTATCTAGTTTTGCAACATTATAGCTAAATATAGGTATTATTTTATGACCTTTATTAACTAAATCTTGTAGCACGATAAGGCTTTTTGAAAGTGTACAAAAAGAACCACAAAAACAAAAACCGATTAGCATATTACACCTCCAAATTTCTTAAAATACATTCAGCGAGAATTTCACCTGCAGTTTTAGGTGAGTATTTACCTGGAACACCTAAAGCATTGTCATAGGCAAGACCTAAGGAATTTATGTCGCACATTTCCACGCCAGAAAAAGAGGCTAAGTCCAATATGTAACAAGATTTTTTTGCACCTTTAAGTTTGGCTAGTGGCAAAACTTTTGCGGGAATAGTGTTGATAATTACATCATAGTCATCAAGTTCACTATTTAAGTCAAAAGCTTTTTTCCCAAGCAGTCTTGCAAGTGACCTTTCGTTGTAGTCATCAGTGAAAATATCAAAGTCCGCACCAATACCTTTAAATAAAGTGCTGACAGCTTTACCCACTCTACCATAACCAAAAATTGCGATTTTTGCGTTGAAAATCGATACATTCGTGCCTCTAATTACTAACATTAATGCACCTTCAGCGGTTAAAAGGCTATTTTCCATTGCAAATATTTCGTCAGTGATTAAGTTGTGGTAGTTTATATTTTTTGCAATTAAGATACGTTTTTGTACATCATTTAAATTACCACAAAACAAATCACTTTTGTCTGGGATATTCATAAGTTCGTCATTTGTAAATCTTTTTTGGGGGCTAAAACAATAATGTGCTGCTCCCGTTTCTGTGTTGTTTGCAATTGAGCAGACTTTGTATTTTTTGTTTTGCATATATCTCATTGTATAGAACATTCTGGTATCACTAGTGTCAATTACAAAGTTTGGCGTTTTCATATCAGTCTCCTATATTCGTTTGTTACATACTATGAATAATGTACAATTGTTGTGCCAAATTCATATAGTATAGAGGAGGATATAAATATGGAAAGATTACTTATTGCTGGTAATACGGCAAATGGTTTTGTTAATTTTTTTAGTGACTTTATCAGCGGTAGCAGAACTACATTTTTAAAGGGTGGAAGTGGCGTTGGTAAAAGCACTTTTATAAGAGAGTTTGGTAGCAAAGCGGAAAGTCTTGGATACTCAATAGTAAAAGTACCTTGTAGTAGCGATATGAATAGTCTTGATGCAATAAAAGTACAAGGTTTAAATTTAGTAATGTTGGATGCAACAAATCCACATGTTTTTGAGCCAGAACTTTATGGTGTAACGGGTGAGATTTTTGATATTGGTAGATACTTAAAGCCAGATAAATTGGCACCTAAAACAGGGATATTAAATGAATTGTTAGACACAAAAAGGCAAGCGTATAAATGTATGTATAACGAACTTAAGTGTGTAAATTTACAGTATCAAAATATAGATAATATATATTACGCATATTATGATGAAGATAAATTTAATAGCTTAGCAAAAGAAATATTCAACAGTCTAGACTTAACTTGTGCTGACAACAAGATTAAAGGTTTTGCAGATTACATAGCTGGTGATGGCTATCATAACATTGCATTAGAGTATGCTGGTGATAGACAAATAGTTAATATTTGTGGCAGATGTAATTTAGCAAAATATTCAATACTAGAATACATTGCTTCAAGACTTGACAAGAAAAAAGTTAGATATGAAAGTTATTATACAACTTTATATCCCGACAAGCTATACGCAATTGGCTTGAAAAATATGTTTTTAGTTTGTGCAGACAAGGGAGATGGATATGACACAGATATTTGCTTTAATATGAATAAAATTCAAAGTGATGTACCATTACTTTTAGAGCATAGGCATTGTGTTAATTATAATCTAAAGAGAGCAGGTGATTATTACTTGCGTTCAAGAGTGGCTCACGCTCAAATTGAAAAAGCTTATTTGCAAGCTATGGACTTTAAACAATTTGAGGTTGATAAAGAGATATATTTGGATAATTTATTTAGTAAATATTGACAATATTGTTACTTGTGATATACTAATTATATACTGCAATAATTGTAGTATATAATTAGTAATATTATCTAAAGCTGTAGTCAAGCGACACGCAGTGGCATTTGACATCAGCAAAT
>CAJTNA010000023.1 GCA_910577845.1 uncultured Christensenella sp. | reverse complement strand
TAACGCCCTAAAACAAACAAGATACCAATTGGTATCTTGTTGTTCTTTATGTATTAATATATATAAAATTAAGTTTATCTAAATAAAAAATAAGTTGATATTTTGTAAAAAGTCGAATTGTTAAAAATACCCACCGAAAATCGGTAGTATTTAATATGTAAAGATGATTTTTGGTTAAAAATTTTTATATTGTAAATAATCACTTATTTTTTGTTGACAAAAAAATTATTAAAGATTATACTTACTAATTTGCCAAAGAAACGGCAAAATATATTAAATATAATGTATGACACCCATTTTATATAAAACACTTTTTGCATTGTTCGCATTATTGAAAATTTAAATTTTAGCTTGCGAATAAAAGATTTATATATTTTCACTTTTTGACTTGCTATAGCGGATGCACATATTTCACCAGTTTGTAGTGCATATCTCAAACCAGATAGTGTTAGTGGGTCGCACGCTCCTACGGCATCACCTACGTAAAAAATATTAGAGTTTATTATAGGCTTACATATTCCAATTGGTGTAAAAGCTGATTTTAAATTTTCAGTACTTACCTCAAAACCTTGTAGTTTTAAAAAATCTGTAAATATTTTTTTATAATCTTTTTTGGTTGTAAAGACATCTGTCATTCCAACATTCACAATACCATTAAAAGTGCTTACCCAAGCATATCCACGTTTAGTAACTCCAAAATGAATATCAATTTTTTCTTCTTGTGTACTTTCAAAAGTCATTTGTAGAGCTATATTACACTTTTTGCGTTTTTGATATCTGCTTCCAAAGCCATAAGTCCCGTCAGCAAAAATTAAATTGTCATATGTTAATGATTTGCCACTAGAAAGTGTAATTGAATTGGTTTGCAAATTATGCTGACTAATAGTAGTGTTCTCCATTATCTCAATGCCTGCAGATTTTGCTAAGTTGAAAAAACCATAATCTAGTTCAACTCGGTCAATTTTTTCATTAGTGTATAGGAATTTATTTATAATGTTTAAGCGTTTTTTATTCTTATACAAAATATTAAAATCTTTAATTAAAGAGTAATGGCAGTCTTTTACATTTAGACCAGCTTTTTCATAAGCTGTAAGTGTCTTGTTAGTAATATAACCGGCACAACATTTATATCTAGGGAATTGATGTTTTTCTATAACTAAAATATTAATAATGCCACGGTTTAAAAGTTCTAACGCAACAGAAAGCCCCGCTGGACCTGCCCCAACAATTATTACGTAATAGTCATTTTTTATTATTTCATTATTTAAACTATTATTAACTTTTACGCTTTTTTCCATAACTTAATTTTAACATAAATAATAAATTAATGCAAGTGCCAGTAATTTTACCATTTTTAGTTGTTAAGTTTATTGCTTTCTAATTTTAATGTTTTCTAAATTGATATTTCCACCATTTGTATTTAAGCTAATACATTTTGAATTAGCTGTTGCGTTAAAGCATATTATTAATATAATAAAAAACCATTCAAAAATCGATATTATTTGTATGTTAAGGTAGTGATTATTAGTTTGAATTATTATTACGCTAGAGCAGTGAATACCTACAACATTGTAATTGCGTAAGATAAATGCTTTATTCAAGTTTTAAATAATTTTGTGTTATAATTATTTATAATTTGTATTTTTCAAGCAGTTCGTTAACTAGCTTTTTAGTTCTAGCTGTAATATCTTCAATAGTCCAACTATCTTTTTGAGCAATTTCAGCATTTAAGCCTAGTCCATTTTTATAGCCTAAATATTTATTTTTATCATTTTGCCTATCTCTTTTTCTTATAAAAGACATATTACTTAATTTGCTATTATATCCCGTTAAAGTTAAATTACCAAGTTTGTGAACATATTTATCACGATAATCTTTAGCAAGTTCTCTATCACCATTTGCAATCATATCCACCCATTCATTAGGAATTCGTTCACCCTCCGGGAAAATATGTTCTATTGTCCACTCGTATACCTTTTTACCATTATTACCTTGTTCAACTTGTGCCCATAAATCTTTGAATGTTTCAGTTGTCATATAACTTTCGGCTAATTCGCACAATAAAAATCTTGTAATGCCAACATTATCCTCATATATATCACCACTAAGTTTTTCCTTGAACAAATCGTCAGTAGCAGATTTTGATTGTAAAACATTATAAATTTGATTATAGATATTAGTACTTTTTAAGGAGTTATCCTCTATATCACTAATGATATTCATAAAAATTCTTGTTACGTCTTGTGTGTTTGGTATATCTGTTAAATTTCTTCTTACAAAAAAGGTCGTCATCAATTTGATAATTTTTTCAATAGTATTATCCTCCAATTGTAAGTTAACTTGTTCACATATTAAGTAGAGCAATAGTAGGTATGATGGAGTACCTTGTACACGATAAAGACTTGTAAGTTCTGTCTTAAATCGAGTATCCTCATCGTTTAGCAATAAAAACATTGAATAAACTTTACCACATTGAGTGATTTCATCAAGAAAATCTGAAAGATTACGTTTAATAAGTGCTTCGTAAATGTTTAGCAAATTAGATTTGGTTGCTACATTGCCTAAAATATCTTTTTTCTTTTCATTTTCCTTTCGAAATAGAGCATTGATTTTGTTTTTATATGCATTATAGTAATGACGGAAAAATCTTTCTTGTGTAGCGTAGTCATCAGAAATATTTTCCAATAACTCTTGCCATTTGTCGTAACAATCGTCAGTGGATAAGCCGTTTTGTTCAGCTCTTGCAAGAATAGTGTTTTTCATAAGCTCTATTGGTGTTAAACTAGCACCTCTATTATTTAAAGATTCAAACAACATATAAGCTTCAGAACTATTAGAAACTTCTATTTTTACAACAACGGCACATTTGATTATAGAATAAATGTCACGAATTTTTGTTATAGCGTCATTTTGTGAGAGATTGAATATTTCATTATCAAGTCGGTCGCAAAAATATTTATAGCATTTTGCAATTTTTCTATTGCCAAAATTTTTCTCTTTTTTGCCTTTTGATAGTCCTAATGTAGACATTACATAAGCATAATCAGCACTATTATTACTTTCAATTTGTGGCACTAACATTAAACCATTTTCTTTTGAGCCTTTGCACAAAAGCAATTTTTTCAATTCTCTATAATCGTCATAGGAATCCTCGTCATTTTTAACAATGTCCTCCCATTGTTGTAACTTGCTATAAATAGCTGCCAAAAACAATGTAATAGTTGTTAATCTTTGTTGTCCGTCAACAACTTCCAATTGTTGATAATCAATGGCATCATTAGCAGTATTTATGCAAATCATTGAACCGATAAAATATTCTCTGCCGTTTTCCATTAAGTCATCATATAATGCTTTCCAATTATATTGATTCCAAGTATACGCTCTTTGATATTTTGGTATCTTATAATACCAATTTGCATCAGCTTTAAATAAGTCATAAATATGATAATTGTGTACGTGTTGAATCATTTGTTTTCTTCCTTTTAATAGGTTTGTTTTTGTAGTAAATTTCTATTATTTGATTTTTTTCATAGTAATTGTAGTAGTGTACATTTGAGGGGATGATTTATATATTCGTTCAATAGGAGCTTTAAAAATCAAAACATAATTCTCTTGCTTGCTAATAAACTGGTTGACTTTTATTTCCACTAATTCTTTAGACATAGCTTGGAATGTTTTTGTTATCAATTCTTCTTTTTTAGTTTGAATAACTTCTTTTTGCTTTTTTTCTCTCATTATTGATAATTGCTGTTCTTGTTGTTTTTGTTCTTTTTCATAATCTTTAAATCCTCTTTCAATTAAAATGTCAGTATCACATATCGCAAGAATTCGTTGGTCAAATTTCGCAACTTTTTGCCTATCTATTTCAGGAGTGTCTAAGTACATATAACTTTTAAATTTTTCGTTGTATTTGTTTTTTATTTCATACAATGAACGACCAATTTGATACTTATCTTGTCCGTTAGAAATATGTTTTTCATATCTATCAATAATACTATTTGCTTCATTTATAATAATTGGTAATTCTTCTTGTTTGCATTTTTTTTCTTTATCTCTTATTTTTTTATTGTATTCTTCTTTTAATCTAATTTCTTCTTGTCTTTTGTAATATTCTTCTTGTTCAGCTCGTTTCTTAAACATTTTCCTAATTATAAAAATGATTCCAATACCCAATAAAATGGCTATTACAATGTACCCAAAAGTATTGTTAGACATACTAAATTTCCTCCATAAAATAAAAAGTGCGTCAACCGAGGTCAACGCACAAAAAACGCAAACTCCGATTGTCGCTAAACTAACCAAATATATAGTGAGATACCAAAGTAAAACGTGATATGCACAACTTATAACTCAGGTAGAATTTGCATTTTTGTCAAATTCAATATGAGTTACAAATCGTATATAATATTATTAAAAATAATAATATCTCACATTATAATATATTAAGTTAGTTTAGCATATTCAGTATATCATATTGCTTTCACATTGTCAATAATTAAAATTAAACCTAAGTCAAAAAGCAGTTTAGTATATAGTTAGTGGGTAGTATGTAGTGCGTTTATTATGAGGTGTCAAAAAAAAAGAATTGAGTACGCCATTTCCAGCTCTCGAAAGTTATTTTGTCGTTTTACTTTCGTACACTCAATTCTTTATTTTAGATAAAGTTTTATTCGGTTGTTATGCTTTATCCGATAATACTTTTTGAATAATGATTTTGCCGTCTTTGATTTCTATTTGTAGTTTTGCCTTGCATTTCGGGCAATATATTTCTACATTCGAGCCGTCGCCAGCTTTTAATAATTTATACCCACATTCGGTACATACAACGTAATAGGTCATTTATTCGCTACCTATGATTTTGTTTTGGTTATTACCGTATCGTTACGAATTATTATGTGTATGTAGTTGTCGCATTTATGGCACTTTATATATCCGTCCATACCGTTCTGCGCTTGCACAAGGACTGTTTTACAATGAGGACAGCAAGCATAATACAGTTGCAATTTGCTTTTATCTGTTTCCATTATTTACTAATTATCATTTTTTCTCTTTCCCGTATTTTCCGAGCCTCTGATTTCTTCGTGATAAAAATAATTTATAACTATCGGCTTGCCTTTTTCGCTCCTTCCGTCGGGCAAATAGTTGTTAATATACGGCAAGCCGTGTTCGGTTGTATAATTTTCTATAAAAGCCTCTAACGCTTTCCAATAGGATTTGTCGCCCTTACCGTATATTTGCTTGTAAAGCGGTAATAAATCGGCGTGTTTTTCTTCTATGTATTTCATTATTGCAGGCTTAAATGTTCCGCTTAAATTAAGATTTTCAAGCCAAATAAAATCACATTGATTTTTGACACGCTCTATAATTGCGGTTATGTCGGTAATTTCGGGGAATATAGGCGAAACAAAACAAACAGTTCGTATTCCAGCCTCATAAACTTTTTTCATAGCGGCAAGTCGTCTTTCAATACTTACTGCGCTATCCATATCGCATTGAAAACCCTCGTCGAGTGTATTTATAGACCACGAAACAGTTACGTCTTTCATTTGCGTAAGTATGTCCAAATCACGCACAACAAGGTCTGATTTCGTACAAATCATAATTTTTGCATCGCTGTCTTTGAGTTCTTCAAGCAAAACGCGAGTTCTTCCGAATTGTTCTTCATAAGGGTTGTAGCCGTCCGTAACCGAACCTATCACGGCAAGTTGACCAGCATACTTTTTAGGGTTGATAATAGGTTTCCAATACTTTACATCTAAAAATGTACCCCATTCTTCTGTATGACCGGTAAAGCGTTTCATAAAAGAGGCGTAACAGTATTTACAAGCGTGAGGGCAGCCGACATAAGTGTTCACCGAATAGCCACCTACGGGCAAAGACGATTTAGTCATTACGCTGTTTACATTGATTTCATTGATAATCATATTAAAACTCCTTATGTAAAAGATTTGGTGCGAATTGCTGTATCATATTTCCGTCGCCTATGATTTTGGCAAGTTCTTCTTTCATAAAAACGGTAGTGCCGTTTGCTTTTGCTTGTTTAACAATACTGTTTACCCATTCGGGCTTTGCGGATATTTTTCCTTTGCGGTTGCCTGTTTCCGTTCCGATAACCGTCCATTCTATACCGCTAAAATCTATATTGCCTAAATCTTCGTGTAACGGTTCAAATGAAACGTGATAGTGCTTGCACTTTATATTTTCTTTTAATGCCTGAATACGGTATAAATCAGCTTTGCAAGTAACCGTAACACCTATCCAAACATTGTCAAGGTCGCAAGAGAATTTAATTTGGTCGGGGCGTTTCGTTAAAAATATAAAATGATTTTGCGGATTTGCTTTTATTTTTTCAAAGATTTTTGTCGTCCATTCTGCTTTCCAATCGGCAAAATCGCTCATTCCCGTCAAAAGAAAAGTATGCGGCTTTTTATTCTCTAATAGGCGCAGTTTGCTTTCGTAAAACTGTGGTACGGAAAAATCGTCCGTCATAAAATACCGTCTTGCGTTGCAACGTGCATAACAATAAGGACAATTAAATGTACAGCCGATTACAATATTTAAGTTTTGTATCTTTGACTTTATAGCAAAAGTGTTCATCTGCGCCCCGCATAATCTTCACTAATATTTTTCAACACTCTAATTAAATAATTTTCAAGTTCTTCAATTTCCGTGTCAGTAAAGTCTTTGAAATGTATCTTAATCATTCTGTTTGCTACTTCGTCATACTCGGTTTTTAATGCACGCGCTTTATCCGTCAAATACAACAAAATTTTTCGCCTATCTACTTTGTCGGCATTTCTTTTTACAAGTCCGTTTTGTTCCATACGGTCAACCATACTCGTAAGAGTAGTAGGCGCAAGCCCCGTTTTGTCCGAAAGCTCTTTAAGTGATATTCCGTCATTGTTCCATAAAACATATAGAATACGCCCCTGCGCCCCATTAAAAGCGTCGATATTCATTTCTGCAAGAATTTTATCAAAAATTCTTCCACTAATAAGTTTGATTTGTGATACCAATGTACCGAATTGACTGTTCATAATATTGCTCCTATTTAGAATTATACTATATAGTAGTATTTTTGTCAATAAGATAAAGTGAATAAATGAATTGCAATATACGACTTTTTTCTCAAATATAAGATAACTTTTCTTGTTCTAAATCTGATAAAATCATTGTGAGCGATTATTCATTTTTGATAAAAGTTTTATAGTTTTTGTATTCGCTTGTGCTTACCGTCTGGGGACGGGATACGCCGTCTTGCCAAATTGTAAAGGGCGACGATTTATCTCCCGTTAGGCATAAAACCGTCGTCGCCTACGGCGCAAACCCTTGACAATTTGTCTGCGACGGCATTTTTTGCTGGTTAAGACGGTAAGCACCAAAGCGAACACAAAATTTTTAAGCCACAGTCCGCACGGACGGCGCAAAGGAGTAACCACAATGAAAAACGCAGTTATTTACGCCCGTTTCAGTTCACACGCACAGAACGAGCAGTCCATTGAGGGGCAACTTGCCGAGTGCTATAATTTCGCACAACGCAACGATTTACGCATTACGCACGAGTACATAGACCGAGCTTTAACGGGTACGACGGACAAACACCCCGAATTTCTGCAAATGGTTGAGGACAGCAAGCGCAAAGGCTTTCAATATGTGCTTGTCTATCAGTTAGACCGTTTCGCCCGTAACCGCTACGACAGCGCAACCTATAAGGCAAAGCTAAAAAAGAACGGCGTGCGCGTACTATCGGCAAAAGAGAACATAACCGACGACGCCAGCGGAATACTTATTGAGGGCGTACTTGAAAGTATGGCGGAATACTATTCGGCGGAGCTGTCACAAAAGGTTAAGCGTGGCATTGCTATGTCAGCCGCAAAATGCAAGTATTTCGGCGGTGTTATACCGCTCGGCTACAAAGTAAACAGCGAAAAGAGTTTTGTGCTTGACGAGGAGCTTGCACCCATTGTCAAGACAGTTTTTGAAATGTTTGTCGCTGGGAGCAACTATGCCGAGCTTATCCGCTATCTGAACGGGCGAGGCGTTAAGACTACCAAAGGCGGCGAGTTCAATAAAAACAGCTTTCAACGCATTTTGAGTAACCGCCGATATTTGGGCAAGTACATTTATCAAGGCAACGAAATTGACGGCGGTATGCCGCGCATTATTGACGACGACCTATTCAAGCAAGCACAGCAAAAACTTGCCTTATATGCCGCCGCTCCCGCAAGGGGCAAGGCAAAGGTCGAGTACATATTGAGCGAAAAATTGATATGCGGAAAATGCGGCAATAAAATGACGGGTGTTAGCGCAATGAGCAAAAACAAAACGCTACACAACTATTACAAGTGTGTAGGCGTTACAAAGCATACTTGCGACAAGCGCACAATACGCAAGCAATATTTAGAGGACGAGGTTATAACCGCCATCACGGGCGACGGCACAGAGCGGAACAAGTACGGCGTTTTAACCGACGAATTTATAGATATGGTCGCCGCCGAAACCTACACGCTTATTCAAGCGGCACGGAACGACAGCGAAATAAAGCGGCTTGAAAACATAATCGAGGACAACAAAAAAGCCATTGACAACCTTATGCAAGCGTTAATGCACGGCAAGGCAACCGACATTATACTGTCACAAGTGGAGCGGTTAGAGAACGAAAACAAGGAGCTTGCGGACACCGTTGCAATGGAAAAGGCAATGCAAATGAAATACAGCTATTCGGACATTCGCAAATGGCTGTTACATTTCAGAACGCTGGACTATTCAAAGACAAAGCACCGCAAGGAGCTAATCAATATCTTTATTTACCGCATTGTGCTTTACGACGATAAAATGAAAGTGATTTTCAACTTAAAAGGCGGGCAGAAAGAGGAACTGCTTTTGAACTTGATTTTTCCCGATTATCCCGACGGGAGCGAGAACGGCGACGAAAAAAGCGCAAAAGAAAAAGAAACCGAAAATTCGGTTTCTTCTTCGGGGTGTTCTTATACCCCTCGTTTGGTGGAGTTGACGGGAGTTGAACCCGTGTCCAAACGGGGATTAACTATGCTTTCTTCGTGCGTAGTGCAAATTTTAAGTGTTTCGCAAGGTCGCCTTTTGCACAGGCTACTTTTTGATGAGGTGCTTATTTATCCAATTGCCTCGCACCAAAAGCAGTTGAACCTTCCTACTAGATTTGATGCCACTTGCCTACTAAGTAGGGTAATAGGGGTGACAGGCTCGCTAATTAAGCAGCGAAAGCCAAATTAGTATTTTTTTCTGCGTTTAATTTTAACGCTCGTTTTTACGTAGTCGAACCTACGGCACGCTTACACAATCTCACGCCCACTTGTCGAATCCGTAACAACCCCAAGTTGTGTAAAATTGCAAATTTTACTTTTAAATTGATTTGATAATAGTTTAATATTTAAGAAAAAACTTTTATAAATTGATTATAGCCACTATTATCATATTCATAATAGCAAAATATATTTAAAAAAGCAAGCATTTATTTATAAAGTTATAAGTAATGATAATTTTATGATGTAATATTTGTTAATTTTTCTTTTTATTCACAGAAAAAAATCTATAAATTATTTTGTTATGTTTTAAATTATTAAAAATAAGAAAAACTATTAATATGGATAAAAGTGTATGGAGCGAAGTTACTCGCATAGAAAAAGAAAGTTTGCAAAATGATATAGAGTGTGATGTGCTAGTTATTGGGGGAGGAATGGCGGGCGTACTTACTGCATATTATTTGCAACAAGCTGGTAGACAAGTAGTGTTGGTTACTGGTGATAAGCTTGGAAATGGTATTACTAAAAATACCACTGCAGTAATTACTGCACAACACGATACAATGTTTAAAGATTTGATAAAAGCGAACGGCAAATGTCTAGCAAGGGACTATTTGAATGCAAATTTGCAAGCAGTTCAAAGTTTTAAAGAGCTTGTAAGTGAGCAACAAATTGATTGTGATTTTGAAATTACACCATCGTTTTTGTATTCAAGAGAGAAAATTTTAGACGATGAGATTCAAGCTTTAAAAGAACTTGGCTATAATGCGGAACTAGTAACAGATATTGATTTGCCGTTTGAAATACGTAGTGCGGTTAAATTTAATGATATGGCACAATTTCACCCTTTAAAGTTTTTATATGGTTTGGCAAATAAAATGAACGGAGTTACAATATATGAAAATACATTTATAACTAATATAGATGGTCATACAGCATTTAGTGAAAATGGTAAAATTACCTTCAAACAAGCGGTAGTTGCAAGTCATTTTCCGTTTATAAATTCGCACGGATTGTTTTTTGTAAAAATGCATCAAAAAAGGTCTTATGTAATGGCTATTGAGAGTGAAGAGGATATCAATGGTAGCTATATTGATGATATAGAGGAGGGGTTCTATTTTAGAAAGTATGGCAATTTACTTTTAATAGGCAAAGGTGAGCATAGGACTGGAACTAAGACGGAAGCACTTGAACAGCTTAAGATTTTTAAGGAAAAATTTTATCCTCAGGCAGAAGTTAAGTATTTGTGGGGTAACCAAGATTGTGTAACTTTAGACGATATGCCTTATATTGGTGAATATGGCAATATACCAGATGTATTTGTTGCTACTGGTTTTAATTTGTGGGGTATGACTGGTAGTATGGTAAGTGCAAAAGTTTTGGCAGATATTATGTGCGACAAAGAGAATGAGTTTGCACATTCTTTCAGCACTAAGCGTTGTATTTTTAAACCACAATTGTTTGCAAATTTGGGTATGGTTTTAGTGAATATGTTATATCCAACAACAAAACGATGTCCACATTTGGGGTGTGCTTTAAAGTATAACAAGCGAGAGCATAGTTGGGATTGTAGCTGTCACGGCTCAAGATTTGATAGTGATGGTAAGTTGATAGATAATCCAGCAATGAAAAATAAAAAGCTCTAAATAATAATTTGATAAAAACTAACGAAAATCGATATTAAATTGTCTGTTATGATAGTAATAGGCAATTTTTTTATATTTAGCTAAATGATATTAATAAAAAAATGACGGAAAATAATAAAAATGGTATTGAAAAAATTTTTTTCTTATGGTATAATATTTTTAATAATTAAATAATAATGTGTAAAATGAGGACTTGAATTTTTTAAGTTAAATTTGCATAGGTAAGGAGTAAATTATGATAAAAGTTATACCATTAAGTTCGCTTGTAAAAGTATTTTCTGATACTGAACCTACTCAAAAGGCTTTTGATAGATTAAGTTGTATGCGTAATGAAAAGGTGCAGTTGCAAGTAGCTTTTTGCAGTAGTGAAGATTCTGAGATAAATATAAATGCAAAGTCTGATTTTGGTGATTGTTTAAATATGTATTGGGTAGAAGAAATTTATTCCAAAAATCCTGTGCATACATTGCAAGATGATTATACTTTAAGAAAAAAGTCAGGTTATTTTCCAGAGCTATTACGTCCGCTTGATGGAGTGTTTATTGCAAAAGCTGGTAAGTGGAATAGTGTTTGGATAGAGATTATTCCTAAAACTGCTTACAAAGTAGGTGAAAATAAGATTAATGTTTCTTTTGCAAGTGGTGAAAACATAGAAAAAGCTGAATTTACTATTGAAGTTATTGGAGCGGACTTGCCAGAACAAACTTTGATAAATACTAACTGGTTTCATAGTGATTGTATAGCTGTGCATTATGGAATAGAAGTTTTTTCAGATAAATATTGGGAATATGTGCAGAATTTTTTACAAGTAGCACACGATTATGGTATGAATATGGTATTAACACCGCTATTCACCCCACCACTTGACACTAAAATTGGTGGGGAGCGTCCAACTGTTCAGTTAGTAGATGTTGATTTAACAAATGGCGTTTACTCCTTTGACTTTACAAAACTTGATAAATGGATAGCAATGTGTGATGATATTGGCATTAAGTATTTGGAGTTATCTCATTTCTTTACGCAATGGGGGGCAAAAAAGTGCCCTAAGATAATTGCAAATGTAAATGGTGAGCAAAAAAGAATTTTTGGTTGGGATACAAAGGCTTCTGGCAAGGAATATTGTAATTTCTTAACCCAATTTGCAACAAGCTTCAAACAATACATTAAGGATAAAAATATTGAGGACAGAGTATATTTTCACGTGTCTGATGAGCCAGCTCCGCCACAAACTCGCACATATCGTAAGGCAAGTAATATTATTAGGGAATTGTTTGGTGAGTATAGGATAATGGATGCATTAAGCAATATTAAGTTTTACAAGAAAGGACTTGTTACATTGCCAGTTCCAGCAAATGACCATATTGAGTCATTTATTGGAGTAGTACCAGAGTTGTGGACATACTATTGTTGCGTTCAAGTTCGTGGAGTGTCAAATAAATTTTTCTCTATGCCTTCTCAACGTAACAGAATACTTGGTTATCAAATGTATAAATTTGATGTAAAAGGATTTTTGCATTGGGGGTATAATTTCTGGTTCAAACAATATTCAGTTGGACCAGTTGACCCGTTTGTGGAAACAGATGCAGGCGGTAGTTTTCCATCTGGTGACTCATATGTTGTATATCCTGGCGAAGATGGCAAACCATTGCAATCTTTGAGATTGAAAGTTTTTTATGATGCTTTCCAAGATATGCGTGCTTTACAATTGCTTGAAAGTCTAATTGGTAGAGATAAAACTATGCAAATTTTAGAACAAGACATTGAACCTATAACTTTTGCAAAATATCCGCATAGTGATGAGTGGCAATTATTGACACGAGAAAATATTAATCAAGCAATTAAAAATGCTATTTAGTACCGATTTTTAAAAGCTTTTTAGTTAATTAATCATAAGGATATATATAATTATTATGGAAAGATTAAAAAAGATTTTTGATACAAAATTAAAAATATTTTCTTTTATATTCAGTGCAATGTGGTTTATATTGTATTTTGCATTGGGTGTGGCTATATTTGGGAAAATATGGAATACCTCACCATCTTTGCCAATCGTAGGCGGTGTGATTGCTATTATACCTATAGTTTTGTGTTTAGTAAATTTACTATTTTTAAAAAATAAGATTGTTGATATTGGTATAATTACTGTATCTTTAATTTTTAGCTTAGGTTATTTTTTCATATTTGCTTTTATATTATCTAAGTTGAATTATTTTCTTATAACTGGCGTACCATATTTTATTATTGTGGGAATTCTTGCTTTGATTGCCTTTTTTACATTGGTTTATCCAAAAATACGTAAGAGTTTGCAAAAATTTACTGCAATCAGTATTGTAATATTTGTTATATTAATAAGTATGGTTTGCTTACTAGATATTACACCTTTCTATTTGTCAGGTGGTGCAACAGTGTTCGCCGTTGAGGATGAGTATCAAATTGCTTTTTCAACTTCACATAAATCTATTGGTTCTATAGAGATAGATGGAAAACATTATTATGACCAAACAAATGGTGAAAATAATGTAGGTAAACTACATAAAATAACTATTCCTAAACAAGAGTTGGATAGCAAGAAAAATTATTCTATTGTAACTCAAAGTGTAATTTTTAACACTGCATATGTTCCATCAAATGGCAGAATTATTACCAAAGACTATACTTTCCGACCTATTGACGAAAGTGATGGCTTACAAATTTATAATTTATCAGATACACACGAATGTGTTGCTGGACCAAGTAAAGCAGGAAGTTGGTTTGGAGATAAGTTAGACTTGCTTATTTTAAATGGTGATATTATAAATGATGTTTCAAGTGAATTTCAAATAGAGATTATTTATAAGCTAGCAAATAAAATTACTAATGGAAGCATACCAGTTATTTTTACCCGTGGTAATCACGAATGTAATGGTAAGCTAGCTACAAATTTAGATAAGTATGTTGGTAGCACTCATAATGGTTTGTATTATACTTATACAATTGGTTCGTCAGTATCAATGTTGGTTTTAGATACTAATAATGATATGAGTGATGATAATAAATTAATAAGACCGATTGCTAATTTCGATGTAGTTAGACGTGAACAAAGTGAATGGATAAAACAAAATATAAATTGGAATGAAGGATATGAACATAGTTTTGTAATAGCACATATGGCTTATCCATTAACTGGATATGTAGCAGATGATTGTGCTTGGAGTGATTGGGCGAAAGAACTTATAACACTAACAAATGGAAGAACTGAGCTTGCACTTTGCGGACATTCACATAGAGCAGATTACATATTGCCAAACACAGAGGATAATAAGATTGCAGATTACCCAGTTTTAAGAGGTTCATTGCGAAGCAATAAATTTATGAACAAAGAGGGTGTTTCACCAAATGAATTTACAGGCACTGCCATTGAAATAGTTGGAAGCAATATCAATATTAAATTTACAAATGCTAAAAAACAAGTACTTAAGGAATTTAATGTGTAATAGAATATTGTAAAGAGTGTTAGGTGCATACTCGAACGCTAAAGAAAATACGTTTATGTATGCCCACCTAACTCTTTTTTGCTTTGGTTAAAGTTTGGTAAAATTAAAGAATAAGTTTAGTATAGTATATTAATTTTTTTTGAGTAATTTTGATAACGGCTTAGGGTAATTTTGCTTGCTTGCTGACTCAAACGCAAAACTACACAAAACAAACCTAAATTCTTTATTGCACAAAAAATAAATAAGTTATGAGAAGGGGTAGGAATAAGGTAGAGTTTTGATTGTTCAGCAAAACAAAATTAAATACTTATAACATACAAACTTAAATAATTTAAATAAGTTGCGTAACATAGCCAACAAATGGCTTAGAAATTAGGTAAATGAAACAAAATAATAACAAGGCAAAAGTTTAAATTTTTCCTTGTTGTATTTTTTGTAAAGTCATAATTTTGCAAATAGTCGAATTTTTAAAAATACCCACCGAAAATCGTGGGTATTTTTTGATAAATGTGCTAAATTTTGTAAAATGGTGGTACATAGAATACATATATCTATGTACATATTATATGAATATTATCTAATGTATTATATACTTTTGTCAAGTATAAGCTAAACAAATTGTAAAATGATAACATTAAATTGACTTTAGCTTTACAAAAACATAGCCGAAAAGCCCTATTTAAGTACATAGATATATGTATTCTATGTATCTAAAAATAGGAGGTTTTTGCTATGGAAATTAGCATAAAAAAGGTTGGAATTATAATCTCAATTTTAGCCGTAATTATTCTTGCTTTGGTAGGCTGTTTTTGTGTGGCAAATGTTAATGATAGTAAGAATAATTCTGTAAAAGGCAATAATGATACTATGACTACGGTAAGTAGTGATTTTATTTTGCAAGGTGACTTTGCTCAAATGCAAGACATTTGGAATAGTGCTGTAGAGGAATCTATAAAATATGGCAAAAATATAAAAGTTGCTTTAGGTAATAATTGGAATTCCAAATACGAAGGTGCAGATAAAATTTTTGGCGAAGGTAAAGGTTTTAGTGAAGGTAGAATTTTAATTCCAAGAGGAGCAGAGATAACATTAGACTTGGCAGATAAAGTAATTGAGAAGTATGCTGGTGAAGATGCAGTGTATTCAAATGGTAGTGTTTTTCTTGTTCATGGAGTATTAAATGTTATTGATAGCGGTTATGATGGTGATTTAATTGCTGAAACTTGTGAGAATAACAAATTCAATAAACAAACTTTATGCGATGCTTTGGACAGGGTTAATAAAAATAAAAGTAAAATACGTGGTGGTCGCTCTAGTATTGGTGGTGGGTGTTTTTATATTAGCAATGGTGGAAAATTAAATATTTATGGTGGTTTGATATGCGATAACACTGCACAATCAAAAGGTGGGGCAATATTTGTTGGTGATGAATCATTCTGTAACATATATGGCGGATTGTTTTATTACAATAGAAGCATTGGAGATGCTGGGGCAGTAATGTCTAATGGTACTACTACAATTAATGGAGGATACTTTGTAAACAATTCCGCAAATTATGGAGGTGCTGTATATTCTGGTACATTATTAACATCATATGTAAGTTTTAACAATGCAACCTTCGTTTATAATTGGGCAAATGGTTCTGGTGGTGCTTCTTATGTACATATGGGCAGTGCAGATTTTAATAAATGCACTTTTTATGGCAATTCAGCAATTGGTAATGGCGGGGCAGTATCCATGTTGTCTGTTGGAGAGGTGGCAATTAAAGATTGTATTTTTACAAAAAATACGGCAAATAAATCTGCTGCTATAGGTATAAATGGAACAAGCGGTGGCTGGTTTTCATTAACATCAAATAAAATTTACGAAAATGAAGCTACTACTGCAGGTGGCGGAATTAATTTGGAAGGAACAAATTCAGTAAAATTACAAGGTGCAGTTCAAGTTTTTAACAATACTGCGGGTGGTGCAAGTTCTGATATTGAATTGAAAAATCAAGCAATAATTGAGGTAGTAGGTTATTTATATTCTTCAAGTGCTACATCTTATATCGGAATAAAACTTGCAAGTGATTATGGTAATGTGCCATTTACTCACGGATATACTTATTATAAAAATTCTATTGACCCAAGTAAAATATTCTTTTCAAACAATACAAATTTTCCAATAGTGAAGAGTGGTGATGAGGCTGTACTCGGCACAACAGGTAATAAACCTACTGAAAGTTGTGAATGGGTGCTTACTTCGCATAAAGGTGAGGTAATTAAAACAACTGGCTCTTACTTAGATGTCACATACAATGGAGGTCAGTATACTTTAACAAACTCAAAAGGTTCATTCTATCGTGCTTCAAGTGGTACAGCATTAACAACATATGATTCAATTAAAAATGTAGGAAGTATAGCTTTTTATACAAATGCAAATGTAAAAAATCCAACTTTAACTATAAAAATACTTCCTAAAGAAGTTGAATTGGAATGGATAAATACTTCATTGACATATAATGGTGCAAGCCAAATACCTATAGCAACAATAAAAGCAAGTGATTTGGTTGCTGGTGATGAATGTACAGTTACAGTATTAGGTGTACAAACATTGGCTGGTAATTATATTGCAACAGCTAAATCTTTAAGCAATGGAAATTATAAAATTAAATCTACAAGTAAAAATTATGTTGATTTTACAATTGCAAAAGCTAATTTAACTATTGATGTAACGACAAAAAATATATCAAAAGAATATAATGGAAAGATAGTAGATATAGGAGCTGATTGGTACAATATAACAACTAATGGCTTGTTAGGCGTAGATAGAGGTAAGGCAATAGACAAACTATTTAATATTGATACAAAAGCATTTGTGCCACAATTTAATGGTAATGAAAGTGTGGTTGAAGTTGGCGAATATACAATATCTACAAAACCATTTACAGTAAGCGAAGTGTTTAAAGATAATATAAATTATAATGTAAATATAAATTATGTAAACACTGGAAAGCTAACAATAAACAACCCAGCAGTAGTTAGAGCTAGTGCAGAAAGTGGATATGACTTTATGATACTACAAAACAATAAGAGAGTATCATATAAGGAAAAGGAACTTATCCACGGAGACAATGATAGTGAGTATACAAAC
>CAJTNA010000022.1 GCA_910577845.1 uncultured Christensenella sp. | reverse complement strand
CAGTTACTGCAAAATACCCTTTCGGGTGCTTTGCGATAACTTCCGATAATATAAACTATAGGAAGTAAATTTTAAATAAATTTAAGTAGGTGAATTATGAAAAAAAGATTTAGTATATTTTTTCAACACTAATTATAGTTATATTATGTACAACTTTTGTTTTAACTGGCTGTAGTCCTATTGAAAAAATCAACAAAAAGCGTGACAAACTTGACATTGCAAGCTTAGGCTATAAGCTAGTTTTTGAAGATAACTTTGACAGTGAACTTGACAGAGACATTTGGGTTACTCACGTTGAAACGCCTATACGCCGTGGTGGTTACTGGACTGATGAGCAATCATTCACTAAAGACGGCAATTTAATTATACGTACAGAATATAAAGATAACGGCAGTCAAGGTGCTGGCTGGTATACTGGAACGTGCAGAACTAGAACTGCAGATGATACTGCAAGTACAAAGCAATTTACATACGGCTATTTTGAGGTCAAATGCAAAGCTCCAGCTGCTGAAAGGTTATGGTCTGCATTTTGGCTACAATCACCTAATATGGTGCAAAGCTTGCCAGTTAGCTTAGGTAAAAATGGTGCAGAAATAGATATAATGGAATCACCTTTTTACAATGACCCAAATATGGGCAAAAAATTTAAAAACACTACTCTACATACAATTCACGTTGATGGATATATGGATAATCACCAATCAACCAATTCCAAATATATTAAGGTAGATAAAGATATTTATGAGGAATTTAATACTTATAGTTTGTTATGGACTGAAAACGAATATATCTTTTACATAAACGGCTATGAAACTTGGCGTACATCGTTTGGCGTATCTCAAGTACCAGAATATTTATGGCTTTCAGTAGAAATTGCGGGTGAAAGTAATAGTGCAAATCCAAGCAATCCTAAAAATATTTTTACTTGGGCGGGGGAAATCACAAATAACCCTACAGATAAAATGCCTGTTGACTTTGTAGTTGACTATGTAAAAGCATATCAGAAATCATAATTTAATATTTATGGTATCAAATTGTTAATTTACTTGTTCAAACTTATAACAATATTATAATTATATAAGATGTTATTACTGCTAGACGTAATAAGTCTTTAAATTCTCAAAAGAGCAAAGTGATAAAAGGTGTGTTGCGTGCTAATCAAATGTGTTTCGCTTTTAGTTCGTAAGTGACGGCGGATATGATTTGTTTGTTCTGCACTGCAAGAATATAACTATAAACGCTTATAAATAATAAAGAATGAATTAAGCATTTTTTAGCAAATAGATTATAAATTTCAATGTTTTTTGCAATTAATACAACTTATTTAACTAATTTGTTACATAATTATTGTATTTGTATTTTAAAATTTATTTAGTACAAATAAATAATAAAAGATACTCTTATTCAATAACATATATTTTCTTTAGTATTTATTAATTTCACACACCAAATTGCGTTGATGTACTTCTATTTATACCTTGCTATATGGCTGTTAAAAGGCGAACATTAAGTTCGCCTTTATCTCAACACTAGGTACATTCAATTCACTTTTTGTAGCAAGATAAAAAATAAATGGTTTATTCAACCATTTATTTTTTATTATTACTTGTTATTTTGCTACTTTATCTTGCCATATAGTTTTACCAAAGAACCAGGAATTACTCCACCCCTCTGGCTTACTACCAGTCTCGCAATAAATTACTAATTTTGGACCGCAAAATTGGAAAGCATAATTACCAATATTTTCAACGCTTTTAGGAATTACTAATCTTGTAAGGCTAACACAACCAGAAAATGCACCAGCTTCAATGCTTGTTACATTACTACCAATTGCCAAAGTATTAAGTTTTGCACAATTTTTAAATGCAAAAGCCTCAATATTTGTTACACTTTCACTAATTACTACATCAGTTAAAACATTACATTCTTTAAACGCATATCTATCTATAGTTGTTACTGGTTTACCAGCAATTTCGTTAGGCAATGCAATAATATTAGATTTACCTTTATAACCAGTTATTTCATAGCTTTGTGTTTCATCAACAAAGGCATAACTAAAGCAATTATCTAAAGAATCATAAGTTGCAGTTAAGTTATAATCTTTTAAATAACTTTTTTCCCTTTTAATTTCAACAATCTTTTGATTGCTATCTTTTACATTATATCCAGTAAAGCAATTACCCTCTAAATTAGGAATTGACAAAATCATTGGCAAATCTTCCACTGTAAAGCTTTCTTTTTTTGCCTCATCCTCAGCTAAACTACCATTACCAAAATTGTATGTTATTTCAAAAGTTAGAATTTCCCAAGTTGCACTAATTGTTATGTCTCTATTCACAACAATGCTATTATCTGCACTAACAGATAAATCAGTATAATTATTGTCCACTTTTTGTTGCCATTTAACAAAATCGTAACCTAACTTAGTTACATTAGGCAACTTAACAGATGAGCCACTTTTCACCTCAGTAGAATAATCATAAGTATCACCTAAATTTACAAAGTTAACTGTAAATTTTTCTACCTCTTCGTCCTCAGCAATAGTATTTGTTTGATTATTTTTAAGATTGTAATATCCATCTTTTTTCAAGTTTGAATAATCATAAGTACTTTCTGTATTAGAGCTGTTCATAAAACCTATTCCATTAGTTCCGTTACACGCTGTTAATGCAAAAACTCCGCACAAAAGTACACACAATACAAGGATACTTGCAAAAGTCTTTTTCATTTTCCCCTCCTTTTTTGTTGAAAAAAAGCAAAATTATAATTCAAATTTACTCTAATTAGCTAAAATCAAATTGTCCTTATTATCTATTAATATAATTATAACATATTAAAACTTACTTGTCAATCTCAAAATTTATTTTGCGTCATTACTAATAGGATTAAAGCAGTTTTATTTTACCTAAAATTTGCCCCAATAGTGATTGCTTGTCATCAAGTTTACAGCCAAAATTCTCTATATTAGCATATTAAAAAATAATTTTAACAACTGACGTAATAAATGAATATATTTGTCCATACCTTAAACTTTTTATTTAAAGCAAGTTAAACTGTAATTAGAATTTTTCAATATGAGTGATATAGCTGTAATTAACAAGTTTAAAATTAATTAAATGCAAGTAATTTTTGCTCTTAATTTTATAACATTGGAATTATAAGAATTTAAGTAATATTTGTAATCAGATATAGTCCTTTTTTAAATTAAAGTAAACCAAATTTTCTATCACATAATTTTCTGTAGGATATTGCAAAAAAGCACCCAAAAGTTTATATTATTTTGGTTGAGTTAATTCAAACAACAAGTTTACAAACTATTTAATACTTTAATGAGAGTCAACATTTGATTGCAATATTTTGTCATATGCGTATTCCATTACAATTGTATTCAAATTAAAATATAAAATAATACCAAATTTATATGTCGAAGCAATAATACTTTAAACAAAAAACTTCCATATTTGGAAGTTCTTTTGTTTAATATCTTATTTAATTATTTATTTTATCAATAAATCATTTAACCATATAAAATGCTCAACAAAATGTCATTTTATGATTTATTATTATAATGTTCACTATATAAAACTCAAACTATTTTGTTATGGCTTAATGATAATTTTTGCGTAAGTTTCTCTTACCTCACCTTTATTCTTGCTTACAGCTTTTAGCAACAATTTATCAGTTCCAGCAAATGCTCTAACAAGATAAGAACTTATACCACCAGAAGTCTTAGACTCACTATAGTTGATAATGTCACCGCCTTTAATAGATAGAGTAACTCTCTCCCCATCACGGCTAACTAGGTTACCATTTTCGTCAGTTAATGCAACGTGTACAAATACGAAGTCTCTTTCATTATTTGCAAGTGCTATACCGCTATAGTCAACAAATATCCTTAGTTTAAAGTGTGTTTCGCTGTTATCAACAGTCATACTTCTAACGATTTGACCATTTATCAAGCCATCAACCCTCACAACCCTATTACCAATATCTTTTAAGCTATTACCCAAAGAAATTGGTGGATGCTCCAAATTCTCATTATTGCCAACATTTAATGTTTGCTTAATAAAATCTGGATAACTCAATTTACTAACAGTATCAGTCTCAGCGTTATAATATGGTGTTGTTTCACCTTTTTGTACTGAATATGTTGATGTTAATTGGTCCTCAACATAAATTTTAATAGTATCGCAGTTTGTATATACTTGCATATTATCAACTAAAGTTGCTAGCTTTGGATGAGGGATATAAACCATTGGTTTAGCATCTTTAATTTGTGACTGGAAGAAATAGTATGATGTTTTTGGCAAACGATACTCAGTCATAAGTCCCATAACAACTTTTTCTGAACCATTTGAATAATCTATGTCTTGAGCAACGATAGCACCAATAGTATTTTCCATTGTAGCATTTTGGTTAGTAACAAATTGGTATGCCCAAGCTTGTTCCGCCATTTTTAGCTCTGCCGATAATTTTTTATCTTTTTTATCATACTTATACGCATCTGCACCATAACTACCGATTAAGTTAGCAGGCATATCTGGTACATTAGTATGAATTCTATTTTTATCATTATATGCACAATATGCTACATCAAGACCAAGTGTTGGAACAGCCTCAGCATCTCTTGTAGTAGTGTCACCAATAAATAATGGTTTATCACCCTCTGGATAAGCTGTTTGAACTGCCTCCATACATTCTTTAATCAATTCATCAGTAAGACCATCTTTACTTGAGAAATTACCAATTGTCATCTCCCACATACATACACTTGAATGATTTCTATCACGATATGCAAGCTCTGAATATGCAGTTTTTACACTTGCTTTAAATGCGTCAGAGTTTACAAATTTACCATTGTTAGGTACACAATTGATAACCAACATACCTAATGTATCGCAAGCCTCATAGAACTCTTTAGAAGCAGGATAGTTAACAAGCCTAATTGCGTTAAAGCCAGCATTTTTAATTTTAAGGACTTCTCTAAATTCCGCTCTGCGTGAAGTAACCATACCAATAAATGGATATACTTGATGATGGCAAATACCTTTAATTTCAGTCTTTTTACCATTTACATAGAACTTATTATCTTTAACCGCAAATTCACGTATACCACGTTTGTAAACCCTTTGGTCTACCAATACGTGTTCACCATTCATAGCATCTGTTGCAAATAATTCTAACTTTAAGTAGTATAAATAAGGGAATTCTGGTGACCACAAAATGGCATCATCAACTGGTACTTTTACTAAAAAGCCATTTTCAAAAACTTCCGCATTGTATTTAAACTTTGTACGAGAAATAACATTTTTGCCACTATCTGCAAGCGTTGCAACAACAAACATATCGTTTGGTGTTTCAATAAAATTAACTTGACATTTAGCACACATATAATAAATGTTTTTACCATCAACCTTTTCTTTAGTAGTGTAAACAAAACAATTGTCGTGACACTCTGTTTCATTATAAATGTTAGTAAAACATTCTTTCTCAATAATGTTCAAATAAACATCACGAATGATACCTACATAATCCTCATATAAATTCTCACTTGATTTAGCAAGTCCTAAAACATCATTGTTTGGAATATTATCCAAATAAACAATTAATCTATTTTTTTCATTAAAAACTATAGCAGCAGTAATATCAATTGCAAATGGCATAAAACTACCAGAATGTTCGCCTAGTTGTCGACCATTTAGCTCAATTGTAGCGTGAGAGGCAATACCCTCAAACTCCAATACATAACGTCTATTTTTAGCAAGAGCTTCCTCGCCTTTCTTTACATTAATTTTGAACTGCTTAGAAAACTTAACTCTTTTCTTGCTACCATCGGATGCATAAGCGAACGGAATGTTGATATTTTCCCTACTCTTATCTTTTTTACTTTTTACATTCCAGTTTTCTGTTATATTAATCCTCATAATTACCTACCATCAAAGAATTATTTTCTTAATTATATCACATTAATTATATTAAAGCAATAATATTTAAAAAATTATATTACAATTTACTTAATTCAGTTAAATATTTGCATAATTTTTACTTTCGCAATTAAGAATTAGCCATATCCTTACTTAATATTAATTGTTGACCAACATTTCCACAAACCCTAAAACATCTTGGTTTTTAGTTTTTGCAAGCTCTATGCTATCACCTTTAACACTTACGTAAATTTTTAATTTAGGCTCTGTACCAGATGGACGAACGCAACACCACTCGTCTTCAGACAAAGTAAATTTAAGTACATTTGTTTTTGGAAGATGGATTTTTTCCACACTTCCGTCTATGTTCTTACAAGTACCACTTTGCAAATCCATAAACTTTTGTATAGGCACGCCAGCTATATTATTAATAGGACGACTTCTCAATTTATCCATAACCGCTTTCATTTCAGCCATACCATTGACACCGCCAAATGCAATAGATTTTGAAACCTCAACAAAATATCCAAACTTTTTGTACAAATCTTGTAATACATCATACAATTTGATATTTTTGCTCTCATAATAACAAGCCATTTCGGCAAAAAGCATAGCACTTACTACAGCATCTTTATCCCTTGCGTGAGTGCCAGACAAATAACCAAAGCTTTCCTCATATCCAAACAAGAAAGTATGCTTTCCATTTGCTTCCCACTCTTTTATTTTTTCACCAATAAACTTAAAGCCAGTAAGTACGTTGTATACAGTTACACCATAGCTTTTTGCAATCATATCCGCAAGATTTGTGGTAACAATAGTTTTTACTACCGCACCATTGGCTGGCAAAATACCCAGAGCTTTACGCCTTTTTAGGATATAATCCATCATCATAGCACCAATTTGGTTACCAGATAACAAAATAAACTCTCCATTGTTATCCTTAATTGCAACACCCATTCTATCCGCATCGGGGTCAGTACCAATTACAATGTTACTACGTAATTGTTTTGCAAGATTGATACCCATCTTTAACGCATCGGGTTGCTCTGGGTTAGGTACTGCAACAGTTGGGAAATTTCCATCTGGTGCTTTTTGTTCCTCAACAACACTGCAAGGTATACCCATTTGCTTTAATATAGTTGTAACTGGCTTGTATCCACTACCGTGCAATGGAGTATAAACAATTTTAATCTTGCTTGCAACCTCACGAACTGAATCTGGACTTAATGACAATTTAGCAAGCTCTGCAAAATAAGCATCTTCAACATCTTTGCCTATAACAATTATATTTTCTTGCAAAAGCTCATTATTCATTGTTTGAATTTTATTACGGCAATGATTAATCTCAACACCTTGTACACTAAAATAATCTGAAATCTCATTAATATATTTAACAACAACCTCAGTATCCTCAGGTGACATTTGTGCCCCGTCTTCACCATAAACCTTGTAACCATTATACTCTTTCGGATTGTGTGACGCTGTAATCATAATGCCAACAAAAGCATTTAAATGTCTAATAGCAAATGAACACATTGGAACGGGATGCGTATCGTTATACAAATAAACTTTAATTCCGTTATACGCTAGTACACTTGCTGTTTCTAATGCGAACTCATAACTAAAATTACGTGTGTCATAGCTTATAACAACACCTCTTTTTATAGCCTCAATTCCAGTTTGCTTAATAAAGTTTGCAACACCTTGAGTTGCACGTCTTACTGTGTATCTGTTTAAACAACCAGTACCTAATGCTATTATTCCTCTCATTCCAGCAGTACCAAACTCTAGCGGAATGGCAAATCTACGCTTTAATTGCTCGTCATTATCTTTAACAGAAGTGAGTTCTTCCAACTCCGCCCCTGTAACTTTAGTTAGCCAATATTTGTAATCGTCTTTATAATTTGACATAACACACCTCTTGTTTTTAATACAAAAGAAATTATACTACAATTTATTATATTTGTCAATATACTAAAAACTCTGAAAAGCAAATTTAATTATAAACTTTTTGTTTCCGATTTATATTATCAGACGCGGTCGCAAAGCACCCAAAAGGGTATTTTGTAGTAACTTATGTTAATTCAAATTGTGTTAGCTTGATTTATCAAGCAAAAAGCGGTAGCTTTTGTTTAATTTGAGTTCTCTTTTTTTTAACAACACATTATTAATAATATGTGCTAATGTCAAAAATGTTACTTGTATTGAATTAATTTTTTTACTTATCAAAGCTACTATTCCAAAAGATAAAAATTAATTTACTGCCGATTTTCGCAATATTTTTACACTATTTTGTGGGATATAATAGTCGTTTCTCAACACTCGTTTTGCAACAACTCGACCTCCTTTAGTTATGGTTATTATTAAGCGTGACTTGTAGCCAACTTTACCAATAAAATACTCATCTTCACCAACTTCATCTAATTCTATAATATCCTCATTAAATGGCAGTACCTCAATAGTTTCAGACTTTAAGCTATATTCACACTCTCGCCTTTGTCCCAAAACATTTATTGTGATATTATTTTCGTCATAGATAGTTTGTATTTTTACATCACTCTCCAATGGATTAAATAATACCATATCAATATACTCACTTACAGTAGCATCTCTTGACAAATCAACATATGATGAGGGCAAAGTATGTGCCTTAACTGACACAGTATCTAGTCCAGCAAGCAACCACGCATTATATAAAGTAGATGATACTTGACATACTCCACCACCTACCCCCTCTACATAGCTACCTTTAAAGATAACTAACGCTTTTTTATAACCTCTTTCCTCTGTACGCTTGCCTACAACTTTGTTAAAGGAAAATTCCTCACCCGATTTAACTACAACACCATTCAAACTTTTTAATGCTAACCTAATATTATGCTTTCTATCAGGAGTGCTGTGGCTGTAATCTGTAGTAAACGAGGAAATAACATCGCAACTATTTGAGGTACAAGATATAATGTTATCAATTAGGCACTCACGTGGCACAACACAATTTATTGTATTGTAATTTATGGTAAAAATTACCAATAATATGCAAAAAATCGGTACTAAAAGCCAAAATAGCTTATTAATACCGATTGATTTTTTATTTTCAAAAACAATTCCTCGCATACATTTAGTATATATCAAACTACTAATTTAATACAAATAAAATGATTTTTTATTTAAATTTTATGCTAGTAAATCAATAATATATTTGCGATAAAGCAATGTTTTTTAGTTAAAATAACTACAATTTATTTACACATACACTATTATGATTAAAATTAATTGCTTAGCCCTACCACCTATTAATAAATATTTAAATTTGATATGGTGTTACTTGATATACGTAATAATTCAACCAATTATAGTATAACAAATTTGCAGTACTACGCCAGTTTACATTTATATTATCTATATCACCATTTACAAAGTAGTTAATTGGCGGGTCTATTTTATCACCTTTTGCTAGGTCACGCAAATACTCTGTTTTTAAAGTATCTCTGTCATACTCGCTATGCCCCATAAAGAAAAACTTTTTATCGTCAACACTTTTGATAATACTAATGCCACCCTCTTTTGATTGTGCAAGCACTTGCAAATTTTCATTAGCCAATACTGCCTCCTCGTCTATGGTGGAATGTCTGCTCATAGGTATATAAAAAGTATCATCCATACCTTTTAGTAATTTATCAAACTTAGCAACAGCTTTATTAGGATAAATACCAAACATTTTTTTAGGCAACAATGGTTTTCCTATACCATAGTAATAGTTAAGTCCAGCTTGTGCCCCCCAACAAATAAAGATAGTCGAAGTCACATTTTTATCTGCATAGTCCATTATTTGAGTAAGTTCTTCCCAATACATTACTTGCTCAAATGGCAATGTTTCCACTGGTGCCCCCGTAATTATCATTCCGTCAAACTTTTTGTCCTTGATTTCATCAAATGTTTGATAAAACTTGTCCAAATGTTCAGCACTTGTGTTTTTACTTTCATAACTACCCATTTTTATCAAAGTAACATTTACTTGTAAAGAAGAATTACCCAAAAGTCGCATAAGTTGAGTTTCAGTTTCTATCTTTGTAGGCATTAGATTGACTATTGCAATTTCAATAGGTCTGATATCTTGTGTTTCTGCCCTAACCTTTGGCATTACAAATACATTTTCGTCTTGTAATATGCTAAAAGCGGGTAATGCTTTTGGAATAATTATTGGCATAATCTCATCTCCTTTTTACAAATTATTGTCACATTTTTCAATTAATAAATTGCTTGTAATGCTTGCTCCAAATCGCTTATAATGTCGTAAGGATTTTCAATGCCCACTGAAAGCCTTACCAAATTTTCGCTAATACCGCAAGCAACAAGTTCCTCACTGGATAATTGTCTGTGAGTAGTAGTTGCTGGGTGCAATACGCAAGTTCTAGCGTCCGCAATGTGAGTAACAATTTTTACAAGTTTTAATGCTTTCATAAAAGTGCATACTTGTTCTCTATCACCTTTGATTCCAAACACAACCATACCAGAATTTAAGCCACCGCTAAAATACTTTTGAGCAAGGTCATAATTTTCGTCATTTTCCAAACCGCTATATTTCACCCATTCAATTTTTGGATTTTTACTTAACGCTCTTGCACAAAGCAAAGCATTATCACTATGTTGTTTCATTCGTAAGTGCAAAGTTTCTGAACCTAAATTTGTAAGATATGCATTGAACGGACTCATACAGCTACCCAAATCCCTCATCATTTGTACTCTCGCTTTTGTGCTAAAGCAAGCAGGTGCAACACTTGTATATATCAAGCCGTGATAACTTTCATCTGGAGTATTAAACTCAGGATATCGTGGATTATCTTTAAAATTAAAGTTGCCTCCATCTACAATTATACCGCCAACACAGCTTGCGTGTCCGTCAAGATACTTTGTAGTGGAATGTACAACTACATTTGCTCCGTGTTCAATAGGTCTACAAATAATTGGAGTTGCTAAAGTATTGTCAACCACAAACAAAATACCAAAATCACCAGCAATTTTTGCAAGTAACTCAAAATTTGCAATATTCATATTAGGGTTTGCAAGTGTTTCGCAATAAATGATTTTTGTTTTATCGTCTATAACTTTTGCAATTTCCTCATAACTTGCCTTTGGAGATACAAATCTTGTATCAATACCATACTTTCTTAGTGTAACATTAAACAGATTAAATGAACCACCATAAATAGTTGCCAAGCTGACAATATTATCACCAGCAAAACAAACATTAAGTATAGCCAAAGTTTCCGCAGCAAGTCCGCTTGAGCAAGCAACTGCTCCAACACCACCCTCTAAAGCATTTACTTTCGCCTCAAAACCCGCCACTGTTGGGTTACTAATTCTTGTATAAATATGTCCGTCCTCACTTAAGTCAAACAACTTTGCAAGTTGTTCTGGAGTATCGTACACATAAGTAGTTGATTGATATAGTGGCAAAACCCTTGGTTCACCATTTTTAGGCTCATATCCAGCTTGCACACATTTAGTCTGTATATCCATAATGCACTCCTTATATATAATGATATATATTATTTATCATTATATCTTAAAATAAATTATTTTTCAATGTTTTTTATTAAAAAAGTAAATTTTATAACAAATTATCTGTTGTAATTTTTTAAATCTCGCTCAAGTTGCCTTGCTTGTTGTTTATCTTGCAACGCTTGCCTTTTGTCGTGCAATTCCTTACCTTTTGCAACACCCACCTCAACTTTAACCAAGCCTTGTTTAAAATATAGTTTTGTAGGTACAAGGGTAAAACCTTTTTGTTCAACCTTGCCACGCAACTTATTGATTTCCGCCTTTTTAAGTAATAATTTTCTAGCACGTCTGCTATCCACATTAAAATAGCTACCCTTTTCATAAGGCGAAATATGCATATTGATTAACTCTATCTCGTCACCTCTTATTATGCAATAAGTATCTTTCATATTTACAGCACCAAGTCTTATAGACTTTACCTCACTGCCAACAAGCACAATACCCGCCTCCAAAGTGTCCTCAATAAAATAATCGTGATATGCTTTTTTATTAGTCGCAACTATTTTGATATTACTCATATAACACCTCTATTATCTGCCTTTCTTTTTACTTTTACTATTACCCAAATGTGGCTTGCTTTTTCTATTCATACTTTCCAAATATTTTGGGAAATCAGATTTGTTTTGTTTGCTACCATTATTATACACTTTTTCTTTTGAATCACTTTTTGACTTGATATTCAATTCGTTTTTGAAACTTGCATCCTCTTTGATAAAATTGTCATTTTCCAAATCAATATTGTCTTGTTCGATTTCAGCTTCTTGTAAATCATCTAAAATTTTAAAGGTTACTTTTCTATTTTCAATATCAGTAGCTAAAACTTCTATTTTTACCTTTTCACCTAAAGTGTATTTATGCTTAGTACCTTTAAGCAAATATCTGTTTTCCAAAAACTCATATTTATCACGTGGTAGATTGTTAAGCCTTGCAAGCCCCTCACAAGTATTTTCCAATTCCACAAACACACCAAAAGAGGTAACGCCACTAATAATGCCTTCAAAAATATCACCAATGTGCCTTTGCATATATTCCGCTTTATAATAATCGTCAATATCACGCTCAGCCATTTCCGCAGCTCTTTCTCTTTCACTTGAAGTCTCCGCAACTTCTGCACACCAATTTTCCAAATTATCTAAATTGCCTAAGTTGCCGTCAAGCATACCCTTAATAACTCTATGAATTTGCAAGTCGGGGTATCTTCTAATTGGTGAAGTAAAATGACAATAATATTCCGTAGCAAGCCCAAAGTGTCCTAAATTATCTATAGTATACTTAGCTTTTTTCATACTTCTAAGCATAACTTTAGAGATAATACTTTCAACTGGTGTCCCCTCAAGTTCAGCAAGCAACTTTTGCAATTTTGCTGGGTGCATTTTGCCCTTGTCCAACCTATATCCGCAAGACTCTACAAACTTCCTAAACTCAAGCATTTTTTCACCGTCTGGCTCTTCGTGAGTTCTATACACAAACGGCAACTCCAAACTACACATAAATTTTGCCACGGTCTCATTTGCCACAAGCATAAATTCCTCAATAATGCTATTACTTGTTAAATAAGGATACGGTTTAATATCCTTAACATCACCATTGCTATCCAAAATAATCTTACATTCTTTTGTCTCAAAATTAATACAACCACGTCTTTGACGTTTTTCATTCAATATCCTAGACAATTCATAAGCATCCCTAATCATTTTATGAACTTTAGAATATTTTTCAATTAATTCCTTGTCACCATCCAATATTTTTTGAACATTAGCATATGTCATTGCATAATCATTTTTAATAATGCTCTTGCTAAGTTTGCTATCCAAAATATTACCATCAAAACCAATCATCATCTCGCAAGTCAAAGTTAGTCTTTCCTCACCACCATTCAATGAACATAGTCCATTACTTAAGATAGGTGGCAACATAGGATAAACATTGTCTGGAAAATATACACTTGTACATCGCTTAAATGCTTCCTTATCCAAAACACTATTCTTTTTAACAAAATGCGAAACATCTGCTATATGCACATACAGCTTATAGTAATTATCATATTTAAAAACAGAGATTGCATCATCTAAATCTTTGCTATCATCGCCATCAATGGAAATAGTTAGCATATCTACAAAAGAAGTTCTGTCACCACTTGGTGCAACTTGCATACTTTGAGCCTCTCTCTCAACCTCTTTTGGAAAGTAATTAAAAAATCCATATGACTTTAAAATTGCAAGCACATCACTTTGCTTTTCACCCACTTTGCCAATAATCTCTACAATTTTGCCCTCTGGATTGCGGTCTGAATACTTAGTAATCTCAACTATAACCTTTGTATTATTTGTTGCCTTCAAGTCACTACCGCTCGGCACAAATATATCTGAATAATAATCTTTATTATCCGCAACTACAAAACCATAATTTTTACTTTTTTGATAAGTACCAACAATTCGTGACAAACCTCTTTTTTCTATACTGACAACTTTCGCCTCGTCACCTTTTACAATAACGCAAGATACAGTATCTCCGTGCTGTGCTTTATTAAGGTTTCTATGCGGAACAAACAAGTCATCTCCGCCGTCCTCACGAACCAAAAAAGCAAAACCCCTTTGGTTGCCACGTAGCACACCTCTTATAACCTTTATATCTTGCACTTTAAAAAACTTGTTGCCTCTGTTCACAACCCTACCACTTTTAACCATTCCATTTAACACTTTAGCTATCTCTGTTACCTCAAATTTGCTGTAAAAACCTAACTTGTTAGCTATAGCTTTACAAGTTAAACCATCTATCTTAAGTTTTTCAATTTTTTCCACTATTTTAACTTCAAATTCCATTTTATCTCACATACTCACAAAATAAGATTGTATAATTTTGTGAGCTTTTAATCAATTTATTCTGTATTCTAACAAGACTTTATCTTTATTTAATTTATTATTACCTTTTTTAAATGTTTAACTTTATTATTAATAATGTTTTATCTAACAATAAAATTTTCTAATCTGTTTACAATATTTATGTTGACTTTATTAAATATAGTTTTCAAATACTATCTATAATTAACTTTAAAGCAAATTCCTTACAAATACTTTTATACAAAACAAAACGGCTGTAACCGCTAGGCAACAGCCGAAAATATACAAAGCATTAAATTATACAACCGCCAAAATAAAGTAAATAATTGCCATAACCACAATAATAGCACCAATGATTGCAGTAGCAAGCTTAAGTTTTTTCTCTCTATTTTGACCTTTGTTTTTGCCCATATAAGTGTCTGTTTCACCGCCAATTACACCAATATTGTCATTTGTTCCTTTTTGCATAAGGATAAGTACAATAATAGCGATTGCTAGTAGCACCATAAATACAACTAAAATATCTCTGAAAATATGAATTCCAGTATAGTCTTTACCTACGGCACTTACTATATACATTAATGAGTTTAACATATTCATTAGAATAAACCTCCATTCTACTTAGCTTTACTATAATAGCACAAATAAACTATAAAAACAAGTGTTTTTTTGTATTTTTATTTATTTTAAGTAAAATTTAAGCTAATAATAATGAATAAATGCTTTATTTTGACACTTTTAGACATTCTTTTTAGTAAAAAAATACCTATTTACTATGCTTGAATATATATCCTTTTAATAAATTACTAATTATTAATAATTGCTACTGCTCAAAATATTAATTTTAATTTGCGTAAGTATATTTTTATTTTAAAAACAACCCTTTAGCAATATTGCTTTTATATTATTTAAAGTAATTAAAAAATTAGGTATTGCTTGCTATGTTAAAAAATTAAGGACATATAAAAACAAGCTTTTGCTTATAATTTATACTTAAACAAAAGCTTTCTTTAATCAAATTAAATCTGCGACTAACACCGTTTGCAAATTCTTGTTTTGCAAAAAATTATTAGCATATCAATTACCTAATATTTTGCGTTTTTGTTCCTCAAGTGCTAAAATATGCAACTCCTCATCCATAATAATACGCTCAATTAACTCACGAATAGAATAATTTTGTACACATCTAATAGTTTTTTTGTAATTTTCGATAGCTATTTGTTCAGACTTAATGTCAATATTAATCATATTGATTACATCCTTGCAATAGTTTACCATACTGCCATTCCAAAATTTTTGGTTGCCACCCATAACTGGCGTACCACCCAATTTGACTATTGTTTCACCTAATAATTCGTGGTGGTGCATTTCGGTTATTGCAATTCCCTCCAAAGTATCGTACAACTCTTTATATTCTTCCATTTCGTGTATGACATATGCTTGATACATATAAGTCAATATAGCAGTAAGCTCACTTTCTGCACCACCATAGTCTTCCATTAAACAACGGCAATCGCTTAAGCTTAAACAATCTATATCAATTTCTGGATACTCTAAATTTACTTTTATCGGTTTCATATCTACCCCCTCTACAAATTTAAATTAATATAATATATGCTATATGCTACCTAGCGGTGATAAAAAACTACTTTTAAAAAGTAAATTATTTAGCGTGCTTGACATATGTCATAAATTAAGATATACTAAATCTATAATAAAATTATGGATAAAGTTACATATGCAAAATAACGACTTGAACAACCAAAAAGAGAACAATTTAAACGAAAAAACCTCTGAAAATCGTACCTTAACAGATGTTAATGACAATTCGGCTTTTGAAAAAAACATTTTCTACGATGAGGAATATGACAAAAACGATAATATCTCCAATGTAATTATTGAAGATATGGCAACTCATACAGAGTTAGAAAAAAAACCAAAAAACAATTTCAGTATGAGACCTACTCTAGGGCATTTTCGCAATGTTATTATTCCTGTAATTTGCTATAGTGGTGTATGCGGTATTGTTGTTGGTATTCTTGTTGGTTTGTATACAAAATTTGCAAATCTTTTAACAGAATGGTCTAAAGATATTTACACCTTAGTTCGTAGCAACCCACTTTGGACACCATTATTTTTATTTGGACTTATAGTTATTGCTTTAATTTGTCACTTTTTACTTAAAGCAACACCAGAATGTAAAGGTTCCGGTGTTCCACGTACTGAGGGTGTGTTGCGTGGCATATTAACTTTTCGTTGGCTAAGAGTTTTACTTACAACTATTTTATCCTCACTGCTTACCTACTTTGGCGGTATATCTTTAGGCTCAGAAGGACCATCTATTCAAATAGGTGCCACTACTGCTCAAGGTGCTTGTAGAGTACTAAAATGCCGTATGGCTTGGACAAGATATATAATGTCCGCTGGTGCGGGTACTGGTTTAGCTGTAGCCTTTAATGCTCCTCTAACGGGTATTATATTTGTTATAGAAGAGGTACAAAAAAAAGTTACACCAATGCTACTATTAACTGCAGGCTGTTCTGTAACTATAGGCACTTTGGTCTCTAACGCAATATCAAAGCTTTGGGGTGGCACAGGTTATTTATTCGATTTTGGTGCTTTCCCAGATAAATTCGCATTACAAAATATTTGGATGCTAGTTATTATCGGCATAATAATTGGACTTTCAAGTGTAGGCTTTAACTGGCTTATTCTTAACTCACAAAAAATAGTACCTAAAAAATTGCCACAATGGTTTAAACTTGTTTTCACATTCTTGCTTTGCGGTTGTGTTGGTTTAGCATTAGTTGATACTGTTGGCGGTGGACATTCATTAATAATGAATATTGGTAATGGCAACTATATTTGGTGGATGTTACTAGTTTTACTATTAGTAAAATTAATATTGATACCAGTGTCATTTAATAGCGGTGCTACTGGCGGTCTATTTATTCCTATGCTGACTATAGGTGCTTTACTTGGCGGTTTATTTGGTAATCTTTTTCAAATGGCTGGGCTTGAAACCTCATTGTATAAATTACTTATTGTAATTTCAATGTCGGCTTTCTTTGGTGCAAGTGTACGTACACCAATAACAGCAATGGTACTAGTTATGGAGGTTACTGGTTCTTTCCACTCTTTCCTATTTACTGGTATAACAATTTTCATCGCAACCATTGTTGCAGAATTGTTTAAACAACCACCTCTTTATGATGCACTGCTTGAACGCAATGTTGAAGAAGAACGTGAAGGCAAATCCCAAAAACAAATAAGCTTTAAAGTTACAGTTGAACATAATTCTTTTGCGGACGGCAAATTGATAAAAGACTTATTATGGCCACCAGAATGTGCTGTAAAAACTATTTCAAAAAAGGACGAACAATTAATTGCCAGTGCGGAAACTAAACTTGAAGGCGGTGACTTACTACTAATTAAAGCCAAGACATATGACCCAGATGCAACTATGGAATATGTAGAAAGACTACTTAATGAATAGTTAAAGAACTAAACAAACAAGATGCTAGTCAAGCATCTTGTTTATTTTATATATTTTTTTTTATATCTTATTTTTGATAAATTATTTATCTTTTGATAAAAACATTTATATTATTGGTTTTATAAATTATAGGAAACAAATTTTAAGTTTCCTTAAATTTAGTATTGTGATAGCAATACTGCTTGTTAACGCAAGTGCCTACAATTTGAATTAACATCAGTTATTGCAAAACTGTGGTTTCACCACACTTATCAGGGTCTCACAATCAACTTTTCTGTGAGTGTATAGACAGATTACAATAATGTAAATTATGTGGCTTTATATTTGAAATAAATCAAATTAAATAAAGTCAGCTATATCTATCTTGCCACAAGCAACATTCCATAATATCTCACAATCAATATTTGCTAAACCATTCTTATTAACAATTAATGTTGCTAGTTGAATATAAGCCTTATCACTTAAACCATTAAATGATTCTTTGTCATTTGCTAATTGTCTAATATAATTGACATCTGCAGAGTTTACTTTACCATCTCCAGTTAAATCACCTAGTACTGATAAATATATTTCCTCTACCATCTCTCCACTATTTGTGTATATCTCTACTTTCCATCCA
>CAJTNA010000021.1 GCA_910577845.1 uncultured Christensenella sp. | reverse complement strand
GTCCTTCTTCGGCGCCTAGTGCCAAGGCATCCACCTTATGCCCTTCGTAGCTTAATCGTTTTCTTTTAATCGTTTACGTCGATTTACTATCTTAAGACCTTCAATTTTTTTTATCCTCGGCAAAATATCTGTAGAATTTTAAAATGATATTACCATTTTTTCTTCGTCTGATATTTTTTGTTTATACTCGTATATATTTGTTCTGGTTATATATCCGAGTCGTATTTCAATACTATTTACTATGCAGTTGTCAATGTGCAATTCCTTAACAAAAGTTAAGTGCTGGTGGGCTCAAGTGGACTCGAACCATCGACCTCACGCTTATCAGGCGTGTGCTCTAACCAGCTGAGCTATGAGCCCATATAATGGTGGAGATGAGGAGAGTCGAACTCCTGACCCCCTGCTTGCAAGGCAGGTGCTCTACCAACTGAGCTACACCCCCATAAATGAGCAAGGTATTTAATTGACTGTCCGTTGACAGCTTTTACATAATATCACACCACAATAGTTTTGTCAAACATTTTTTATAAGTTTTTTAAAAATTTTTCAACTTTTTATTTTTAGTCACTTATACTGGGTATATTTTTGCATTTTTCGGATATATTCCCCCTATTTAATACCCAATATAATTAAATGCTAGACAAATGTTGAGTAATACTTTAACTCGCTATTACTTATTTAGAATATGCTAAATACTCCATTATATTTTTGGCTTGCCTCAAAACTATACCGCACTTTTCATAATAACTTCTTGGACACACCATCAAACTGCCAACTTTTTTATTTATTAAAAATTTACTATATATTATTATATTATAATATTAATTATCAATATTTATCTTTTTGCAAAATACATATTTTGATTTATTTGTCCAACTTAAAACACTATACTTTCCATATCTTTCTTTTAAGTTCACTAAGTTTTTTTTCTCTTAATTACAAGTTTTTTTATACTTTGCTACCTTGTCAAATTACTAACCAAAATTAACACAAAAGCAAAATTAGGCATACAATGTATGCGTACATTTACCCTTATTGCAAGCACTTTTATTCAACTATGCCATTGCTTGCAGTTTAGCCAAATTACATTTTGCGACAAAAATTAGTATAATAGTATATCCTTTTACTGCATAAACTATATTGCCAATACAGTTGATTTGTTGCTTCAATTTTGAAAAGTTGCTTTCCATTTTTATAAAATTTTGCAAAGTTTTAAATTTGCAAATTACTATAATGCTTACACAAATCAAGTGCAACAAAAGCAAATATTTTTAAAAATTTTAGAGAAAAATGCGATGACTTTGAGGCAATAATTTATGCTAAATTGCACAAAAAAATCTATCAATTTTTAGGTCAAAATTTTGCAATTTTGACCTAAAAAAACAAGTTATTTTTACGCCAAATTTATACACAAAAAATGCATAAAAATTTGTCAATTTTTGAACTGATTTTACCTGAAAATTATCACTTTTTCCTATGCACTTTTAGGGAAATTTTTCATATAAATTGATTAATTATTTCCCTATTACTACACACTGACATAGACCGAAAATTAAAAAAATACACGAAAATCGTAGCCAATAAATGAGTATAATTTGCAAAATTTTATTATTTTACAATAAACTGACAAATTTTAACAAAAATTTACTTAAGACATATAAATGCTATCAAAATCATTCAAAAATGACGATTTTCACCTATTTTAGACACGATAAATTAAAAAACAATCTATCGAAAATCGATACATATGGTGATTTAACTATAAAAAAATCGAGATTTATAATGATTTTCGACAAACTTTCACTTTTATGAAAATTTTAGGAAAAAGTTGCAAATTTGCCAAAATTTCCTTAACATTGAATTATACATTAAAAAATAACCATATTTATTGCTTGACAAATTAGGTCAGTTTTACTATAATAAACTCGTAACCGTGCATAAAAATTTTTAATGCACATTCAGACTTTTTTTTGATAGGTTTGGGGAATTAATTATGTTTGAAAAATCCGTCAAAAATCAGCCTGAAAAATATAGTTATACTTGATAGTTAAAATCCAAACTGAACAAGACTATCGAACGCCCCTTAAAACGGGCAACAAATAAATCTGAAAAGGAGATTATAACATGAAAAGAACATTTGGAAAAAATTTGGTTTTATTTATCCTTATTGTTTTATTCACTCTTTGTATGGCTGTCGGCTGTACTACATTGAATGTTAAACCAGTAGCAGAGAATGATAGTACACCAGTAGAGTACAATGCAGAAAGTTCTATTACGTTGGAATCAAGTCGTAAAACTATTTTGCAAAAAGATGAATTTACTCTTACTGTCACTGCAAAATTAAAAAATGACGACAATCACGACAAAAAATGGGGTGCTGCAGAATTCTACATCAAGTCTACTCTAGCTACTGCCAGTGAAGATTTTGAACTTGTTGGTTATGAAGTTCCTGATGTATTCAAATTTGCAACTACTCATAATGTTACTATGGTTGATAGTAGCTTAGGTTTCGTAAAATTCGTTATGTCAAGCCAAAGCGACAATTTAACTCAAAGAGTTGACTCAACTTATGACTTAGTTGTAAAACTTAACTTTAAGTATAAAGAGGGTGCTTCTCTTCCAACTGATAATAGAATCAGTTTCAATATTGAATCTAGCACTAATAACTTTATCAGCTCTTACGACTATAAAGGTACTGCAGGTGGCGGTACAGACAAGGATATGTTCTCTACTGGTGCTGGCAACTTAATTGACAATACTGTAGGTGGTGGTATTCTTGTAGAAACTGTTAAACCTTCTGAAGACAAAACTTTAAGAGATTTGGTTATTATTGAAGGCACACTTGATGGTGAGGATGAAACAAGATATGAGTTTAATATTGGTACTGGTGAAGCTCCAGTTCTTTTGGGACACGATTATGTAACAGCAAAAGCTTCTAAAGACGATTTTTATATTCTTGCTAATCCTAACAACTCTACTGCAGAGGTTAAAGTAACCGTTAGTGGTAAGGAATATGAGCCAATCGCTACTGGTTCTCACATATATAAAATTCCTCTAAATGGCGGAAGTGCTGGTGTTACAAATATTAAAATTGATGTAACTTCTTATAAAGATACAACATCAAATACACCTGACCCAGCTACATACCACGTTAGTGTTAAACAAATCTACTTAGGTCTAGATGCAACTACTTCAATTACAACTAATGAATCTGTTACAGCTACTAAGAAAGGTTTGAGTGAAGACACACAAATTGAAGATTACGCTAATGAATTTGATATTTTAGTTCCTACTGGTACTGATGGTGCAACTCAAGTTGATATCAATGCTGTTCTTGCTAGCGGTTATGGTATTAAAGGTATTAAAAGCGTTACTGATACAAATTGTACATCTACAAGAACTGGCAATAAAATTTCAATAACTAATATTGGTGAAAATGCTAAAATAGTTGTAGAACTAGAAAATAATGCAGGTATTTATACTGATAGTAACAGCACTGAGGCTAACACAGAAATCACTTTCAACCTAAAACAAATTAGTGTTGAAACTGGTGTACAATCATTTACTGCTGATTATACTTATGGTATGAATGATTATCAACTAGAAGATAAGAATGTGCCTGGTAAAGACTTTACTTTCCACCTACCAAAAGAAAGTGGTTATTCAGCAAAAGCTAATGTCCAATTAGTTGATGGTGCAACTTACAAATTAATGTTAGGTAGTGTTGAGGCTGAAAATACTGTTGATGGTGATATTAAAACTTATACATTGAAAGAGGGTGAATATACTTTGGTTGTTACTGCTGCTGCAGGCAACACTAAAACATACACCGTTTCAGTTAAAAATGAGATTTTGGCTGGTCAAATCGTATCTTTCAAGTATAGATTAAAAGAAACTGACACTTGGGTAGATGTTTATGATAAATTAACTGGTCACCAACAAGAAACTGATGAATTTAACTATGGTGATGCAATTACAGATTTAACAGAAGCATTTAAGTTCTTCCAATTGAAAGTAGACATCAATGCTACATCAGTTCAATTCTTGATTGCTATTACTGATAAATCTTCTTTAAGTGGTATTGGTAGTGGCACCCCTGCAACTGGTGATGATGTATATGGTGATTATGAAACAAAAATTTATACAATCAATGATATTAAAGTTGGTAACAATAAAAAGACAATAAGTGTTGCAGCACAAGGTGGTGCAGGTAGCAACTCTTACCCAATTGAAATTGTTAAGACTGAAGACAACTATGGCATCAAGGATATCGCATTTGATTATACTGGTAGACCAGAGAGTGAAATTCTTGTAGACTTTGATAAAGACTTCCCTGCTGTAGATGGTTCAAATATTCGCAACTTTAAGAAATTTGGTGATGACAACTCAGCAACAAATAGTAAAGTATTTGTTAAATTCAAAACAAGCCAAGTTACAATCACAATTAAAGCTGAGGGTATGAGTACAGTAGTTTACATCAATGGTGTAAGAATGGCTAGAACAAGCACTGAATCTACTGATGCTGGTGATTTCTCTTATCATACATATGTATTGAACTTGAGAGAAAGTGTGGATACTCCATTAAAAATTACTTATGAGGGTACTGATGGTCTAAAGACTAGCGAAGACGATTTGATTTTCAATATTCCAGTTAGACGTAACTCTGCTGATAGTGAAAACAAGTTGGAGAGCTTGACAGTTGACTTAACTATCGCTGATGCTGATGGTAATGAGACTACTCTTACAAACATCAATATTGGCTTTACAGCTGATAACTTAACTCCTTCTTACCAATTACCAGAAGGAAAAGTAGTTAAGAGCATTTCAATTTCAGCAAAAGCATTTAGTGCTGAAGCTCAAGTAAATGGTACTGGTGTGTTTGACTTAACTAATCAAGCAAAAACTGGTAAATATGTATTCAATGTAACTGTTGTTCCAGAAAACTCTAAGTATGGTAGCAATACTAAAACTTACAAGATTACAATTCATAATCCTGATTTCAAATTCAATCAAGATGCTACTCTATCTGAGTTGTCAATCTTTGGTAGTGATGGTGTTGATTATGCAAAAGGCAAATTGTCATCTGCAAGTAACGATATTTCAATTGAAGTTCCTTACAAAGTAAATGGCTTTAACTATGTAGCAATTCCTACTGCTTACAAAGATGCTGACGGTCAAGAACTTGCTAAAGTAAGTGTTGAATATGTTTCTGACGATAAAATTGGTACAGCAAACAATGATGGTTTATACTCATTAGTTGTTGGTGAGAAAAACGTATTGAGAATTACTGTAAATGCTGAAGACACTTCTGTTGCTCCAAACACTTACACAATTACAATTAAACGTGCTCAATCCGTTGATAACACTGCTCTAACAGGCATTAGTATTTTTGATAAATCACAAAAAGAAGTAGCACTTAATGTTGAGTTTGATAAAGACAAAACCGACTACAAGGTAAAAGCTGGTACAGCTGATAATTTCAATGACCTATCTATCCAAGCTATTGCTGAAGAAGATAATGCAGTTGTTACTTTGACAACTGGCACTACAGAAGTTAAAACTGGTGATAAAGAAGTAGTTGCTAACATTGAGCCAATTCCTTGTGGCGAAAGTAGAGTTTACAAGATTAGCGTTGAAATTGATGGTTATACAAGAGTTTACACTGTTGAAATTGAACGTGAATCTAAAGAGCCATATTTGGAAGATGTAAAAGTTACTTACAATGGCAATACTCAACCATTAGGACTATTAGATGGTTTTGAAGGTAAAGATACTAAATTTGATAAAGATGTTACAGAATACTGGGTTAAACTTGGTACTGACGTTACATCAGTTACAATTGTTGGTGTAGTTCCAGAGCAATTCGCAGCTGACAACAATATTAGCGAGACTTATGATGTATCTGAGATGTTTACTGATGAGAAAGATGTATTCTTTGCATATGCTCGTGTAAACGGCAATGGTCAAACAAAGACATACAAGTTCAATATCATTAAAGCTGACGATAACAACAGCAACACTAACATCACTTTGTCAATAGCTGAAGTTAAAGACTTTGTAATGAATAATAACAAAGATTATTATGAAATCGTTGTTCCTTACACAACTGCAGAAGTATCATTAACTGCTACCCCTGAAGTAAGTGGTGCTAAAATCACTATCAATGGCATTACAGCTAAAGATGTTAATAAAATTGATTTACAAGCAGGCGATAATTTAATTAGAATTAATGTAACTGCAGTAAATGGTAAACCAAGAGAAATTGAGTTACACATCACTCGTAAAGACGCTACTGTACAAAGCATTACTGCTAAGGATAAAGATGGCAACACAATCACAAATGACCTTGTAATTACTGATGACATCAACAAATACACAATGACAGTTGCTCACAATATTTCAGAAGTTAACTTTGCTGTTAATATTGACCCAAGCTATAGTACAAGAATTACTAACAATACTAACCTAGAGAATGGTAAAGCTACTACAGTTAAGGTTGAAATCGTTAACAAAGCAGGTCAAGTTGTAAGAACTATTGAGATTGATGTATTCCGTGAGCAAGCTCCAGCAGACTTCACAATGTGGTATATTATTGCTGGTGTACTTGGTGCTATCGCACTTATCCTACTAATCGTTGCAATCATAGCTTTCACAAAAGGTGGTGGCAGTGGTAGCAAGAGAAGAGGTAACATCAACGATATTGGTATCGGTGATTACGAATTAGACTAATAAAATACCTAATATCTTAAACCGCAACAAATGCGATTAAAGAATATTTAAAGGCAAAACTAGTCAGACAAGTAATTGAGGTACAAAACATAATTTTAACATTGATATAATTAGTATACAATGTATTAGAATTTTCCTCTATATTCTAACACAAAAAACACGGCTGTTATGCAGTCGTGTTTTTGTTTATTTATATACCAACAAATTCAATCTACATTACTAATCTCCCCTATATTACTATACCTATCTAATTTGCTTTATTAACACTCTATCATATAGCTTTACCTTACCAAATTAGTAGAACAAACTAAATATCCTTTATCTTATTATATCTAGTTTAGATTTACATTCCACCTATATTACTACCCTACCAAACAAGTAAAACAAATGCTTTTTAGCCTAATTATATTTAGCTTTATTAATACTCTATCATATAACTTTACTCTGCTAAATGATTTTAACTTACTTTATTTATGCTCTTACCAACTATATCTCGTTATAACTTGTATTACCTTACATACAAGTTATAACAACTTTTACAATACTAACACTAATAAATGCAATAAATTTTAAATATTGCATTAATAATTGAAAATATTCTGTACTTTAGGTGTCATTTTTTTGTTTTATTGTTTAATATCCCTCAAATAATCAAATGTTAAAATCATATAATTTTCTCCAGAAAGTTTGATTTAATAAAACTTTCTGGAGAAAATCAAGTTTTTTGAATTTTTATTAGAATAATTTAAATTTTAAGTATATATGTTTTAAATTATATAAAAAGTGATTTTTTAATTCTAGTATATCTAATTAAAAAATTATTATAACCTAAGCTACTTTAATAGGCTTACTAACTTTAAGTCTATTTTAAAAATTAATATCACGTACCCTATAATGTAATATGCGTTAAGCTTAACTTAATAACTTTACATAATAATATAAGTTAACCAACTTTTTATCCCTACAAATTTACTTAATTAAAGAATAATTGCACTACAAATTATAGTGCAATTTTTATGATATATAATTTTATTATTGATAAGATATTAATCGCATTGACTAAAAACACCATAAATTAATGTATTTAAAAACATAATTTTCATAATGCAATCACTTAATTAATTAACTTCGTTTTTATTGTCAAAAGTTATCGTGAAGCTTGGCGTAGCCACATTATGCAGTAACTAATGGCAATTCAAACAGAAAGTGCTTATGCAAACAAGCAGTATTGCTTCTTGCAATACAAAATTAAGGCAACTTAGAATTTACTTTCTATAGTTTATAATGCCAAAGATTCACGGAATTATTACAACAATTTCTTTTTATGCAATACAATGCCTACAATTATACATATTACTACTGTAACTAGTGTTACGGCTAAAAAGCCCCACCATTTGCCCTCACCTGGCACCCACGTATTCATACCCCAAATACCAGATATTAAGGTTGGTATAGAAAGCAACAATGTAATAGAAGTCAAAATTTTCATTATGTTATTTTGGTTATTGTTGATTATGTTTGCATAACCTTCCATAGTAACACTTAAAATCTCTCTATAAATGCTTGTCATTTCAATTGCTTGTTGATTTTCAACTGCTACGTCCTCAATAAGTTCTTGGTCTTCCTCATACTTAATGATAGCACTAGTTTTAATCAATCTATTGATAACCAAGTCATTACCCTTTAATGAGGTACTAAAGTAAACCAGTGAGTTTTCAAGGTCTAATAGTTGGAACAATTCCTTATTACGTGTTGATTTATGCAATTCTGTCTGAATACGTCCACTGGCTTTATCAATTTGTTTTAAGTATTGCAAATACTTTGTACTTGCGTTATAAAGTGCTTGAAACAAAAACCTTGAACGTTTGTTTGTAGAAAAAGTTTTAACTCTGCCAATAGTAAAGTCTTTCATTACTGCTGTGTCTTTTAAGCAAACAGTAATAGCAAATTTATCTGTTAAGATAAAGGACAATGGCAAAGTTGAATAAGAATAGTAGCCCCCCTCCTCTTCTTCAATGATAGGAATATCAAACAAGACTAAAGAATAATTATCTTCAATCTCAATACGTGAACGCTCTTCATCGTCTAGAGGGGCTTTAATAGCACTCTCGTCCACGCCTGTTAATTTAGCAACACTTTCAATTTCCTTATCTGTAGGGTTAACAAGTCTTATCCATTTATTATTAAGCATATCACGACTATCCATCGTGTTAAAATCGATTTCAGTTACTTTTTCTTTTTCGTCAGTGTAAAATAGTTGAATCATTGATTATACCTCTTTTAATTCTTTTAGTAGCCATCACGCAAAAAATTGCATAAAAATAGCGTGTTTTTTACCACGCCACTACAAAAAGTCAATTAATCAGCAATAATCAGTTATTGCCGTGGCGTAGAATTATTAAGTTAAGTTTTGGTAAACACCTCGAATCTGCGTCCACAGTCAAAAACCCTCCATTAGTTCCAATCTTGCTACCTATTCATTTTACGTATGATAAGCAAATTTTTGTTACAATATTTTGCTTGTTGATAAAATAGTGGCAAAATCACCTTTACTTCTATATAATAACACTATTTTATCAATTTTGCAATCGATTTTGTAATATAAAAGAATAAATTTTGTTAGTTACTAAAATTATCTTGATATAATGTTTTAAATAAGCATATAAAAAGCTTTTGATGCAACTTCGAACAAGCAATCTAAAATATGTTTTACAAGTTACAATTTTCAAAAAATACTTTCAATACTAGTTTAAGTAAAGCTTACACTTGATACATTTGCAAATCTTTGTACAATTTTGACTTAAACTATAATGAAATACTTAGTTTAACTGAATATGACCATAAAGTTGGCATATAATTTATATTCATTTTTTATATCCAACCTTAACAATGTGCATTAAGGCAATATATTTGCGTAATTATCTTATTCAGAGCAAGCTTTTAGCTGTATTATTATTCATATAAATTATTGGCATTTTTATTATTACAATTACTAGAAAAAGCAATAATCCCCACAACCTTTAATTGGCTAAGGAGATAATTACTTTTTCAATAATATTAAAATGCTTTTAGTATAGTTTTACAATAAAATTTTAGTTAAATTAAAAATCTACAATTGAGATTCAATCATTCAAATTGCATAAGTTTTATAATGTTTTGTATATCACTACTAATAACAAAAATTATTAAATATAATAGCTAAATATTTTTTTGCTTTTAATGATAATTAAAAGAATTAACAAAGTAAACATTTAAAAATTTTACGCAATATAATTATTTATTCTTGTTACAATGTTTTCCAAACGTAGTTGGTCAGCTGTACTATTGTAATTTGTTGATGCAATACTTAGCAAACCGTCTTTAAACATAGCTAATAGCTCTTTAGACGCACCGCTCTCTATTAAGCCATAAACTACTCGTCTTAGTTCGTCAATGCTGTCTATAGCCTTATTTTCGCTCTTATTTGCAAGTTTTTCCTCTATAGCCTCTGCTTTTCCGTCATCAATATATCTTGAAATGATTTCAGTATAAATTTGAAGGTCAATATTTTTATATTTGTTTGCAATATAATACATTTGCAAAGCCATAACAATCAAAACAGTTGCACCATAAAACAAACTAATTGCAAGATATAAATTATTGCTTTCTAGATAAAATGTTTCAAGAGCAATAGTAACAATAGCCAATACCGCACCAATACCATAAACTGAAAGATAACCTATAAAGCCGTTTGAACAACTTCTGTCTGAAACTCTAATTAAAGTTCTTTTCAAGTTAGTTTGAGTTTGAGTATTTGGATAGAAAATATATTTAATGCAAGCCCTTTTAACTTGACCTGGCATTCTGCTCAAACACATTTTATTAAAATGTGTAAAATTACCTTTTTGAATTACACCAAACCTAGCTGTAAACATTTTCAAATTGCGAAAAGTTCTTACAAGTTTAATATCGCTACAAGCTGTACCATTTACAATTAAAGCCACTACAGCCGAAATTGTAAAGATAACAAAAAGTAGCACTGCTATAATTGTTCCATTAATAATATCACCCCAATAAAGGCTTCCACCTTTAAAAACATCTAAAAAGTTTTCAAATTGATATAAAAAAGAATCGTACCACATATCTTTCTCCTTATAATTGTATTATGTAGTACGATTTTTATTTTAATATCGATTTTTGAATGGTTTTTACATTATTTTTTCTAACATATGTCTAATAAATTTTATCAATCAACTTGTAGTTCAATCACTTTACCACTACCAATTACAAAAAGCATCGCCTTGTCCACCTTTCTGCCAATGCCCTTTTGCACCGCAATTGAATAAAGCTTTAATTGCATTTTGTATCTTTCCAAAAGTACCAAATCGCTCTCGTCTGATTTTTTGTAATCAACAATCCAAACTTCCTCTCCAACTATTAACAAGTCAATAGTACCTTGAACAAGCACTTTATCTTCGACATCAGTATCTAAAACGTCACAAGCTTTTGTATAAAGTGTAAATTCTTGCTCACGATAACACTTTGATTTACGGGCATAGTCAAAAACTTTACTATTTAGAATACTTAAAATCTCATTTGAATCAATGCTCTGCACATCTTGCTCTGTCAATACCCCACAACTAACAAGCCTATTAATCTCACTATTAACTTTATCTAATGTGTTAGAATTAAAGTCAATATTTTCCAGCACGATATGGTAAGCAGTTCCTCGTTTTGCTCTATCAATATCAGAATTATTTTCCTCCTCGTCTATTTCCTCATATTCGACAAAAATCGAGTTTTTATTACCACATTGTTTATTTATCTCCGTTACCGTATATTTTATACTTAAATTTTGAGCTTTTTTATCTTTATATTCAAAATCTAAATATTTATCAATGCAATCAATACTTGCACCATTATATTTCATAAAAGTATACCTTTGCATATTACTTTGAGGTTTTTCATCTTCATCTTTATGCGAAATAATGGAATTTTTCAATTTTGGATTGCTTTGTGAGGCAATCAATACCCAATCTAAAAAGCTGTTGGACTTTTCAAGGCTTGGTGCTTCCAACTCTTGTGCTTTAGTTGAACCAGTTAAGATAATATGGTTTTTTGGTCGTGTCAATGCGACATAAAACAATCGCATTGCCTCTGCCTTATCCTCTAGTCTATTCTTTTCAAGTAATACATCAAAAGCCAAATTACTCCTTGAAGTCATTGTATCCTCATCAAAATAGTTGATTGCAATACCCGCATCCTTATTTATTTGAATTTTTGGCATTGCTAAACCTTTGCTATTATCCAAGTCCTCATCAATATTACAAACAAAAACAACAGGAAACTCCAATCCCTTGCTTTTATGGATAGTCATTGCTCGCACCATATCACCACTAGAACCGCCCTTAATTTCCATTTTTTCGTCAGTTAAAGTTGCAACATACTCTTGCAAGCTATATCCGCTAGACAAATCACCTAATGTCGCAAGATATGTCTTTACTGCAGTTAGTTTAAACTCACCGCCATCTTGAGTCAAAATATATTTATCAAAACCGCAATCGTATACAATGTATTCCGCCAAATCTTTTATGCTCATATATGAGGCTTTTATACGCAAATTTTCAATAAATTTATACATTTTTTGAATATCTTGATTATTTTCTTGTTCAGCCTTAACAGCATTCCAAAAATATTCCGCTTTAGGTTGCTTTGCACGTATATCCAACAAATCGTCATAATCCATACCCACAAAATAACTAACAAGCACAGATGCAAGTGGATAATCTTGCATATCATTAACAACAAGCCGTAATATATCCTTTATAATCTCAACCTCATATACGCCTTGTTCTTTAAGCAATGGTGCTATGTCAATAGGTATTTTTGCGTCTTGAATAGCTCTCACAACCTCACGCACACTTGGCTTGCCAGAGCGTGCTAGCAATGCAATGTCGGAAAGTCTAACATTTCTCATACCCTTAATTTCAGCATCATAAATTTTGTAATTTTTCAAAATTTGCCTTATTTTATTTGCTATGAATATTCCCTCTTTATATGACGTACTAATTTCACTCTGCTCAAGGATATCGTTTTTAACAGAATACACCTTATCAAAGGTAATTGTTTCTTTCCCCCCTTTTTCTGGGTCGTGGAAAATATGTACCTCATATGATGTAGCTTGTGGATTGTCAAATTTAGCACCATATACAAGTTGGTCCGTGCTTTTATAGTCAATTCCGCCATATTCTTTCGTCATAACATCATTAAATATCTCATTAACAAAGTTGACAATCCCCTCATCACTACGATAATTGTTATCCAATCTTATTGTACTGCCGTGTTCCTCATTCGCTTTGTAATCGTTATATTTGTCAAGCAATATCTTAGGTTCGGAAAGTCTAAATCTATAAATACTCTGTTTGCTATCACCAACCATAAATAAGTTGTTGCCATTAGATATATTAGTGTAGATTTCCTCTTGTACATAGTTAGTGTCTTGATACTCGTCCACGCAAATATAGTCATACCTCATACTCAACTCTTTTTGAATATTCTTATCACTAAGCAATTCTATCACCGCTTTTGGAAAATCTGCAAAGTCATATTTTCCCGCCTTTTCCTTGAGATTTGTATATTTTGCTAGAGTTGTTTTGTATAAATTAACTAACAATTTAATATCTGCAATGGTTCCCTTATGCAATGCTTGTACAACTTTTAGTGGCTTTTCAAACTTGTTTTGCAACCAAATAATATTATTTTTCACCTTGTAAAAATCAACAGAGTATCTATCCCAATCAATATCCACATTCTTTTTTGCTCTTTCTTTTTTAACAAATTCTAAAGATAATATAAGTTTCCTAAACTCGTCATAATCTTTATTCGCTTTCAATCCCTCAAAAAAAGTCAGATATTGCTGATAAATCTCTAATTTTTTTCTACCATCTTCTGGGCATTCGTTGGCGTAAATTTTCATTAACTCAACAATCTCACTTAAAGCCGAACAACAAGAGTCCACCTTAACATCAACCATATCAAATAAATATGTCATAATTGTTGATTTACTTATATCCTCAGTATAAACTCCGCTAATAACTTTATCTAGCCACATCATTCCGCCCGATTGAGTTGCAACATAGTTATGTATTGCTGTTATTTGGCTAAGCAACTTGTCCTCACCGCCAAACTTCAAAGCTAAATCAAATATCTTTCTGCAGGTTTCTTTCAGTTCACCAATAGCACTCTTAAAAGCTTTGCCAAACATTATTTTCTTTTCCACTTCAGAAGTTATATCTGCATTAGGATTGATACCTATTATTTGAAAAAACTCGCTTGCTGTCCTCTTGCAATATGAGTCATTTGTAATAATATTACAAAACGGCAGTCTGTCAATTTGTTCTTTGATGAACTCTTGCTTAGAATTGTCAACCTCTTTTAGTCTTTCCATAAGCTTTTTATACATTTTAGCACGTATTTCCGCAGCAATTGAATTATTAAAAGCCAATATAACTATCCTATCAATAGCCGTTCCTTCCTCTATCATTCCAAGCACACGCTCAAGCATAACAGTAGTTTTGCCACTGCCAGCAGAGGCAGAAACAATCATATTACCTTCTCTATGGTCAATTATTTTCTGTTGTGCTTCATTAAACTTCAGTTTCGCCATCCTGATTTTCCTCATTCTTTGTAATCACAATTTGCTTGCCATTTTTTTTACGCCTATTTTGAGGGGCATTTTGCCTCAAACAAATTTGTCCATAATCACACCCGTCACAACTTTCTGGCTTTGCCTCAATATACCCGCTTTCAATCTCACTAATTGCTTGTGCAACTACCTTATCCGCATACTCACACAAAATATCTAGCTCTTGCTTTTTCAATCTATTTTTATCCGTCAATTCCCCTTTATAGAATTTTAACGGCAAGGAACATAGCCTTTCATCTTGATATTTATTATCAAAATGTGAAATAGCATTATCCAAATCCCGCACGAACCCTGAGTACTTATAAACAGCACTATCCTCACCCTTAGCATAGCTATATGGCATAGGCATATATAACAACGCAAAAGGAGTCACCTTTGATTGATGCGTATAAGCATTAAGATATATTAGTAATTGCACCCTTTCACCATAATACACCTCTTTAGCACTGCAACTAATTTTACTCTTGGACTTGTAATCAATAATGGCAACATAATCACCAAACTTATCTATCCTATCAATTTTACCTCTTACAAAGTATTGCTTGTCACCAACCTTAATAGAATATGCTGGAATATCTGAGTACTCAAACCCAAATGTGAGCTCTGTTTTTTTTAGCTCAAAATCACTACGACTTGCAACAGTAGCTACTTTGCATACCACATATTCCGCTCTTTTAAATAATGAATTTTCTAGAGCATTTTTGCTATAAGACTTACCAATCACCCTAAAACTTTCTTCCAAAATAGTTTCTCTGCACAAATCATTAGCTATTTTCTTAATTTCATCTTCTGGCAAACTCAAATCTTTATTTCGCCTAAAAAACTTTTCAAGTATTCTATGTACAAAACTACCTATAGTAGCATTATCTAAGCCACCATTTTGAATCTTTTTAAGTCCTAACATCCTCTCACAATAAAACTTAAACGGACATTCAAGATACCTTTCCACCGCCGACACACTTGCAAAAAGTTTATCCTCAGATTTACCCCAACATAAATCATTAGGCTTTACATATTTAAAATCTTTTTCTTTTATAATGTTTTCATATTTAAACTGACCGTCTAATTTGGTATACAAATAGTCAAAAACTTTTCTGTCACCAATATCAATACCACGCATTCTTTCCCCAAAATAATTGGCTAATTCTTGTTTTGCGTTAGTTTTAGTACCGATTTTCATAGCATAATTTGAATAATTCATATTGATAGTATTACTATCACCAACCAATTGTTCACTTTTTATATTCAAAAGATTGCAAACATTTTTTACAACAAGCGAACAATCGCCCACCGCCTGATTATATGTTATTAAAACCTTTTCACCATTAACAAAAAGCTGTACTGCCTCAAATTTTTCATCGTAGTTGATATCCATAATATTTGGCGTAAACTCAATACCATTACTAGCAAGTAACTCTAGCTCGTTATAAGTAAACAAACCAATTGAACTGCTTTCTCTAACAATTACTCCATCATTTGCACCCATAACAACTAACAACTTTGGATTGCCAACTTGTTTTTTGTCACTAATAATATTAATGCTATCCATTTGTTGCTTTCCACCGCAAACTTTACTAACTGCTAGAATATTTTGCAACGCACCATACACATCTAAATTATTGATTACAGAAGCTACCTCTTGTACACTTGCAATTATACTTAGCACTTTTGAATAAGCAAGTTCTGCCATATATCTTGCGTTTTCACCACCAACTGCTTGCAATTTATTTAAATAAATGTAATAACTATTACCGCTAATTATAGTGTTAAGATAATTAGTAACACACTCAATAGCAAAACTACCACAACCACTAGCACTTTCCCCAAGTACACCTAGTAATTGCACTAATTTAGCTCTTATCTCATTTGCTTTATCAAATAAACTATCGCTACTACACTCAAAGTCAGTTAAAAATTGATTACCATCTATATTATACTTATTTACATACAATTCAAATTTATTTATGTCGTCATTACAAAAGCCTAATAACTGATTTTTACTTAAATCTAGCATTATAGACTTATCATAACCACTTTTTAATATTTCCAAGCTATTAACAAGTAATTTGCAAATAGCAAAATCTACTAAATCGTAATTATTTTTTAAATAATATGGCAATTCAAAAATTTCAAATTGTCTTATAATATCACTTTTGTATACATCAATGTTAGGACATAGAATTGTTATATCTTTATACCTATAACCTAGTTCAACTACTGCCTTTCTTATTTCCCTACAAACACCTTTGACTTCAAGTAATGTAGTATCTGCGTGCCTAACCTCAATACTTCCATCACAAATTACTTCTTCACTTTGATTGTATCCATAAAGATTATTTACTAATAAATCTCTAATCACTTCAATTGTTTTATCCGCTTTCAAAAACTCTATGGCAAAGCCATTAATACTTAAATTTTTGCAAAAATCTATCAAAAATCGAGGGTAAATACGTTTATTATCACTTTTCTCATTGCAAATAACACCTATTACAAAGTTTTTACAAGCTTTTGCTATAGCGTTTAACATACGTATCTCTTCCGCCGTCATAATACTAAAATCTACCACATAAAAGTTTGCGTTTTCTGGCAAAACCCTTCTCATTTCAGTTATAGAAAAGTTGTTATATATAATGTGTTTATCCAAATAAATATTTGCAATTGCCTTATAATATTCGTCATATAAAAAAGCAATATCTAGCACTTTTTCCCCTAAAATACCACCTATACTTTTACCACAATCGGCTAATTTCATAGGATTAATATTACTGCTTGCAAGCTTGTCTATCATAGCCATAATCTCAGTTATAGCACCATTTTTGTCAATAATCTTACCAAATGATTTCAACTTACTAGCGTTCCCTACAGCTATGTTTTTTAAAATCATTTCACCTTGACTTGCTGTTACAAGCTTTTTATCTAATGGTAAAAATTCTTTTGCAAGCATTAACAAACTCAATACTTTAAAGTTGAATGCACAACTCTCCCCTAATTCTATCATTATTTGCCGTTTAACAAAATTAACCATATTATCTGGGCAAATAATATAGTTCACTTTATCAAGTGATAAATTGTCTTTTAAAATAGCTACCACACTCTTTCTCACTAGCGAATAAGTGCTACCGCAAATAGCTTTAATCGGCATATTTCTACCACCTCTATTTTCATTGTTATCATTATATCACGAAATCGACAACCTTTTCAAGGTAATTTTTAAACATTTTTATAATAAGCGGTTAAAGTAATTGTTTTTTTTATAAAAATATGCTAAACTTACTATGTAATTAATTTATTCATTAATAAACGCAAAATAAATTGAGGTATATATGAAAAAGAAAATCTTGTTATTAATATGTCTAATCGCACTTTTATCGGTTGTTTTGGTCGGTTGTATAAGTAAACCACCTCATAAAACTTTTAGTGACCCTTGGGGCAATTATGAACAAATCACTTATGATGTTACTCGCACACTTGGCGATACAAAATACACTGGCACTAGTACAATCACTACTCAAAGAGTAAACTATGCCAATACAGATAACAAAGTAACTATTGGTGACCGTAACCTAGCTAACTTTTCTGGTACAGTTATTACAATTGATACAGCTTTAAATGATGGCAGTACAATGTTTGCAAAAGTTGCTTTCAAATCGTCTTTTGAGCCAGTTGCTAGCTATAAAAAAATTCATATTACTGGACACGAAGGTTTTTCACCAAACAAAGACATTAATCAAATTTCACAAATTTTTTATGAGGACGAAAAATGTAAATTTTCAACCAACTTTGATGGTGTAGAAAATAGTGGCGAACTTAAAACTGGTAAATGGATTAAAAAGCCTTTTTATGATAACTTAATGCTTTACCATATTGCAAGAAGTAGTTACCTTGATAATAACTTTACAGCAATAACTACTAGCGTGCTAAGCATTAGTGACTCAAAAATGAAAACATTGACGGCTTCTATTACTGAAGCTAACCAATTAAAAAAGATTTTTGATAATAGCGAAGAAGTAATCAAAGCAGATGTTGTTAAACTAAGCTTAAATCAATCTTTCCCAGGTAGCGGTAAACCAATGGAAGTTACAATATCTAAAGAGCCAGAGACTAAAGATTATTGCGGAATTACAATACCAGCAAACAGAGTCCCTTTAATCATTAGTGAGGGTGATATGGTTTATAAAATCAAATCTTTTACAAGCGAAGAACCTAAAGCATAATAACATAAACGCACAAACAAGTCCCTTTTTAACTAGCCGTTAAAAAGGGAGTTTATATTATTACATTATTAACTATTAAATTGAATGGCACCCAACAAATAGAAAACCTATCTTATACAATATATTGTATTAATCCAAATAAAAATCTTATTACCAATCACTTTGGTATATCAGTTATGAATTTGCTTTTAAACTTTAAGTTTTTAGTAATTCTAAACTATTTACATTTATTGCAAAATGTAGTCATTTTAATATTTATCAACTATTACATTTCTTGTAAACATTAAAACATTTCAATATATTTAAGCAATATAATATTTAAATGTAATAGCCCCAGTTTGCAAAACTAATTATGATAAATTCTTAATTAAAAATATTTTTCTATATTATCATTACCACAAGTAACTTCCCAAAGTATGTTACTACCAGCACTGCTTACACCACCCATATTATTTATAAGCATTGCAAGTTGTAAATATGGCTTATCCACTATACTTGTATATAAAGTTA
>CAJTNA010000020.1 GCA_910577845.1 uncultured Christensenella sp. | reverse complement strand
CCAGTAGGTCCAATTACACCATCTAAACCAGTTGCTCCCGTTGCTCCAGTTGGACCAGTTGGGCCAGTAGCTCCAGTTGGGCCACCTGCAGGACCAGTTGGACCAGTTGGACCAGTCATACCAGTTGGACCAATTGGACCAGTTGCTCCAGTGATACCAGGCGTTCCTTGTGGACCTCTAGGGCCAGAAGCTGTAACAACTCGGCAACAACCAAATTGTGATTGGCAATTACAACTATTGTTACAACAACCATACTGACTATCATTTATATCATATAACATTTAACTATCTCCTTTTGTTAGATATTGGCTATTATAACCTAAGCTTTCAAAATAAGCTTGATTAAATATAACACTAGGGTGATTTGGGAATATTTCTTTTGAAAGGCAATGATATTCGTATGCTTTATCTTTATTTCCTAGTTTATCATAACAAACAGTTAACCATAAGAATGGTGTAAAATTATAAGCTGAAAAATCAACAAAAGCTCCAGAATCCATATCTGGCTTTAAAAGTGTTGCGAATTTATACCAATATATCGCTTTATTATAATCTTTACAATTATAATAAATACTGCCTAACTGACAACACGCTTCACCTGTTGGCAAACCATAAATAAAACTATGAAAAACAATATCAAGTGCTGATTGAATATCATTTATTTTTAAATAACATTTAGCAAGCATTATGCAAGCATCAATCTTATTTACATAAAATCCTTGTGGCATAGCAAGAAATATAGTAAATTCTTGTATAGCTTCACTTATAAAATCGTTATAATATAGTTCTCTTGCATAATAATATTGCTCACGTTCAGACAAAATATTACCATCAGCAATTGATTTACGATAAATCTTTAAATTACGCATATTATTGCTTCTATCTTTAGGCTTTTCGTGAACAATTTCAAATGGCAATTTTATTATATTACCAAATGGTTGTACGACTTCGTGCACTCGACCTTGCCAAAAGTATTTAGAATTATTTTTAATTATTCTCTCTCGATAGTAAGAAAAAATCGTCTTACCATCTTCTGTCATTTCAACTACATACGGCAACATTATTACATCAACATTTCCATTAGAATTTTGCATAAATTCAACAATACCTTCAGCCGTATTCTTAGGCACTATATCATCTGCATCCAACCACATCCAATAGTCTGATTCAACTTTTGACAACGCAAAATTACGTGCTACCGAAAAATCATCTATCCAATCAAAATAATAAACTTTGTCTGTAAATTTTTTTGCTATTTCAATAGTGTTATCCGTTGAACCAGTATCAACAATCACAATCTCATCAACAAATGGAATGACGCTTTTTAAAGCTCTTTCAAGAACCTCGCTTTCATTCTTAACAATCATACACAACCCTAATGTCATATATCCCATATCTCCTATGTGTCTAATACAACATATGATATTTTAAAACTTTTAGTGTATGACTACTTAAACAATCATATTATTATAATTATATATATAAAAAGTCTATTGAGCTTTCCCAATAGACTTTTAATTTTGAATACAATTAATTGTAATACAATAAAATATTTAACTTTTATGTGTTTAATTCACTATATTCTTTAGATATTTCATAAATTTTCGCTTTAATTTTGTTCATATCTGCAAGCATTGCTTTCTTACCTTTTTCTGTAAGCCATTTAGCTTTACGTCCCCAAAAAATAGTTTTTGACATAGTGTAAAACTCATAACTATCCTCTTTAGTTCCTTTAATTTCAGCAAACAATTCATTTACTTTTTTAGCAATTTCCATTCCCGCATTTCGCATTAAATAAAGTTTATTGACATCTCTTACTCCCTCATCAAGTTTTGCAAGACGCAATGTCAGTTTACTTTCTCTATTGTTATCCTCTTTTAAGGCAGGATAAACCAAAAAGCAATCCCCCGCTGGGAATGACCAATGAGTAGACTCCTCAAGCGGATTTTTTACCCAAGCATCAAATGCCCATCTTAAAAAACCAGTCGTATTCAAAGAACCAGCAAACATAATTGACCAATAACTTTCTACCGGGATAGATTTTGTAAAGCTATTAGGAACGTGTTCCGTTGCTGTATACATAGTAGTTTTTTGGTTGTTATTTCTTCTCAATCCAACTTGAACTTTAAAGTCCTCCAAATTATTTCTAATTTGTTGCAAACCAACTGAAGCATAGTCCAATCTATTAAAAATATTAGCATTATGCTTAAAATTATTAAATGAAGCGGAAATTTTTAAACTTTTTCCGTCTTTATTTTTTATACTAGCAATAAGGTCAAGTGCTGTGCTCATATTATGACGTTCATCAAAGCCTATATAAGTACTTTCAAACCACCCTTTTTCATCAATATGTTTAATAAAATCAGTAAGAAAAGGATTCCAAACTTCATTATATTTGTTATTTCTAGCAGTATTTACCTTAACTTTAATTACTTTTTTCTTTGACTCGTCATAATATCTTATAATATTATTCCACGGCATCATACTATAACAGATGATAGTGTCAGCAATGCCTATTTCTTTATTCAGTTGTACCCATTTATCAAAATCAGTATAATCAAACACCCACTTTCCGTCACGGCTTTTAATCCATTTTATCATTGATGGATAATGTATTTTATTATTACCACCATATGTTTGACCACCCCAAGCTTCCTCAACTATACTTGCGATAATTGAATGTCCACCTAAGTTTTTATATAAATTCATATGTTGCTTTAAAATGCTAATATGCTCATCTGAAAAAGGCTCAACATCATAATAATATGCTACATTATATGGATGACTCCAATATTCTACATCAAATAAATAATTTTGACTATCAAGCATTGTTGCGTTTATTACTTCCAACTCATAACTAAGTTCTATTACCTTGTCAGTGTTTTTAGCAGTAATAGTTATTTTACCTCTATATATGCCAGCCATAATGTCTTTTGGAGTGTTTATTTCAAGCCAAACTAATGCAAAGCTATTTTTCTTAATTGATATTGGAGAATTTGAATAAATTACTTCTGGAAAATACTCTCTTTCCCCTTTAGGCATAATATTAGACGGATTATTAGCGTACCATCCTGCGTGTCCAGTATAAGCTTTTACTTCTTTAATAAAAGATAGTTTTACATTTTGTGAGGCAATTGCACCAAACTCAGATTTTAATTCAGATGCAATAACGGAAACACCTTCAATATCATTATCCCCACATAATATAGCAAATTCAGCATTTGCCTTGTCATTTTTCCACGCCCAAAGCTTAATTTCTTTTTTGCTGTATTCTTTTAAAATTTTGCAATAATCTTTTTGTTGATATTGTTCAAAGCTATCAACATAAACAGCCTCAAACTGCTCAAAATTCTCATTATTTTGACACATAAGATTTATATTGTTGCCATTAATTTTAATATTGTTTTTAAAATTAGCAGACATATAATTACCCCTTTTATTAATTTGTATATTTCAACAATAAAATTTTATTTTTTTTTAATTTATTATTACTTATATTTTATTTATAAGATTTACTACCCAGTTGAATAATAATGTTGACATTTCCTCAAATTGTACAGAACTACCATTTTTTAGTGCGATTGCAATATTGAGTATTTCAGATTGAGGATTAATAGATTTTTGCAATTCTTTAATTGATTTAATATATTTACCTTTCTCATAAAAATATAAAGCTTGCAAAACAAAGACAGTAGATTTATATAGCGAACGCAAAATATCATCACTTTTTTCGTGTATAAAATTATGTACGCAAGTATGATAAATATTACAAGCATCTATATGTATAGCATCTTTTACAGCTTGTCTATCGATTTTATTAATTAAGCAATCAAGAGTACCTTTTATAGGTGTTGTATCATAATAAAATTGAAACAAATCACTTGGCTCCCAATTTAATAATTCATTCTTACCAGAAATAAAACCGCAAACTAACTCTCTATACGGCAAAATATCAAGCATATCACGATACATTTTCAAGTCATTTATACAAACCTCATCAAGAATAACAACAACATCAATATCACTTATGTCAGTTGCCTCACCTCTACCATAACTGCCTTGTAAACCAATAAACCAAACACGCTTATCAAATGTATATTCCACTTTGTTTACAAATTCCACAATCCAATTTTTTATATCAACCATAATTACTCCAATATATTAAACAACCATTAATTAAGCTTATCAACATTTTAATTTTAAAAATTAGCATAAAAAGCAAAAATAAAACGAACCCGTCTTTTAAATAGTGGTTCGTTTTATTCCGTGTTGGTGCACCTTCAGGGACTCGAACCCTGGGCCCAATGATTAAGAGTCATTTGCTCTACCAACTGAGCTAAAGGTGCATTTGTGGTGCGGATGAAGAGACTTGAACTCCCACATCGTAGATACTAGATCCTAAGTCTAGCGCGTCTGCCAATTCCGCCACATCCGCATAAAAATATGGAGCGGGAGACGAGATTCGAACTCGCGACATTCGCCTTGGCAAGGCGACGCTCTACCACTGAGCCACTCCCGCAATTAACTATTCAATTTGGTGCGGATGAAGAGACTTGAACTCCCACATCGTAGATACTAGATCCTAAGTCTAGCGCGTCTGCCAATTCCGCCACATCCGCAAATTTTTGGTGACCCATTGGAGATTCGAACTCCAGACACCTTGATTAAAAGTCAAGTGCTCTACCGGCTGAGCTAATGGATCATATTTCTTTGATTTTTTTACAAATAACTTTTTATTTGGCTGGGGTAGAGGGATTCGAACCCCCGAATGTCGGAGTCAGAGTCCGTTGCCTTACCGCTTGGCGATACCCCATTAAAGATTTTTATTGGCAGGGGTGGCAGGATTTGAACCTACGAATGCCAGAATCAAAATCTGGTGCCTTACCGCTTGGCGACACCCCTATATTGTATCGCACTTTAATGAATAAATATCTATTGATTTGTTATAATTATGTTTTTAACTTATTAAACTTTAAAATATATGAAAATTGCAATCATAAATTAAAAACATTATTAATAATTTAATGGGGTGAGTAAAGGGAATTGAACCCTTGACCTCCAGGGCCACAACCTGGCGCGCTAGCCAACTGCGCTATACCCACCACATTTGGTGAGCCAGAAGGGATTCGAACCCCTGACCTACGGCTTAGAAGGCCGTTGCTCTATCCAACTGAGCTACTGACCCATAATTGGAGCGGGTGATGGGAATCGAACCCACACGACCAGCTTGGAAGGCTGGGATTCTACCATTGAACTACACCCGCATAATCTCAACGCCATTAGATAATACCATATAAAAAAGATATTGTCAATTAAATTGATAATAAATTTTAAAAAAATGCAAATTAATTTAAAACTTTAACAAAATTATACAAGTATAAATCACCTTTATCACTACTCTTTTTGTCTTACTTGCTTATTATAAATATTTTTTAAAGATATGTCAAGTAAAAATTAGCTGTTTAATCAATTATTTTTCTTTTTAAAAATTAGAGTTAATATTACAACCAATTGCTATAATTCCAATTCCATTTCAATACAATCCCACTCACCTATTGGCATTTGATATTTCTCAATTTTTCCAATAGGTTTAAAACCTATTGACTCATAACAATACTTGGCACTATCATTATTTGCAAATACACCTAAATTTATTTTAGTAGCTTTCAATGTATTTTTTGCATAATCTATTGCAAGTTGTAACATTTTTTTACCATTACCACTACCACGCATATAAGGTGCAAGGATAACAAAACCAAAACGCACCACATTATTGCATTTTTCAGGATATCTAATTATTAAATGTCCTACAACTATATCTTGTTCAAAACAAGTCAATGGAAAAAATCTATTACTATCAATCATTGTTTGATAAAAATCATTTAAATCTTGGGCAGTAATAGGAAATTTATTAATTCTATCAGCTGACCATTGATATAAACTTTTCTCGTCTTTTATCCAACCTGTTATAATTTCAGCATTTTCATTCTTGTATTTTTTTAATTCCATATTGTACACCTATAATCAAACTAAAATTAAGCTATTAAATCAATCACAATACTTATATCTTCTTTATTGCAATAATTTAAATAATACTCCTCTATAGTAAATAACTTAAACATATAAAGTTTATCACTAATGTCTTTATTATCAGAATTTTGTGCATCAATATTTAGCGTGCCATTATATGATACACTCACTTTAATATTTCCATCACCCTTTGTTTCATAAATAGCTTTGTAACCAAAATTACCTAGCCTTTGCAAAACTTCCTCAGTTGGGTGACCATACATTCCCCCGTGACTTATCAATGCATATTCGCATTTTACACTTGCTAAAAAATTGTCCGTTGTAGAAGTTTTTGAGCCGTGGTGAGCGACTTTTAGCACATCTGCATCAACGCCAAAAAACACTCCTCTATTTACCAAGTATGTCTCATTATACTGATTAGAATCACCTGTTAAAACAATTGTTCTACCAGCGTACTCAAGTAAACATATTGGTGATACAGAATTAATTATATCTCCAGTGTCTTTAACATTTGGAATTGTTGGGGAAAAAGTTTTGTCTTTGTTTATAGTTGGATAGTCATTTTTAAGATAACTATAGCACTTCATACGCCAGCTTTTCCCCGCAATTTGGAAATCGTGAATATTATACCTAACCTTTGTTTTTTGAATAGTATTATTTTCCACATAAGTTGCTTTTGAAATAGCAGTTATAGTATCCTGATAAGTGCTTCCTTTATGGTCATCACTTACACGTGGAATATATACATTTTTCACATTAAAATTTTTTAACAATTTTTCAACATATCTAATGTGGTCATAATCACTATGAGTTATAAACAAATAATCTAATGTCAATATTTTATATTGCGTTAAAATCTCTTCTAATCTGTAATAATTATTACTTGTTCCAAATGCAGAACCACTATCCATAACCATACTTTTTCCGTCTGGAAATTTAATAAAAATACAATCACCTTGTCCAATATTAATCGTTATCATATCTAATGTACCTTTGACATTAGGCTTGTTGGGAATATTGCTAAAATCCGTTATTTTTTCACGTGCTACCATTTGCTCTTTTGAAATTGCACTGCCTTCTATAGGAGCTTCAATAGTTATATGATTACAACCACTACAATAATCATAATTTACATAATCATTAAATATATGTGGTTGAATATTAAACTTTTTACCACATTGTTGATAACGTTCGCAATAATTAAAATGTTCAAAATCATTAAAATCGACCTGACTTTTAGAAGTATGACCAAATGCTTTAACTGGCTTATTATCAATTTCCTCTTCACATCTAAGGCAACGTTTGAAACTTTCACCATCTTGTTCACAAGTAGCAGTATTAAATTGTTGAAAGTACTCGTGAAAACAAAAAAACGCTTGTAAGTTATACTTTGCAAATATATTCAAATTGTTTTTAAAATTATAATTATCAATTCTAATGTCACCTAAAAACCAACCTAAAAATTTTGCATTTTCTTTTATAGGAGTATCTAACAAATAAAAATCATCAACTTTATCAATTACCAAACTTTCTTTCACAACACCATCAACAATGAAATTTATTACAATTTTATAATAATCATATTTAGCATAAATGGCTTTATCTTTTGAGTTGTATAGAGTTTTTATATCTTTAGCATCATCAATTTTCTTAGTAAAATTTTCATCAAGATACCAACCAACAAAATTTGCACCAGCTAAATCTGGCGGAGTTGGTAAAACAAAATTTTTGTCATATGGTGTTACATAAAATAATTCACCATCAATATATATATTTATATCAAAATTATTTTTTCTATTAAAATGAATGAATAAGAAAATTCCTAAAATAACTAAGCATAGAAAAATTGTTATTATACCAATTTTTAATATTGTTATATTTCGCTTTGTCATTTATACCACCACTTAATAAAATTTTTTATATTAAAAGATAAAACCTTCCAAAAATCGATACTAAATTAATCTTTTAACTTTACATATTACCAACAAAATCAAAATAACACTTATGCTAGCTGGTATAGTTAATAGCCACAATAATTTATTATTGTTTCTTGAATTATTTTCAAATGAACTATTACTATCAGGCGTTGTTTGTTCTGGAATAATCGGCTCACTTGGTAATGATGGTTCCTCAGAATCTAAAGGTGGGTCTGGTTGGGGTTCCACTATTGGTGGCTCTATTGGTTCTGGTTCTACAATAGGTGGCTCTGGCTCAACTGGCTCTGTTGGTGGCATAATAACCTCTTTCCTATTAACGACTACATTTATTGTATAAATATTATAATTAATTTTGTCAAAGTATTCCGCTATAACATTATTAGAGCCATAATCTAAATTATAATCACCATTAATCCAATGCCAACCTTTCGGCAATTCTACTTCGGTCAATTTTATAATATTGCTCTCAACATTAATCTCTTTATTCGGTTGCAATGGTGGTATATCTGCTTTTTCAATTTTAAATTGTAAGCTTTTTTCACCAAAATACTCACCAGTACCACTAATTTTTATATTAGCCATTCCAGCATTGATATTATTAGTATAAGCAATACTATAATCTTGTTCAGTTAAACGATTACCATTTAAAGTCACTGACACTTTAGGTTTTATTTCCAATCCCGAATATATAAATTTTTCACCAATTATCTTAATTTCTGCATTAGTAATGTCAGTATCAACTGCAGAATCTAAGACTTCTGAAGTTGTAAATGCTTTGATACGTGCAGTGTTATTACTTGTCCCCACCCAATAGTCTTTGTATTTATACGAAGTCTTACCACCAGCAACAAATGAAAGTGTTAATTGTGTCGTATCCTCATTACAAACCACAACACTAAATTTACTGCCTTTATCCAACCTAACTGGATTATCTAGTTTAATAGTGCGATTACCGCCATAATCAAAATATCCTCTTCCTACCCCACTCAATGTACCACTTTCTGGTTCAGTATCATTTGTTAAATTAGTATAAATTTCAACTCGTATTTTTGCTTTTTTACTTGCTATACCAATATTGACTGATTTCAAATATTCTGCAGTGCCACTTTCACCTTTTTTAGCCTCAAAAATATTTGCAAATTTTGTATGTCTTGAACTAATACTACTGCTTAATGCCGTGCCAAGTCTACCATCATAAAAATAATTATTATCATAGGTATCCTTTGTAACAAACTCAAACCCGTATTTTGCACTATTCTTATTATCATAAGACAAATAAAAATAAGGTAATGAATTATAACTATTTTTAACTATCCAACCACCATTTTGTGATGCACCATTTGGTACAAACTTATTTGCAGGTATATTATCGTCCCAGCCAATCAAAGTAACTGCGTGAGGATATGAATTACTTGATGTTTCATTCTTTGGATTATAATATTCTACTTCACGCAAATTATTATATCCAAATGTAATAGCACCATATTTTGCAATAGCACGCTTAATTTCTTTTATGTTATCAGTATCAATATGTTCAGCATTTATTAAGCGATACTTACCATTTATAAATTGGTCTGCGGTAGCATTAGTGCTATTATCCGTAGGTCCGCACCACATTGCAAACATTTCGGCTGCATAATTTGGAGTGCCAGCACTTGTAAGCCAATTTTCGCTACCTACAATTGCACTATTATTATTTAAAGGGTCAGCACCTCTATTAAACCTTGCATAACCAATATTTCTTGGTGATAATGACAAATTTTCTGCGTTCACATTACTATCAATTCCACTACGTAAAATACTAGTTTCTGCAGCACTTGCAGAAGCATATGCCCAACATAAATTACTACTGCCTTGGTCTTTTACATTTGTTACAATATTGTAATCTTTACTATTGTAAGTTTGCATACTTGCAATATCCTCTATATCCATTGATTGCAATTCAGCCAAACTATTTTGATACGATGAACACTCCTTATTATTAAAATTAGTAAATAGATTTTCATTTTTATATTGAAAAAGTCTTGTATTATTTTGTATGATAATACAATTTGTTAAAAGTATTAAAGCTAAACACATAATAAATAAAACGCTTTTTCTTTTTAACACAACTACACCTTAAATAAATCAATATTTTTTTAGTACCGATTTTCATAGGATTAAATTTGCTTTTTCAAAATTGGTTTTTTAATTTTCTTAAATAAATTAATGTTTATATTTTTACTTTGCAATATTACAACAATAACATAAATTATTAGCAATGCCAAACAAGTTCCAAGCAATATTCCATACATTGCACTAAGTGAAACACTTTTATCAAACACATATATATTTGCATCAAAGCCGTCACGAATACCTTTAATAGATTCACTTGGAATCCCCGCATCTATCATAGCTTGTAGATATCCATTCATACAATGATTACGCAAAATTGAGGTGCCATAAGTTCCTGGAAGTAAGCCTAAAAAGTTCGCTAAACCTTTTGAGAAAGATGATATAGGCATATATGAACCGCTTATAAAACCATATAATGCAGATATCAATGTTGCTATTGCTGACTGCATTCCTTGAGTTGATACAAAAGATAACACTATGCTTGCAAGTAAACTACCAAATATTATGTTAATTACAATATCCAACAAAATCATAAAGAAGTCACTGACTGAAATATACCAACCCACTATAGCAAGATATATTGAGCCTAATAGTAACACGCTTAGCATCACTAGTAAAACAACAAAAAAGTTGGATACAAAATAGCTTAAGTAAATTGTAGTCGGCTTTGTAGGCGTAACTTTAAAATCATTTATTGCACCGTGTATTTTATCATCTACCATAACCATATTTGCACAAAATGCAACAGTTACAGAACTTACACTTAACACAGAGGATAACAACCACGCACCTGCTATACCATTCAATATTCTGTCGTCTACAGAAAAGCCATTTGGGAAAGCACCTCTAAAACTATCCAAATAAATATTTTTTAAAAATGTAAAAAACAATACAAGCAATATTAAAGGTGTAAGCATTGAGGTAAAAAATAACATTTTATCTTTAAAATAAGATTTAGTATTACGTCCAACTAATGACATCAATTTTTTACTTTCTAACAACATATTACACCTCTTTTAGGTTTTTACCTGTAACGTTAAGGAAAACATCATCCATATTTCCCTTTAGCACCTCAAAATCATCAAATATTAAAGGGTTTTCTGCAAAATATTTGTGTACTTCCTCAGTTGATTCAATCTCAACTTGCACAAAATCTCTTTCCTTTTTAATAGATTTGCCAATGCTCAGAAAATATTCCTCTGCTTCAGCCATTTTATTGTAAAACTTGATATAATCTTTTGCAAACTTATTTTTTAATTCGTGAGGTATTCCCTCAGCAACAATTTTGCCCGAGTCAATAATAACTACATAATCGGAATCGGATGCCTCTTCCATATAATGAGTTGTTAAAAACACAGTTAAGCCTTGTTCCTTACGTAATGTATCTATAACTTTCCATACAGTTATTCTAGTTTTAGGGTCAAGTCCTGTGGTTGGCTCATCTAATATCAACAATTTAGGATTATGTATTAACGCTCTAGCAATATCAATTCGTCTTTTTTGTCCACCAGATAATTTGTTTAATGGTCGTTTCAAAATATCCTTTAAATCTAAAAGTTCAGTTAATTCTTGCAATCTATCCTTAAACTCTTTACCAAATATACCATATAACGAAGCTCGAAATTTCAAATTGTCATAAGCATTTAATTTTTTGTCTAGTACAGAATTTTGAAAAACAATACCAATGCTATTTTTCATCTTTGATAAATTTTTGTCAATGTCCTCGCCACAAACAATTACCTTTCCGCTATCCTTACTTAAAATACCGCTTATAATATTTATTGTAGTTGACTTACCCGCACCATTTACACCTAAAAAAGCAAACAATTCACCCTCTTTAACATTAAAAGATATGTCATTAACTGCTATTACATCTTTAAATGATTTGTGTAAATTTTCAATTTGTACAATCATTTTTTACCTCGCTTTATCAAGTTAATTACTTTTATTTTTGGAGTAGCAATCTAATAATTAATTTGATTTATATATTAAATTTTATCACATTAATTTTATAAATGCAATAATATTTATAAAAGAAAATCGATATGTACACAACTTAATTATACAAGAGAAAACTTCTAGGTCAAGCAATTACAATAAAATTATGTAAAAATTGAAATATGAATATAGGTGAAAATATTAAAAATTTAAAATATTAAATAATCTATCACAACAAAAGCATGCAAATGAAATTGGTGCAAGTCAAGTAGCAATAGATTATTGTGAAGGGGGGATAATTGAATCGAAAGCAAGGTATATTTTGCTTTTGGCGGATTACTTCAATATTAGTTGTGAATTTATATTTGGAAAAGAAAAATAAGATAGCAAAGTTACTATTAATCAAAACTTTGCAATCTTATATTTTATTAAAAAATTTAATTTAATACCGATTTTCAGAGTATTTTACTTTATTTTCAGCTTAACTTTTGCAAGTGAGTAAGATAAATCAATAAATTGTTTTATAGTAATATCATCAAATTGAGTAAGTTCTAAACTGCTCTTATATTGTGCTTGAACTGACGGACAATGATATCCTTTTTTTATTTTATCTGGATATTGATTACGCAAATTAATAGTCAAATCTTTATCAGCAGAAAAAGTCAACATATCCAATTCACCTAAAGAAAAAATTTCCGCAAAAATTCTATTTTTACCCGTTTTATCATTCTTAATTTTTATAACAGCATAGTCATTTCCAACAAACGGAAAATCTAAATATGCCCCATTTTTAGTAAGCCCATATTCCACAGCTTGCTTTTTATTCATATATCACCTTTAATAATTTTTCAACAACTTTTAAAATATCAATTATTCTATTGTTAATAACTTATTTGATAGTTTTAAATTTTGCATATAACATATTGTGGTCAGAACAATTATCCTCTAGCATATCACACATTTTTAACTCTAGCCTATTTGAATAAATAATATTATCAATCGCATTAAAGGAACTATCATCACCACGATATGTATCAAATTTACTATTTTCATTATTTACTATATTGTAACCATTATTTTCAAACAATTCATACTCATCAAAGTTCTCAACATTAAAATCACCAGTCACTACTTTATATGGACAAGGGTCATTATTTAAAAGCTCTAGCAAATATTCAAATTGTGCTTCTCTAACCGATTTTCCGTTTGGCATTTTAACATTTTCATATGACAAATGTGTATTATAAAAGGCAATTTGTACTCCATTTATAATCACTAATGAACGTATAACAATTCTTTTTTCAACCTCAACTTTTTCATACTCATAAGGATATGGCAACTTAAAACTATGACTTTTTGAAAGTTTAGTTCTGGAAATTTGAGCAAGTCCATAAGTATCACCAAAACCTTGCAAGTCAATTGGAAAATAAGCAACATTAGCAAGACTTGATTGCTCTTTAAATATACTTAAAAAATCTTGTTTGTTTGTTCTATTTGATAAATGGTCAACCTCTTGTAATCCAGCAATATCTGCCCCAACGCTTTGCATATTATCTTTTATCTTGTTAATTGATGATATTGTTGCCTCACCACCTTTTATATTGTATGAGCAAACTGTAAATTCCATCTCTTTATACTCCTCAACAATCACTCCATCCGCTAAATCAAATGGCTCATTAGGAGTAATTTTTCTACCACAAGATACTAACAAACAAACCAAGCAAACACAAACAATACATACAAATACTTTTTTCATATCCCACCACTTTTTAAAATTATAACATAAAAAACTAAATTTATCAATATAGATATTAAAATTCAACCATTGACTTTTGTTTATTATTAATTTACAATTTATTTGAGGTATTAATTTGTGTTTAACAACAAAGCAAATCGCAAAGAAAACAAAAGATTACAAATGTATAAAAGAATTATATCACACTGCATTTCCTAAATATGAACAAAATCCTTTGCCCTTATTTAATAAATGGTTAAAAGACTTAAATGCCATATTATTTTTAATAGCCAAATCTCTAACTGCTTTTGGTGCACCACCAACAATTCTTCCACCGCCAATAATAGGTGTAGACCACCCGTGACAATAAATAATTACTGGTATATTTTTTAAATTTTTATATGGCAAATATAATCTGAAAAAATTTTTATCTCCATAATCTAGCTTAAAAATTGCTTAACCATATTACACCAAACTAATTTATATTTATTTAAAAAATATTGCAAATAATTAGCCAAAACAAATTGGCTTATATATGAATTTATACAAATAGTATCGATTTTCGTAAGGTTTTACATTGAAATAATATATTTATACTTTATTTTTTAGTTCAAAAAGTTTATTTTTTATCAACTTATAACCTTGCTCAATATTGTCAGTGTTTATAACAGCTTGTTCCATTGGACATAATCCGTCACCTTTGTGATTAATAATATTTTCAGTCCGAATGTCATAACTATAGGGAATGTTATGTTTTTCTAAAATACTTATTGCTTGGCTTGACATTGTTTTTGCAAACACCTCTTTTATCCCCACCTTTACAAACAACATAGCAACAGCTTTTCCAACTACCATATCAGCAACTGAATAACCATTTAAGTTTATACCACTATCAATAAAATCAATCATTGGTTGTATACCCTTTTTATCGCTAATTAAAATATCACTATCCTTGCATACTGCGATTGTATGACCAAGCAGTGAATTTTTAGCAAGTATCATATCTTTATTAATTTCCATATAAACCTTTACATTTTCTTTTACTTGTTATCTTTACTAATTAAATATTTAAAACCTATAACAAATACTGGCACAATTAAAGATTGTATTATAACAGCCAAAAAACCAGATTGAATTTGTCGCCATACCACACTAATTGCTAATGTACTTACTGATTGAAAGATACAAACTAAAATCATAAAAACACTTCTACCAGCAATAAAAGAAAGCAAAATAGCAAGAAAAGCAAATAATGAATTCTTCATTATTTTTTTAGAAAACAAACCGCATACTAAAGCAATCACTGCTAGTTCAACTACCATAAATGGTAATCTATCAAGCGTTGGCATAGGAGCACCAATAATCAAAGTAATCAAATAGCTTATAATCGGAGCGAGTATCCCAATACCTACACCCCAAGTTACACCTAACAAGCAACCACCAAGCAAAACTGGCAGATACATTGGCAGTAGTTTTACCCCTCCACTCGCCCCTACAAAGATATGGACTATTTGTGGTAGAAAAACTGCCATAGCTATAATACTTGTGGATATTAAAGTTTTTATGGCAATTTTAAACTGCAAAGAAACTTTTTTTTGAGTTAAAACATTTTCAATCATACTACACCTCACTGATTAATCAAATTCTTTACCAACTTGATTTAACAAATCACGAATATTCAAATGTTGAGGACAAATTTTTTCACATTTGCCACACTTAATACAGCTTGATGCAATTCCGTGATTTTTGGTATAAACCGATTTATAATAAAATTTCGCATTCCAATCGTGATGTATATTTTTAGAATTAAAACACGCAAACAAATCTGGAATTAATATCTTTTTAGGACACCCCTCTACACAATATCTGCAAGATGTACATTGAATCATATTCATTGACTTAAACACCTTACATACATCATCAATAGCTTTTAATTCAATATTATTCAGCTTTTTAAAATCTTTCATATATGATAAATTATCTTGCATTTGTTCAAGATTGCTCATACCAGATAAAGTCATAATAACTCCATCAAACCCAGCAACATACCTAATGGCATAACTGGCAGGGCTACCGCCATTTAAGCAATCTAAAATATTTTTCGCATCCTTTGGTAGATTTGCTAATGTTCCACCTTTAACTGGCTCCATAACAATGATTGGTTTTTTGTATTTGAGGCAAACCTCGTAACACTTGCGACCTTGCACAACTGGGTCATCATAATCAAGATAATTTAATTGAATTTGCACCACTTCAACTTGTGGATATTCTGTCAAAATTTTATCCAAAACCTCAGCAGTATCGTGAAAAGATATGCCAACGTGTTTAATTTTTCCTTGACATTTCAACTCAAATGCCTGCTCATAAGCATTGCATTTTTTAAACTTTTCAAAAATTTCTGCATTTTGTGCGTGCATTAAGTAAAAGTCAAAATAATCAACTCCACAAATTTTTAATTGTTTTTCAAAAAATGGTTTGATATCCTCTGCCTTTTTAAAATATGTATCAGTCAGTTTATTAGTCAATACAAAGCTTTCTCTTGGGTGACGATTTGCCAAACATTTTCTAATAGCAATTTCACTTTTACCCAACAAATAGCCGTGAGCCGTATCAAAGTAGTTGAATCCCTCATTTAAAAAGTAATCAACCATTTTTGAGGTTAGTTTATAATCAACCAACAAACCTTTCATTGGCAATCTCATACAACCAAAACCAAAATTCTTTTTTATTTCCTCAAACATATTTTACCTCTGTGCTTAATTATTAGTATCTATATATGGCTTAGGCTTGTAACTATCTCGCCTATAAATATAATCTGCAATAGCATATTTTAAGGCACCAACTCCCAAGTTTGAGCAATGTTTTTTTAATGGTGGTAAACCACCCAAAGCATCGTCAACCATTTGTTCAGTAAGTTTGCTTGCCTCCTCTATGCTTTTTCCTTTAGCCATAACTGACATCATACTAGCACAAGCAATAGAAGTTGCACAACCATACACTAAATAACTAACCTCAACTAAAATATTATCTCTAACTTTAATGTAACAAGTGACTTTATCTCCACAGCCTTCGTCACCATATTCACCTTCTGCATCACTATCTTGCATATAGTACGCATTTTGCGGACACATAAAATGCTCCATTATTTTATCATTATACATAAATCTCAATTTATAAAAAACTTACAAAAATTATCTGTTAATAAGTTCCTTAACTCTTTCCTCTACTTTTTTAATATCACCATTGTTTTCAATGATTTCGCTTGCAATTTTTATTAATTGTCTTTCACTTTTTTGACATTCAAGAATTCTCTTTGCATCAAGTTCAGATACTTTATCCCTTGCAACAATTCGATTTATTCTAACATTATTATCTGCAACAACACACCATATCTCGTCAAAATAATCTACCATATTTGATTCCACAATAAGTGGAATTTCGCAAAATATCTTTTTTCCGTTGAATTGCGACACGATTTTTTCTACACGTTGTTTAATTTCACTATGTGCTAAGCTATTTAAGGCTTGTCTTTTGCTGTCATTTTCAATAATTTGTTTTCTTATAGCCTCTTTTAACACTACTCCATTTTGTACTGCGTTGGGAAAAATTTTTGCAAGTTTCAAGATATAATCTTTATCCAAAAGCAACTCACTATTAATTTTATCAGTATAGATTACTTCTCCGCCTAGTTTTTCAATAACATTGCAAACAACTGACTTACCACTAGCTATTATGCCAGTCACGGCAATCTTTTTCATTATTTCGCCTCCAACCAATTATTGCCTACAGATACATCAACATCAAGCTTTACTTTAAGTGTAACAACATTTTCCATACTTGACTTTAAAATTTCTTTTACTTGCTCTATCTCGTCATTAGGACAATCAATTAAAAGTTCATCGTGTACTTGCAAAATCAATTTTGCTTTAAAACCACTTTCCTTTAATTTATCACTGACTTTTATCATTGCCATTTTTATTATATCACTACTACTACCTTGCAATGGCATATTCATTGCAATTCGCTCACCAAAAGACCTTGTTTGAAAGTTTGAAACATTAATTTCTGGGATATATCTTATTCTACCAGCAAGAGTTTTAATATAGCCATTTTCCTTTGCAAACTGAACATTTCTATCCATATATTGTTTTACTTTTGGATACATTTCAAAATATCTTTCAATAAATTTCTTTGCTTCAAATGGACTAATTCCAATATCATTAGACAAGCCATATGAACTTATGCCATAAATTATACCAAAGTTTATTGCCTTTGCTCGCCTACGCATATCACTACTAACTAGCTCAAACGGTACGCCAAAGGCTCGACTTGCTGTAAATCTATGAACATCTAAGCCATCATTAAACGCTTTAATTAAATTTTCGTCCTCGCTAAAATGTGCCATAAGTCTAAGCTCAATTTGTGAATAATCGGCACACACTATCTTAGAATTTTCGCTTGCAATAAACATTTTTCTAAGTTCTCTGCCCACAGCTTTTCTTACTGGTATATTTTGCAAGTTAGGTTCTGTGGAACTTAATCTACCAGTAGCAGTTACATTTTGCTTAAATATTGTATGAACTCTACCACCAACAATAAGTGGTTTCAATCCATCAATATAAGTTGATAGCAGTTTATTAATTTCACGATATTTCAAAATGTACTCAATTACTGGATGTTCTCCTCTCAAAGATTCCAAAACTTCAACATTTGTTGAATATCCAGTTTTTGTCTTTTTGCCGTGTTTCAAACCTAATTTGACAAACAAAAAGTCACCTAATTGTTTTGGAGAATTAATATTGAACACCTCATTATCGTTGTAAGCAATAATCTGCTCAGAAAGTTTTGTTATATTATCAAAAAACTGCACACGCAAATCATCTAACAAATTTGTATCCACTCGAACACCAACTCTTTCCATATCATAAAGCACTGTTACAAGTGGTAATTCAATACTTTTATACAAATCCATTAGTTTTAGTTCAATCAATTTTTTATCACATTGTTCATTTAACAAAAATAAGGAATAACTATTGCTATCACTCTCAAGTTGGTAGTCAGAAAACACCTCACTAATGCTTTTATAATTACGATTCGCATCTAACAAATATACTTTTAATGATACGTCTTCAAAATTAACAGCTTTATCTGTTCTTAATTGATAAAAATTAGTTTTGGCATCAAATAGGATAACTTTTGTATTTTCGCTTAATAATAGCTTATTTATGCCATCAGCAATTTCAAAAAAGTCTATTCCACTACCTAATAAATCACTACTTGGCTCTACCAAATAACTAATTCCGTCAGCAAAAATCTCTATATTTGAATCAACATATACAGCACATAGCTCTAACTTTTCTAGTTTTACAATAAGCTTTTTATACTCGTCTGTATTGGTGATAGTTAGTTTTTCACACTGACATATTGGCAATTTTTCCGCATTTTCCTCTTTACTATCTGTTGCAATATCACTAAATCTATTTACAATGCTTTTAAAATTCAAGCTTTTAAACAAGGCAATACTATCACTATTGATATAATCTGTTACTTTGCAACTTTCCTTATCAAATTCAATTGGAGAATCAACATTGATAGTAGCTAAATCGTAAGATAAATACGCCATATCTTTACTTGTTATTAGCTTTTCTTGTAATTTACCTTTTATTTCGTCAATATGCTCATAAACACCATCTAAAGTGCCATAAGTTTGCAATAAAGTTTTGGCTGTTTTTTCACCAACTCCACTTACTCCAGGAATATTATCCGCAGTATCACCCATTAATGACTTTAAGTGTGTTACTCCATTAGGCGTCAAGCCGTCCTCAGCTAACCTTGGAATGTCATACTCAACAATTTCTGTAATTCCCTTTTTGGTAAGCCATACTTTTGTACTATCAGATACAAGTTGCAAACTATCTCTATCCCCAGTAACGATAATCGTTTCAAAAGGACATTTTTTTGCAAGTGTACCAATCAAATCGTCTGCCTCATATCCCTCTTTTGTAATAATTTGTATATTCATACTTGCAAGCACATCTTTTATAATAGGCAACTGCAATGCCAAATCTTCTGGCATAGGCTTACGTTGAGCCTTATATTCCGCATACATTTTTTTTCTGAATGTTGGTGCTTTTAAGTCAAAAGTAGCAATAATATGTGTTGGTTTTGCCTCACTTATGATTTTTAGCAACATATTTACATAGCCATAAACCGCATTTGTAGGCCTGCCATCAACCGCACTCATCGGTGGCAAAGCATAAAATGCACGATTTAACAAACTATTTGAATCCAATAAAACAAGTTTTTCCATATTTACCTCAATATAATTATTATTCTAATTATACTATATTTTAAACAAACTTGCAATACTTTTGGTAAAATTATACATTAATGTACAAAAGTAAAAATTGTCAAAACAATAGTTATAATTTTTGCAAATTGCTATTATATTTATTTGATAAAAATAGAAAAGCAAATTATGTTTATTTAAATTTTTCTTAATAACTATTAACTAAAAACAAGCTAAACAATTGCATTAACTTGCTTGTATGTATTCTTTTTCCTATTTTTGTTTTATCAATTCATCTATCTAATTTTTAAGCTTAATAATTATACAATATAAAACATTTTCATTATTATGGTTAAATTATTTAATAACTACTTATATTAAAGAATATAATCCAATTCAAAAAGAAAAATTATTAAAACAAATGACTGAAAAAATCAGCCATTTGTTTATTATCACTTTTGATTAATATTGTATTCATTATATCCACAGAACCAAAATATAGTCTGTTAATTTAATTACCGCTTATAAATTAATTAAATATAGCTGTTTATATCAATTTTGCAAACGATATGTTCCCAAATTGTGGCACTATCTGCAGTTGTTATACCTCCATTGTTTTGCACCAACATTGCCATTAAAATTATTTCGCTAAACTCGTCTAAATCATTGTTTAAAATTCTATTTAACAATAGATAATCAACAGAGTTTACCATACCATCACCTGTTAAATCACCCAAAACAGCTACTGACAATTTTTTGTCCTCATAAAGTACAAACCAACCAGTTCCAATTATATCAGTTTCACTTGCATTGTTAAAGTTTGGCTTAGCTATTGTTATATTATCCCTATTAAAGCCTTGTAATACTAAAGTATCAATAAAGTCCTCAACAGTTGTACCTACTTGCACACCCCCTATTACAGTGCCATTTTGTATTGCAGTAACATTAAGTTCAGTACTTGTTCTAAATATTGAATTTTCTGTCATTTCAATTTCCCAAATCACATACTCATTTGTAAGGTTGCTTTCGCTTTTAGTAAAATAATTTAGTATGTCAAAATCTTTTGTAACTACATTCCATAATACTTCACTATCAATAGCGGTAATTTTACCTTTATTTTCAACCAAACCAGCTAGTTGGAACTCAAGTGGAATATTGTTAAACTCTATTTCGTTTGAAATAATTCGTCTAATGCAATTTACATCTGCACTATTAATCACACCATCACCAGTTAAGTCACCCAATACACTTAAATAGATAGTGTCATAAACACTTTGCTTACTATTATCGGTATAAAGTATAAGTTCATATCCTGTTGCTACCAATTCCTTATTTTCAATAATTTTACCATTGCAATCTTTAACAACTATAAGTTCACTATCATTGTTGAAATTTGTAAGCAATTCGCTCAAAGTAGTTCCAGCTTTAATTCCACCTAATACATATTTATTGCAATTGTTATAAATGCTATCGTCATTCAATTTGTGAATCAAATCATTTTGTTTGTAAGTTTGCCTAATTCCGTCCTTGTCTAGATAAATATAATCATAACTGCTTTCCGCTTTTACTACAAGCCCTGGGTGAATTATTCTAAATTTAATATCTATCGGCTTATTACTACCATCAGTCCAAGCATAGTTTATACTATCCTTTAAAGAGAGTTTTGCGGTATATTCACCTACATTTGTGCCTTTATTGCTAGTAAGTTCCATTAAGTCTGTGTCAAATGTAAAACTAAATGTTTGTTCGTTGCCATTATAAACAATTTTATCCTCTGCCACTTTTGGAATCTCTACCTTTTTAGGTTTAATAACATATTCATATGATACTAATTCAGTACTTCCACCTATCCACTTAAACGGACTTTTTGGAGTAATAAATGCATAATATGTGCCAGCTGTTGTTGCAGAATTATTATAAATATACATTTCATTCTCATTATATCCACTTGGAACAAATTGTTTAGCATTTCCATCATAAGTAAAAGTATTTGTATTTCCGCCAGTTGGTTTTGCAATTTGTTCACCCTCAATAATTAGCATAAATGTACAATTCTTCATAATACATCTTTGATAATAATTTGATGGTTTATTAACTTCCTCGCAAATAAAAGCATATGTTCCAGGTTCTTTAATTAAGTCAAAAACATGTCCTATTGTTATCCCGCCTGTTTCCCCATTATATTCAACAATATACCCATCAGTTCTATAAGGCACTATTGCATATCCTTCTTGAGAAATGCCATAAATATTATTGTTAGATTTAGAATAAACACTCCAAGATAAATCTAAAAATGTAATTTCTGCTTCATTGGAAACTTTAGAAAATATAACATTACCATCTTCATCATCTGACAAGAAATAGCTATCAAAACCATTAGAATCTATATCATAATAAAATGAATAGTTGACTTTTTGTTGTTCACCAGCACTACCACCATAATCTTTAGTATTTACAAGTATTTTCCCATCAGACACATTATCTTTCGTAATACCAACGTGAGTTGCTTTTCCGTTTTCCATTAATTTATCTTTAACTCTAATATAATTATCTTTAACTAAATAAACATTACATTCATCAGCGTTGCTCTCAAAAGCATTGTAATTTTCATAAATTTGAGTACCTGCTCCAACATAAAATTTGCAAACATCAAGAGATTTTGCGACTTTTACTCCTATTTTGTTTTTTGTTATTATACCACCATTAATTTCCACAGTAGCTTCGTCTAGCCAAACACCGCCATTGTTATTGTAAGCAATAATTCCACCAGTCATTTCCATATATCCAGTAGAAATTCTAACTGCACCAGCATCTTCCACTGAATTATTATGTACAATTCCACCATTCATAAATACTTTACAATTTTTACTTCCAACCATTATTGCTGAACCATCACCACTGTTTCCTAAAGCAATGTTATTTGCTATCAAGCCATCATTTATAATTACTTTAATTTCATCGCTTATAGTGTCTGGGCTATCAAATAAAATTCCTCCGCCACCAGATGACGCCTTATTATCAAATATTTTACCGCCGTTCATAATTAAATTACCACCACGAACTAGTATACCGCCACCACCAACAGAATAACCGCCAGTAATTCCACCAGTTGATTTTGTAGTTAAATCTGTTGTGTAATCATTATAAAAAGCGTCTCTTACTGCTGTAGAGCTATATTTGCTATCTTTTAAAATTAAAGTTCCATCAACCCTAATAACAGAACCACCATAAATAACAGATGTCAACCCTCTATTAATAAGTTTTCCATTTAAATCAAGCGTAATTGTGGTGTATTGTGGTATATAAATTGCACCATCAAAAAAACCATCACCAATACCAAAATTATGATTACCAGTAGTAGGTGCTATCCAATCGCTGTTTAAAACAACATTAACATTTTTTCCATCATTATTTGCTGATTGAGTGACCGCATCATTCCATTTGCTAGCGTGATTACCACTCTGCAAAACAAAATCTACTGTTGTTTGAATATCTTTGCCACTATCCAAACTAGCAGAAATATTTTCTACAAATTTGCCATTTAAAGCTAAACAACAGCTTATCACCATAAGACAAATAATGGCTACTACTAAAAAGATTATTCCTACTCTTTTTATGTTTTTTATCATAGCAAAAACCTCCTA
>CAJTNA010000019.1 GCA_910577845.1 uncultured Christensenella sp. | reverse complement strand
ACATAAAAAGAGTAGGAATAATCTTTTTAGCAGTAGCCATAGTTTGTCTTATGACAATAGGTTGTTTAAGTGTTAATAGCGTTACTAGTAATAGTAGCAATTTTGGCATTTTGAGCAGTGAAAAAAGTAATTCCACAAATAGCAATCTGAATATCGGCAATGCTAATGGTAATTATAATGTAGATACATCTACATATGAAATTCCACAAGCAGATGTCGTAAAATATTTACAACATAAAGAGGATTGTAGTGATAGTACAACTTGTACTTGTTTACAAGATGCTTGGTCAGATGTTTATAATGTTGCAAAAAGTGGCAGTCACGTAAAAGCAGTATTAATGGCTGACTGGATTGCACGTTTATCTAATGAGCAAACTATGCAATATGATTTTGGTGCTGGCGATGGCTTTTATGGTGGTACTATTACAATACCAACAAGTGCAATTATTACTTTTGATATAAATGGTCATATTATTGATAGGGCTTCAAATGTAACTAATGAAGAATCAAACTTTACTGAAAGAGGTTGTATCTCTGTATCTGGTACTTTATATTTAATGGATAGCAAATATAACTCAGAAAAAGTACAAGAGGCATATAACTTAAATAAAGAAGCAGATTTGGAAAATGTTGCAATATCTAATGGTGCGGGGAAAATTACTGGTAATAATTGTAATCACGGCGGTGCTGTATTTGTAAGTATGAGTGGTAAATTAAATATGTATGGAGGCGTGCTTGCTGGTAGTACTAGTAAGATTGCTGGTGGTGCAATTTATGCAAATTTAGATGCTAATGTAAATATTTATGATGGTTTGCTTACAAATAATTATAGCAATATTGGTGGTGGTATAGGCTGTAAAGCTGTTAACACTGTTAATATTAATGTTTATGGTGGATATATCTATAACAATAGTGCTTATGATGGTGGCGGAATTGCAACTAATGGAACTATATCAGCTACAAATAACGGCTGTACAATAAATGTTTTTGGTGGAACTATTGCAAAAAATACGGCAAAGCATACTGGTGGAGGTATTAATGTTTATGAAACTGAAAAAGATAGAAAGCATATCTTAAATGTTTATGACGGCATTATTGAGAATAATAACGCTTATGATGCAGGTGCTATATTTGTTGGTGGACATAATTCCGATGTGAATATTTCTGGTGGAAAAATCATTAATAATACTGCTAAAAATTGGGCTGGTGGATTATATGTTCAATTAAACTCAACTTTGAATTTATATGCTGGTGAGATTTCTGGAAATGCTTCAAATGTTATGGGTGGTGGTATAGTAGTTACAAATCATACGGTATTGAATATTTATGGTGGTAAGGTAAATAACAATAGAATAAATAATAATATTGCTAATAGTGCATATGGTGGTGGTATTTTTTGTAATAATTCAGAGCTTTATATGTATGGTGGCGAGATAAGTGACAATAAAAAATCAAGATGTGGCGGTGGAATTGCTTTTCAAAGTAATGCTAAAGGCGTTATGTATGGTGGTCGTATTAGTGATAATGTTTCAGATGTAAATTCTGCAGGTGTTTTAGTTTATAATGATTCAACTTTTGATATGTATGGAGGTATTATTGAAAATAATACATTATATAGAGAAATTGTTCAATCAAATGAGCCTAACAGAAGTGATGCTGGTGCAGGTGTAGGAGCACAAACAAATTCAGTATTCACAATGTATGGTGGTAGAATTGTAAATAATAAAGTTATTAACACATTAAATGCCAATATTGACGGTGGTGGGGTATTTGCAAACAATGGAAGCAAAATCATTTTAAATGGTGGCGAAATTACTGGCAATACTATGGAAACACAAAATACTTTAGCAAAAGGTGCTGGCATTTATGTTGAAAATATTAATCATTTATCAATAGGCGGACCTGTTCATATATATGGAAATCAATTAAAAGATAAGGAAAATACAAGTTTTATAGATTCTGATGTTTATTTGCAAAAAAATAGTAAAATACAAATAAAAGGTGAATTAAATAAGCTTGATAATCTTGCAAAAATAGGTGTATTTTTAGCTAATGATTATGTAGCAGATAGTGAGTTTACATTTGGTTTTTCACTTTATAATAACAACTTGGCTTTAACTTTACCAATGTATATTGCATCAAATAAGGGTTCAAATCAAGTTGCAGTATTAAAAGAAAGTGCAAATTTATTAAGAGAAGTTGCGTTTGAAGAACATCCTGATATTGAGCCAATTGAATTTAATTGGGAAATAATTGACGATAAAGGAACTGCTATACCAGTTAAAAATGATTATACTATAGAATATAGCGGTAAACCATTCACTATTAAATTATACAAGAATGGTGAGGAACAATCCTATTTACTGAATGATGGTCATATTACTGGAACTGCCTTGACAGCAACAAATGTTGGTAAATATACCTATGTGGCATCTGAGCGAGATGAGATAACGACAACTTTCAGTGCAACCTTTGCATTGACAATTTTGCCAAAAGAGGTTGATGTTATTTGGAATAATACTAATATGAAATATAGTGGTGGTGCTCAAAAACCAACAGCTTATATTTTAGAGGACTCAACTTGTAAAGTTACTGTTATTGGTGAACAAGTAAATAGTGGTATTTATTATGCAACTGCAATGGAACTTAGTAATGCTAACTACAAAATAAGCAGTGTAAGCAAAAGTCAACAATTTACTATAAGTAAGGTTAAGTTAAATAAACTTAATGCTAGTGGCACTTTTGAGTATACTGGTAGTGATATTGAATTTATACCAGAGGGCTTTGATTCTAGTATTATGAAAATTACTAATAATATAAATCAAGCAGTTGGTAAATACAATGCAACTATTTCAATTTTGGATAAGCGTAATTATGAATGGGCTGACGGCACACACTCAGATATCTTAGTACCATATGTTATCAATGTAGTACCTCCAGTAAATGAGGAAAACGGAGTATATAGATTTATATACTATGATGAGGCAGACGGAACAAGAAAGACTTACAAAGAGGGTGGCTTGGTACACGGTATAAATGATAGTGAAGTAAATGGTGGAAAAGCTATACTAGGTAATATCTCACCAAACACAAGTGTCAAAGTGTTTATAGAAAATTTAGGTTTTGATACAAATAACATACAACTATTTGCTGGAAATAAATTAGTTTATGACAAAACAAATGGATATATATTAAATGATAACAACTATGATAATGGAGCAGAGTTAGCAGTCGGAACAGGTTGGTATATAAACTACACAGCAGTAAATGGAGAGGTAGAAACAATTTACTTATCAGTATTAGGCGACATAACTGGGGACGGCAAAGTAAATAGTGCAGATGTAAACTATTTAAGACAAATAGTAAATAATAATAGGTTTGAAAGCCTAAGTGCGGAGCAAAAGCTAGCAGCTTTGATAGTAAACAAAGGCAAAGAGCCAACAAGTACAGATGTACAAATACTATGGGAAGCAGTATGTGGCAGAATAGATATAAATGAGTTTATTTAAAAAACAAAGATTAAAAAGAAATTGTATAGATTAAAATTTTTGTAAAAAAAATAAAAAGAAATAACGCCCTAAAACAAACAAGATACCAATTGGTATCTTGTTGTTCTTTATGTATTGATTTATAATAATATTAAGTTTTTATAATAAAAAAAATTATTATTTTTAGATATATTTTGAATCATTATTGTGCTTGTAAATTTATTTGCGTACTTTCTGTAGGTTTACTCAACCGTTACAAAATGCGTTTACGTAAGCCTACCAAAATCCTTACAATAATTTAAAATAATGATTTTAAAATATTATGATTTTTTAAATATATAGATAAGTTTAAATTAACAATACATAAACAACAAGATAACCACTGGTATCTTGTTGTTTTTATAAGGTATTATATTTACAATGTCAAGTTTATTATAATAATTTTTACCATATTAATTTGCGTTAAATTGCTTATTTGTATATTTGCATAAGGCGTTGATATTTATTTGTTTTAGTTTTTTTACTGCCATTGTTTAAGTTTAACATTTTTATTTTAAACTTAATATTGAAATATGATTTTTAATATGTTATAATAATATCATTAAATAGAACTTTTTGGAGAGATTATGACAGAACAAGAAATATTGGAAAAATATGTGTCTATTGTGCCAAATAGACGTCAATTAATTGTGCAAGATATGAAATTTTATGCGTTTATACACTATACAGTTAACACTTTTACTGGTAAGGAGTGGGGAACTGGAAAAGAGTCACCAAGGATATTCAATCCAAAGTGTCAAGATGTGGAACAATGGATAAAAGCGATAAAATCTTGCGGAATGAAAGGGGTAATATTGACTTGTAAGCACCACGATGGTTTTTGTCTATGGCCTACAAAAACCACAGAGCATAATATATCTAATAGTCCATATAAAGACGGAAAAGGGGATATTGTAAGGGAAGTATCTGAATGTTGCAAAAAATATGGCTTAAAATTTGGTGTGTATCTGTCTCCTTGGGATAGAAATGCAGAGTGTTATGGAACGCCTGAATATAATGATTTTTATATAGCTCAGCTTACAGAGTTGCTGACAAATTATGGTGATATATTTATGTTGTGGTTGGATGGTGCGTGTGCAGCAAGTAAAGATGGAAAACCTCGCCAAAAGTACGATTTTGAAAGAATTTGGCGAACTGCGGTTGAATTGCAACCAGATATTTGTATGAGTGGTTGTGCACCCGATATACGTTGGGTCGGTAATGAGCGTGGCAAGTGTCGTGAGTCGGAATGGAATGTTGTTCCAAAATTTGAATATGAGTATCAAAATTTGGCGGTGAATTGTCAAGATATTGACGATGTAAAGAAATTTCAAAAGAGGTGTGAGGATGTAATGGTTCAAGACTTGGGCAGTCGTCAAGTTTTGGAAAAGTATGATGAATATATGTGGTATCCCGCAGAGGTTGATGTATCTATTAGAACATTTTGGTTTTATCATAAATTAGATACATTGGCAGTAAAATCTTTAAATCATTTAATGGGTATCTATTACAATTCTGTAGGCGGTAATGGTTTGTTATTGCTTAATATTCCACCTAACAAAAACGGATTATTCCATAAAAAAGATGTCGCAAGACTAGCTGAAATGGGTAAGTGGCTTGAAAAAGAGTCTACGCTTAAATTGGATAATATAAATGTTTCAAATGTAGCAATAAATGTTAATAAATATGTGTTTGAGATAACATTTGATAAATGTAGTATTGATAGAGTGCGTTTGGAGGAAGATACTATTAAATCTCAACGTGTGGAAGAGTTTAGCATTTATGCCGTAATTGATGATAAAAAAGTTCAAGTATATAAAGGTACAATAATTGGTTTTGGTAAGATTGCTATATTTGATAAACCAATTACAACAGATAAGTTGATATTATCAATAGATAAATGCAGATTAGAGCCATATATGAGATACATAGAAGTATACAAAACTGGTGCATTTAGATGCAAATAATTATGGTTATGTGAAAAATAACAATAAAATAATTTTTAAATTATCAAAAGTAATTTTTGTTGTCAATTGCTAGAAAGTTATTACTGCAACAATTTATTAAGTTAATGTCTTAAATTATTATAAAATATTTTGTATTTGCAGTAATGATTTATGTATATAAAATAAAAATACATTTAGTTCAAGACATAATACTTTTAGTTGCAAAAATTGATTTAATAAATAATAATGTAGATATAAAGCAATAATCTTAATGAGAGTATTGATTTATAAAAAGAATTGTATAAAATAAAAAAAAGCTACGTTTGCGTAGCTTTTTTATTTTATTCATAACATTCTATTTCCATTGAGTCGTATTCAAAGCTTTCCACAAAATCATCTGGTTTGAAACGATGAATATTAAACTCCTTGAAATGTCTAAAATGTATCATCATACTAACGGGTGATGATATGTCTAATTGCTCTGCTATTTTACGTAGCATATTCTCATAACTTTCAAAAGTTAGGGGATAATTGTCTGCATATAAAGTATCTTTTACATTTTTGCCGTCAATTAAAAGTCTTGCCCAAATTTTCATATATTTTCCTTTTGTGTGTTTTTGTTTTATTTTATGTAAAGTTATAAATTTTATACTTTATGTAATATTAATAAAGGTTGCAACAGCAACCATTTATTTTAGTATCTTTAAATTGTTGGATTGTTACCAGTAACTAAATAGAATATAAAAACACCTATTAAGCCAATTGCTACAAAGCCGTAAAAGAAAGCGAATTTTAGTGTAACTCTGCTTTGATGTTTGCAATCTTTGCAATAACAAGTTTTGGAAATGATTTTACTCCTTATAAAACTTGAAATGCTTAAAGAGAGTAGTCCTATTGCTAAAAACAAAAAGCTTAGAGGATATCTTACTTTGCCAATATTAAATAGCGATAGTCCAATTGCAGTTAATATGAAAGGTATGCATATAAAGTTAAGATTTTTTAACTTTTCGTCTTTCTTTTTATCAAGTTTACAAGTACTTACCTCTTGACCAATATTTTCAATTATAGTGTTATTGTTTTGACTATCAAGACTATTTGCATTTGAACTATTAGTATTATCTAAAGTGGTGGTTACAACTTCTTTATCACTACTTACCATTAAATTTTCCTTGTTTGTAGCAATTTGAGTTTGTGTAATTATTGTATCATCTGCAAATTTATTATTTGATAGATTTTTGTCAAAATTCGCTTGAAAATCGGTACTATTTGTTGAATTTGAATCCAGTTTATCCATAGTTATCCTTATTTTAATTCTTTAGACTATGCAAAGGTGCAGGTATCCTGCCACCTCTGTTTATGAACTTTGCAGGTGAATTTTTGTTTACAGAAATAATTGGTGCGTGACCTAAAAGTCCGCCAAATTCCGCATAATCGCCAACTTTTTTACCAATAACTGGAATTACTCTAACAGCAGTGGTTTTCATATTTACCATACCAATTGCAGATTCGTCTGCAATAATACCACTAATAACCTCAGCTGGTGTATCACCAGGGATAGCAATCATATCAAGACCTACAGAACATACGCAAGTCATAGCTTCAAGCTTTTCAATATTTAAATCACCACAATCAGTTGCACGAATCATACCAGCATCTTCACTTACAGGGATAAATGCACCAGAAAGTCCGCCAACACTTGAGCTTGCCATTATGCCACCTTTTTTAACTGCATCGTTTAGCATTGCCAAACAAGCGGTTGTTCCACAAGCACCAACACTTTCAAGACCAATTTCCTCAAGAATGTGTGCTACGCTGTCACCCATAACTGGGGTAGGGGCAAGTGATAAGTCTACAATACCGCAGTTAACGCCAAGTCGTTTTGCAGTTTCTTTACAAACAAGAGAACCAACTCGTGTAATCTTGAAAGCAGTTTCCTTAATTTTCTCTGCAACTTGGATAAGGTCACCATCCACACTTTCCAAAGCGTGTTTTACAACGCCTGGTCCGCTAACACCGACATTTAATGTTAAATCATTTTCACCAACGCCGTGGAATGCACCCGCCATAAATGGATTATCCTCAACAGCATTGCAAAATACTACAAGTTTTGCACAAGCTAGGCTGTCTTTATCTGCAGTTTTAATAGCACATTCACGTATGATTTTGCCCATTAATGCAACTGCATCCATATTAATACCAGTTTTAGTTGAGCCAACATTTACAGAAGAACAAACTTTTCCAGTAGTTGCAAGAGCCTCTGGTATAGACATTATAAATTGTTTTTCATATTCTGTCATACCCTTATGTACTAAAGCAGAGTACCCACCTAAAAAGTCAATTCCAATTTCGTTAGCAGCTTTGTCTAATGCACGTATAACTTCCAAATGACCGCCGTTGTTTGCAGTAATCAAACTTACTGGTGTAACACTGACACGCTTGTTTACAATTGGAATACCTAGCTCGCTACTAAGTTCGTTTGCTGTTTTAACTAAATTTTTTGCACTTTTAGTGATTTTATCATACACTTTTTCCGCAGTGCGTTTAGGGCTGTCCGCAATACAATCTAACAATGAAATGCCTAGGGTAGTAGTGCGTACATCCAAGTGTTGTTGATTTATCATCTGAATAGTTTCAAATATCTCTTTATTATTAATCATTATTTAACCTCTAATTAAAGTTTATGCATAGCGTTGAAAATGTCCTCGTGTTGAACACGTATTGTTACACCTAGTTCCTCACCAGCTTTAGTTAAAATGTTGCTTAGTTTTGTAACGTCACTATTTGCACTGATTGATACCATCATTATCATAGTAAAATAATCTTGCATAATAGTTTGAGAAATATCTTCAATATTAATGTCTTGCTCATATAAAATATTGCTTACTTTTGCAATAATACCTTTTTTGTCCTTACCAATTACAGAAACAATTGCTTTCATAATAACCTCTTTAAATTAAAATGTGTACGAAGTTGTACTTAATTATTGTAGCATAGTTTATTAATAAAGACAAGATATTTAATATAAAATTTAATTTTTAAGCGTATAATTTTGCAATATTTAAAGATAATAACTCTGTAACTAAGTTACAAGGAGGGAAAAATGATTACAGTAATAGCAATGATTATTATGATTATCGGTGCATTCAACTGGTTTTCAGTAGGTGTTTTTGATTTTAACTTTATCAACTGGATATTCACACCAAATGCTTATATCGGTGCTAGAGTGCTGTACGGTATCGTAGGTATAGCTGCTTTATGGTTAGTATTCTATTTAGCTTACAACAAATTCAGTGGTAGAAAAATCAATGCTCCAGAAAGTGTTATGGGCAGAGAGCGTCATATGACTGAGAATATGTCAAATTCAGAAGAGTATTAATTTTTAATAACTCAAAATGAGAGAATAACCGACAGAGTTTAATTTTGTCGGTTATTCTCTTTCGCTTTTTTAGGAGTGACTTATTCAACTAGGGTGAATCAATAAAAATTCAACTTGTTTCAAAGCCACTTATAAAAGTAATTAAATAAAAAATTGGCTATGTTAAGATTGTGTCTGTACTAGAATATTTTATATCTTTTATTAGCCAATTGGTTTTAATATATAATTGTTTTTATTGGCAAGGGCTTTTATTAACAAATGTATTTAATAAGTAAAATTTTATTTAAGCTAATTAATCATTTTTAGACTAAGAGAATATAGACTTAATAAAGCAAAATGCAAAGCAAGTGAATAATATAGTTATTTTTAATAATTGTGATAAAGAATATTAAAAAGCTTGATATAAAAATGATAATATGGTAAAATTAAATTATTGAAAGCATTGTATATTAATATAATAGCAGAATAAAATGTAAACATTTACTTATTTAAATGGTGAACTATGGATATAAAGTGTAAAAACTGTGGTCAAATGATTGACGAGAATGATAAATATTGCAAATATTGCGGATATCTTATACCTCAAAAAGAGGTGAAAGTTCCGCTATCAAAAATTGCTTTGGATGATAAGATTCAAGAGTGTAAGGCAACTATTTGCGATGAGGATATAGATACGAGCAAGTGGTGGGACTTGAATGATTTGGCAGTAAAAATGTCGGGCAATAGGCAATCGCTATATGCAAAAAGTGTTATGTATACTATATTATGTATTTTACTTGGCGTGAGCTTTTTGATTGTTGCATTTTTATCAAAGTTTTACATTGAAAATAATCTTGTTGCATTCATATGCCTATTTACATTTATGCTTGCAATGATAGTTTGTTTTGGCTTTGGCTTGGAAAGATATTACAACACGAAAGGGTTAAAAGATTTAAAAGCCGATGAGGTTGTGATTAAAAAATACGGCTTTAAAAAGCCCGCTGAAATACTAATTGACGGCAATGTTTTTGAGCTTATTATTGATAAACAATGTCCGATTTGTGAGGGTGAAATTATTGGTGACTTACATATTGAAAGGATAGAAAGAAAACTTGTAGTTGTATGTAATATAAATAGAAAACATATTTATCAAATTGACGAAAAGGCATTTGTTGAGGCTGTAAAGGAAGGTATAATTAAAATCAGTAATAGCAAAAAAGATAAAACTAAACAAGATTGATTTTAAATTGAAATAACTAAAAATGATTAAAATACTATCAAAAATCGATATTAATTTAAAAAATCACCTTAAAAGGTGGTTTTTTATTTGCTTAAATTTGCAAAGTTTCTTAACAAATTAGTAATAAATTAGTTGCCATTAAATGATTAGTTTTAATTTGTAAAGTATAACATTTTCATTATTTGTGGCAGTTATACAAAAAGATAAAATCATTATTTTAAAGCAAAATGTTATTATTCTTATTATAGATATTTTTTTTGACAATAATATTAAATCAAGTGGTAAGTATTTAGTGATGTTGATTAAATTATCCTACATAACAAACAACCAACAATCGCACCAATGACTGTACTAAAAAGGGATACTGGTATTGCATATCGCAGTTTTGTAATTTTGCTTGTTGAGAAATAAACTGCAGTAATGTAGAAAATAGTTTCTGCAGCTCCAGCAATAATTGAACCACATCTTGCAATGTAGGAATCAACACCATAAAGTAGATAAATTTCATCAAGTATTGCTAAACTGCCATTACCACTTAGTGGACGTAATATCATAAGTTTGGTTAGTTCCTTTGGTATACCAAAAAAACCAAATACTGGTGCTAGCCAGTTTGTTAGCAAATCGGAAATTCCACTTACGTTTAGAAGTTCTACGGCAATAAAAATTGCGGTAATAAAAGGAAAAATATCTGCAATCAAATGTAAAGCACTTTTTATGCCATCAGTAAAGCAGTTGTATAGAGGAATTTTTTTTATAATTGCATAAACAAATATTGTAACAAAAATAACTGGAATAATGTAATTTGCCATAGTTACTCCTTATTTTTGCTAAAGCGTCTTGCAAGAAAGCATAAGCTAACACCGCAAATAGTAGATACTAATGAGGATAAAAGTGTTGGCAGTATTATGTCTGCGGGGTTTAAACTGCCCATACTGGCACGCATTCCAAGTATTGTGGATGGAAGAAGTTCCAAACTTGTGCAGTTAATTACTACAAAAAGTACAATGTTATGGCTTGCATAAATTTTGCCTTTATCCATTCGCTCAATTGCTTGTATTCCAAGTGGAGTGGCAACAGAGCCTATGCCGAGCATATTGGCGGAAAAATTCATACTTATACTGGCTTGGGCTTCCTCTGATTCACCTTTGAAAAGACGTTTTACAATAGGGGATAGTAGTTTTGCGATTTTTTTATCTAAACCGCTTTTTTCAATAATACGCATTATTGCTATCCAAACGCTATAAATGGCAAGCAATCTGATTGCAAGTGTAATAGCAGAACTTGCACCATTTATCATTGAGGATAGCACAAGTTCGGGTGATTTATATATCATAAGTACAATACTAGAAGTTGTCATTACAAAAAATATCAAGTTCATAGTAAAGTGTATGTGACAAAAAGGGCTTGTATTCAAAAACTTTGTTTATATTTGCTTATATATTTATTAAATTTAGCCAAAAACTATTTACTTTTTTTTATTATAATGTTAAAATAAGTTAAGTAATTGTAAAGTTTGTCAAAATATTTAAATTTTGAGGCTTTATTTTTAATATAAGGGATAACAATTATAAAAATAGTAAAAGATAAAAATCATACAAATTCGTATGATAAAGGAGTTATAAATGTCAAAATATTATATTACTACCCCTATTTATTATCCAAGTGGAAAGTGGCATTTGGGTACTTGTTACACAACTGTTATTTGCGATGCGATTGCAAGATTTAAACGTATGCAAGGCAATGATGTGTTTTATTTAACTGGTACTGATGAGCACGGACAAAAAATTGAAAAAGTTGCAGCGGAACATAATGTTCCAACAAAGGAATATATTGATAAAACTGTTGGTGAATTAAAAGATTTATGGAAATTACTTGACATTAGTTATGATAAATTTATCCGCACTACAGATGACTATCACGAAAAAGCTGTACAAAGAATATTTACTAAATTATATGAGCAAGGGGATATTTATAAGAGCAGTTATGAGGGGTGGTATTGTACACCTTGCGAGTCTTATTGGACAAAATCGCAATTGGTTGACGGCAAATGCCCGGATTGTGGCAGACCAGTTGAATTAATGCAAGAGGAAAGCTATTTTTTCCGTCTTTCAAAATACCAAGATAGATTGATTAAATTGATTGAGGAAAATCCAGAATTTTTGCAACCAGCAAGCAGACAAAAGGAAATGATAAATAACTTTTTAAAACCGGGTTTGCAAGATATTTGCGTGTCAAGAACTTCATTCCAATGGGGCGTTCAAGTTCCGTTTGACCCAAAACATATTGTATATGTTTGGATAGATGCACTTACAAATTACATTACTGCACTTGGATATGGTAGTGACAATGATGAGTTATTTAAAAGGTATTGGCCTGCAGATTTGCATATGATGGGCAAGGAAATTGTAAGATTCCATAGTATAATATGGCCTGCGATTTTAATGGCTTTAAATTTGCCATTGCCTAAAAAAGTTTATGGACACGGCTGGTTAATGCTAGGTGGAGATAAGATTAGTAAAAGCAAAGGCAACATTATTGACCCTTTTATTTTGAGTGAAAGATATTCATTAGATGCTGTAAGATACTATTTGCTTAGGGAAATACCTTTTGGACAAGACGGAATGTATTCAAATAGAGCTTTCCTTACAAGGATTAATAGTGATTTAGTTAATGATTTGGGCAATCTTGTATCTCGTACTACTGCAATGATTGAGCAATATTTCAACGGAGCTATTCCTTACCCAGAACAAGCTACAGAATTTGACGAAGATTATATTGGGCTAGTTGACGGTCTTTATTCAAGAGTAAGTGATAATATTGACAAGTTGCTTGTTCCAGAGGCAATGGAAAATATTTGGGAAGTTATTAGGCGTGCAAATAAATATATTGATGAAACTTGTCCTTGGATACTTGCAAAAGACGAAAGTAAACGCAAACAGCTTGCTACAGTATTGTATAACTTGGCTGAAACTATTAGAATTGTTGCTGTATTATTGCAACCTTTCTTAACAGAATGTCCAGCTAAGATATTCAAAAAGTTAGGTATCAAACCTGCACTTTACAAGAACTTAAAATCTGCAAAACATTTTGGTAGGAGAATTTACGGCTTTAGAGTAAATAAAGGCGAGGCTTTGTTTAATAGACTTGATATTGAAAAGGAATTGAAAGAACTTGACAAAATTGCGGAAACAATACATTTGAAAGACGAGTTTATATTGCAAGAAAAGAAGAGAAGAGAAGAAAATCTACTTAACATAAACGAAATCTGCATTGAAGATTTTGAGAAAATCGCTTTAAAAGTTGGCAAAGTAACAGCTTGCGAAAAGGTGGAAAAAGCAAGTAAGCTACTTAAGCTTACAGTTGACTTGGGTGAGGGTAGAGAGAGAACTATCGTCAGCGGTATAGCTTTGTGGTACAAGCCAGAGGATATGATTGGTCAAAGCATAGTTGTTGTTAGCAACTTAAAGCCTGCAAAATTACGTGGCATAGAAAGTGAAGGTATGATATTGTGTGCAAGCGATGTGGAAGGTAATTTGAGTTTGGTTGCACCGATTATGAATATGAAAGCAGGTAGTGAGGTAAGATAGTATGCTGATTGATTCTCACGCACATTTACTTGATGAAAGATTGGCTCCCAATATTCCACAAATTTTGGCTGAATATCCACACAATGATGTTGCAATGAGTATTGAGATTGGTTGTGATATCCAGTCGTCTATAGGTGCAGTTGAGCTTTCTAAAAAATATAAAAACATTTATGCAGTAGTAGGTTGTCATCCATTTTGTGCGGAACATATAACTGATAATGATTTGCAACAATTGTTTGAACTGGCACAAAATGAAAAGGTGGTTGCTATTGGCGAAATCGGGCTTGATTATCACTATGATTATGATAAAACCGCTCAAAAATCGGTACTAATTAAGCAAATTAAGATTGCTGACCAATTAAAACTGCCTATAGTTATACATTTAAGAGAAGCTTATCAAGATATGGAAAGTATTTTGACAGAGTATAAGAGTTATATAAATAACGGGATACTTTTACATTGCTATTCTGGTAGTAAAGAGATGATTGATAGGTTTTCTTTTCTTGACCCTTATTATGCTTTTGGCGGTAGTATTACTTTTAAAAACAATAATCGTGCGGAAGTTATTCGTGCAGTGAAAAAAGATAGACTAATGCTTGAAACAGATTGTCCTTATTTGACACCAGTTCCGCATAGGGGAGAGGTTAATAGCCCTAACTTTTTAAAATTTGTTGCTGAGAGAATGGCTTTGGATTTAGATATTAGCTATCAAGAGGTCGCAAAAACAACTACTGAAAATACTTTACGGTTTTATAGATTGAAAAAGGAAATTTTGCAAAATGATTAATAAGTAAAGGAAATTAATTTATCCACGGAGATTTAGTATTGTAAGTACTTAATAAATAGAGTGGAGATTAAATTATTTTTTCTTTACAGAATAGAAATGAAACCAAAGTTGCATTTGGTAAAGTTGAAAATATCATTTAAAATAATATTATAGTGATTTAATTTATTTTTTGGCAGGAGATAAATGTTGACTATAAAGTGGCATTTTTTAGTTTAAAAATGTCCTTTAAAAAAGGGAATTATGGATACTATAACATATCAAATTGGAAATGGCGTATATATTAATTTAACAAATAAGTGTAGTAATGACTGCACTTTTTGTGAAAGAAACAGAATATCTGGTGTGGAGGGCTATTATTTATGGCTACAAGAGGAACCTACAGCAGAGCAAATTATTACAAGTTTAAAAACTTTTGATTTAAAAGATTTTGATGAGGTAATTTTTTGTGGTTTTGGCGAGCCAACTTATAAATGGAATGTAATTAAAGATGTTGCAGTTTATGCCCACAGCATTGGAAAAAGTACAAGACTTAATACCAATGGTCAAGGCATACTTATCAATGGTTATGATATTACAGATGAAATAGCAAATTATATTGATAAAGTTAATATTAGCTTAAACAATGGCAATGCAAAAAGATATGATGAGGTTAGCCGTTCAATTTATGGTGAAAAAGCTTTTGATGAATTGCAAAAGTTTGGTGCAAAATGCTTAGCAAAAGGTGTTCATACTACTTTTAGCGTTGTTGATTGTATTCCTAAAGAGGAAATTGAGTGTGCAAGACATATTGCCGAAAAAATAGGTGCAAACTTCAGAGTACGTGAGGAAATTAAATGAGTAGTGTAAGCGAGATTTTAAAGGAAAAAAACTTTAGATTTAATAAACAGTTTGGACAAAACTTTATTACAGATACAAATTTGCTTGACGCTATGGTTGCAGATAGTGGCATTACTGGTGATGATATTGTGGTGGAAATAGGTGCAGGTGCTGGTACACTTACAAAGGCAATTGCTAAAGTGGCCAAAAAAGTAATATCTTTTGAAATTGATAGAAATTTAAAGGAAATTTTGGCTGTAACCTTGCAAGATTGCGATAATGTTGAGGTAATTTTTAATGACATTATGAAAGTTACTGATAGTGAATTACAAACACTTGTAAGTGATAATTACAAAGTAGTTGCTAATTTGCCTTATTATATTACCACGCCTATAATTATGAGGTTTTTGGAATGTGATTTTCCTCCAAAAAGCTTGTCAGTTATGGTGCAAAAAGAGGTTGCGGAAAGATTTGTCGCAAAACCAAATACCGCAGATTATGGTGCGATAACTGCCGTAGTTGAACTATATGCTAATGCGGAAATAACTAGAATAGTTGGCAAAAATAACTTTTATCCTATCCCAAAAGTTGATAGTGCAGTAATAAAGTTAGACATAGTTAAAGATAAGTACAATTGTGATAAAAGCAAGGTAAAACAAATAATAAAAGCAAGCTTTGCAATGCGTAGAAAAACACTTGTAAACAATTTAATGCAACTTGGCTTTTCACGTGAGATTATTGAAAATGTACTTGCACAATTAAATATTGACTGCAGAGTTCGTGGTGAAGTACTAAGCGTACAAGATTTTATAGGGTTAGCCAATCTTTTGCTAATATGATTATTAGGCAGTTTAACAAAGTTACAAAACAATTTTTAATTGTGTACAAATAGGCAAAAAGTTAAAATTTTTGTAAATTTTTTAAAATTTTAATCACAAATGGAATATTTTAATGTATAATTTAAATAGAATATAACTTTAATTTGGAGGTTACTATGAAAAAGAAATTAGTTTTAGTAGTTGCAGTTATTTTAATAGCAGTAACAGCTTGTGCTTTGCTAGTTGGTTGTGTACCTAACAGACCTGACAGATTTGTTGGTACTTGGTTAAAGAGCAATCACAAAGGTGCAGTTGTAGAAATTTCTGGTGTAAGGAATGAGGTAGGCATTGATGGCAAAAAAATGTCCCTATATATTGAGAATTTTATGAACTTTATTATAGAAGAAAAAAGTTCAAAAGTAAATATTTATACAGGTATGTATAAACCAATTTCTAAAGAGTGGGCTTGGACTGCCGTTACTATTGAGAAAACTGAGGCAGATAAAGATAATAACAAGCAAACTATTGATAGCATTTTTAATGATAATGCAGACATTAAAAAATTAGTAGAAGATTTACAAACAGCTTTTTCTGAGAATTTCACTGAAAAAGATGGTTGGTGGACAGCAAATGCTGATACTAAAGATGTAGTTGGCTATAAAGTTGAAGGAAATGAGTTGTTGACCAGAATCGGTGAAGTTCAATCACCATTAAAATTAATGCTAAATTACAAGATTACTATTCCAGCTGAGGCTAAAGAAGCTCTTAAATAATTGGAAAAATCTAGGTGGTTTAAAATACTAAAATTAATTAAATAAATTTAGATATAAAACAAAAGGCACTTTGCGACTGCAAAGTGCCTTTGTACATTGTGATTACTTTTAAAGGTAATCTTTAATAAGTTTGATGTATGACATTATCTTGATAGCAATCTACTAAAATAAAACCTATTGAACAAATTCATATCGTTTTGGTTTTTCAAGCTAAAATGTTAATACATTTAATGTTATTAATGATACAAAAATAATCAATTATTACTCTTTAATTGTTAAAAGTATATGATTACCATTTATATTAACTTAGCATTTTTACATTTTTCTATAACCAATTTTACTAGCAATTCGTCAATTTGCTCCATAGTATAGTCACTTGCATTTAATTCCTTAAATTATTTGAGTATTAGTTAATATTGCAATAAAAGTTGATTATTAATAGCCATAATTTTGCTAATAATTGTTGGTGATTAGTAAATTTTTTATATACAATGTGTAATAAAAGTAAGTTTTGTAAAATAAATTCAAAGTTTTTAAATATTTTAATAAAAATTATAAAAAAGGGTATATAATGAAAATAGACTTTTGCGGTTGGAGGAAAATAATGAAGAAAAGATTATCAATAATTTTGGCAGTTTTGCTTGTAGTTGTTTCACTTTGTGCAACATTAATTGGTTGTACACCAAGCAAGCCAGATGCTTATATGAATAAATGGAAAGAAAGTAAAAATAAAAGCTTCACAATAGTTACTGAGTTAGATTACGTATTGAAAAAAGTTGACAAAGTGGAAAAAGAAGAGAACGGCAAAAAGGTATACGAGTATGTACATAATAACGGTGATGTGATTCGTGATGAGAATGGCGAGCCAAAGAAATTTGCTGGTAGAACAACAATTGAGCGAACTTTTATAAAAAATGGTGATAATTATCTTTACAAAGTTGTTCAAATTATAAATGAGAAAGATAAAGATGGTAAAGATGCAAAAACTGATGAAATAATACCTACTGGTGCTTATATTTTTGAGCTTAACAAAGAAGGTTTGTATAATGTTTATGAATATGATTTAAAATGGGAAGCTAATGATGAGAAAAAGATTTATGGTGAGCAAGGTTATTGGACTGCAATCCAAATGGAAAAAGCTGGGTTAGAAAGAGAAGAAATGTATAATGATATACTAGAAGCTTTTGAAGAAGTTACTGAGGAAATAGTTGCAACAGCAGAAGTTTTCACTGAAAAATTTACTAAGACAAAAGGTAAATTCAATGCAACTGACGAAAAAAGTAATACTTATACTTATCAAGTTAAGTCAAGCAAGTTATTATATACAATGACTGATAAAGATGGCAAAGTTCAAGATAGTATGAGATATGAATTGAATGAGAAATTTACTATATCAAGTGGTGCTAAAGAGGCGTTGAATGCTTACAAAGAAACTTTTGATGGTCAATTTGTAAGAAAAGAAGATGTTAAAGGTAAAAAAGTTTATTATATCTCTGTTGATGGTAAAGAGTATAAAGTAAACGAGAAAACTATCGGATATGAATTATTGGAAAATGTAAAGGAAAATGACACAATTTCTGTAAGATTACACAAAGGCTTTTTTGGTGGCTTGAGTATTACAGAGGTATATGGTATTAAAGTCGCTTGATTTTATGCAATCTTAAATAAGAATAAAATATAATTAATATTCATATAATATATCCTAGCAAGTATGTTAGGATATATTTTTAGCCACAAATACTATTGATTGTGGGATAAAAGTTTTGGTAAATTTGCTTGCTATAATTATTGGTTGTAGGACAAAATCAAAAAAAATATTAAAAGGTAGAAATCTGCAATTTATTCACAAAAAATCAAAAGAATATTTTAATATTAGTTGAAATTAGCCATTTTATATGGTAAAATATTATTGTAAAAGATATTAGGAGATATTATGGAAATCAACGATTATATCAAAGCAAATTGGGTGCTGTTTAAACAAATTTACAATGACGATATCGTTTTGGATGCTGTTAGAAAGCAAATTTACGCTGATGCAAGGAGACTTATTAAATATGCTGAATATTTGCTTAGCGGTAAATGGCAAAAACTAGTAGGTATGCCACCGATTTTCATTTTATCTACTCTTGCACTAAGTTTAAAGCCAGTCTTTAATAAGTTTATTAAAATGCGTTTTAATGAAAGTGTTTTTTATGATACAATGTCTGATATTAAAATTTGGGGTGAAGATTATCGAGCTCATCATAATGGCGAGGTTGGTATTACAGAAATAAATTGGTTGCACTTGCATTTTGAATGTGAAATATTTAAGTTTGGCAGATTGCAGTATCAAATAAGCAAATATTATTTTGAAAAGTCTACTGAAATAAAAGGTAGAGTAATTAAGTATGGTGACACAATTTACAGTATTCATATTCCAAGGGGTGCTAAGTTAGATAGCGTTAGTGCTAAAAAGTCAATAACACTTGCAGTGGATACACTTGAGGATATTTTTAGAGATATTCCAACAGATATAATGATGTGTGATAGTTGGCTTTTAAGTCCATACAATAAACGATTTATGTCGTCAAACAGCAATATTATCAAGTTTGCGAATATGTTTAACCTTATCAATGTCACTAATGGTGCAACTCAACATTTTCGTTGGATATTTGATATTATTGAGGATGAAAAGATATTTGAAAAATGTAAAAAGAAAAATGGTTATTACTACAACCTAATTGACTATAATCCTCAAACTAAGTTGCAAGCCGATTGCAAAGAATATGTTTTGGCTGGTGGTGAACTTAGTGGTGGCAGAGGGTTGTTAATAACTAAAAATATAATTGGCTGATATGGATAAAAAAGATTTATTGTTATATCTTGTAACTGATAGCAGTATGGCAAATGGCAAGCTTGAGGAGATAGTAAAGCTAGCAGTTGAAAACGGCGTTACAATGGTGCAATTACGGGAAAAAGAATTGGCTTTTAAGGCATTTTGTGATAGGGCATTAAAAGTTAAGACTATATGTGATAAATACAATATTCCGCTAATTATAAACGATAATGTAGCTGTTTGTTTGGCTGTAAATGCAAGTGGTGTTCATTTAGGAAGTAGTGATTGTGATATTAGCATAGCACGTCAAAAGTTAGGTAATAACAAAATTATTGGTGGCTCTTGCAGAGATACCTATAGAGCAATGCTTGCCGAAAAAGCTGGGGCAGATTATTTGGGGGTTGGTGCAGTTTTTGGAACTAGTACAAAACTAGATGCAAAACCTATCACGTTACAAACTTTGTCTACTATTGCAAGCAGTGTAAGCATTCCAGTAGTTGCAATTGGTGGTATTAATGCGAAAAATATTTTGCAATTAAAGGATAGTGGTATTGCTGGTGTAGCAGTTGTATCTGCTATTATCAAGGCACAAAATGTTGCTACTGCCACAAAAGATATGTTGACACTTGCAAAAACTTTAATTTAATAAAAAAATATTTTATAAATATAATGCAAATTAATTTTATCGTCTTGACATATTTTTATATAGGTGATATAATTTCAGTATAACAAGGCATATAAAAGGGGTACACCACCAAAAGGGCGTATTTCTTTGTATGTCAATTTTTTATTTAATTGCATTTTGAGTGAGGTTATAATTATAAATGATTAAAATAAATGGTATAAATCAAAAAATCAATAACATTAATTTGCTGGAGTACTTGCTTTCTTGTGGATATAATACAAAAGTAATTGCTGTTGAATTAAATGGTAAAATAATTAAAAAGAGCGAGTTTGAACATATAACATTACGCAGTGGCGATAGTGTAGAGATTGTTAGCTTTGTAGGTGGTGGCTAATGATTAAAGTCAGTATTAATGGTGTTGAACGCACTTTGGACAAGTCTTGCAGTATTGGTGAATTAGTAGCAGATTTTGATGTTTTTGTGCGTAATGGTTATGGAATAACAAAAGATAGTATTGTGGAAGATGGTGACAAAATTATTGCCGTCAAAAAAGGTAAAATGGTTAGTAATGAAAGTTTAAGGAAAATGCTCAATGCACGTAATGGTGAGTATGTAACAAGTAGCTTGGAAAATGCTTGTGTTTGCGTATGTGGACTTGGTGGACTTGGTTCAAATATAGCTTGTATGCTAGCAAGGCTTGGGGTAGGTAAATTAATTTTGATTGATTATGATATAGTTGACCTCACAAACTTGAATAGACAAAACTATTTTATAAGCGATATTGGCTGTTACAAAACTGAAGCAATATCAAAACAATTAAAAAATATTAATCCCTATGTTCAAATTGTAACACATAATCTTTATGTTGATAGTGAAAATATATTGCATATTATTGATAATTGCAATGTGGTAATAGAAGCTTTTGACAATCCAATTTGCAAAGCGGAATTAGTTAATAGCATATTGCAAAACACAGATAAATATATTATTGCAAGTTCTGGTATGGCAGGGTATGGCAGTAGTAATGAGATAAAAACAGCAAAATATTTATCACGCTTGTATGTGGCTGGTGATAGTGTTACTGAAGCTCGTGAGGGGGTTAGTCTTATGTCACCACGTGTAAATATTTGTGCTGGGCATATGGCAAATATGGCACTTAGAATATTGTTAGGCGAGTTTGAAGCTTGATTGTTTTGAGACTTTAGATTTTTAAATTTATTTGCTGTTAGAAGGAAAATATACAAAAAACTATCAAAAATCGATACTAAATTGTAAAAAAGGAGTATTTATGCAAGACGAATTAGTAATTGGTGGTAAAAAATTTAATTCAAGATTTATATTGGGGTCTGGTAAATTTTCGCTAAAGTTTATGCTATCTGTTATTGATAATGCAGAGGTGGAAATGGTTACTGTTGCACTTCGCAGAGCTAATATCGGTGGAGGTAATAACATATTAGACTATATTCCAAAGGATATAACCTTATTGCCTAATACATCTGGGGCAAGGACGGCTGAGGAGGCGGTGCGTATAGCAAGACTTTCTAGAGAAGTTGGTTGTGGAAATTTTGTTAAGCTTGAAATTATTGGTGATAGTAAATATTTATTACCTAATAATTATGAAACTATAAAAGCAACAGAAATTCTTGCAAACGAGGGGTTCATTGTAATGCCATATATGTATCCTGATTTATATGTTGCACGTGATTTAGTAAATGCTGGTGCTAGTGCTGTTATGCCATTGGGGGCACCAATTGGTACAAATAAAGGACTTAAGACTAAAGAATTTATAAAGATTCTTGTAAACGAAATTGATTTGCCTATAATTGTTGACGCAGGTATTGGCAGACCATCTGAAGCTTGTGAGGCTATGGAAATTGGCGTTAGTGCTGTTATGGCTAATACAGCTATTGCGACTGCTGGCAATGTGGATATTATGGCGTCAGCATTTAAGAATGCAATAATTGCTGGCAGACAAGCTTATCTTGCTGGACTTGGCAGAGTGTTAGATAATAAGGCGGAAGCCTCAAGTCCACTAACAGGCTTTTTGGAGGATTAAATGAAAAATACTGACACGGACATTATGCAATATCTTGATGGAATGCAAATTATTAACCACGATATAATGGATAATGTGGAAAAATTGTATAATAATTTTGACTACAACATTATAACTGAAAATGATGTTAAAATTGCATTGAGCAAAGATGTACTAAATATAACAGACTTTGCGACACTTTTATCTCCAATTGCAGACAAGTTTTTGGAGGATATGGCGGTACGTGCAAAAGCTGAAACACACAAACATTTTGGTAATACAATAAGCGTGTATACACCATTATATATTGCAAATTATTGCGAAAGCCATTGCGTTTATTGTGGTTTTAATTGTATGAATAAAATACATAGAGCCAAGCTTACTCTTGATGAAATTGAGGCTGAACTAAAAGCCATTGCTAATTTAGGTTTTAAAGAAATTCTAATTTTAACAGGCGAGAGTAGAAAAAAATCAAATGTTGAATACATAGGCAGTGCAGTATCAATAGCAAAAAAATATTTTGCAACTATAGGTGTTGAAATTTATCCGCTTAATAGTGATGAGTATGCATATTTGCATTCATTAGGAGCAGATTATGTCAGTGTATACCAAGAAACATATAATCACACTAAATATGCTGAGCAACATTTACGTGGTGAAAAAAGGGTTTTTCCATACAGATTTAATGCACAAGAGAGGGCATTGATTGGTGGAATGAGAGGGGTATGTTTTGGTGCATTGTTAGGTTTGGATGATTGGCGTAAAGATGCTTTTGCAGTAGGTTGTCACGCATATTTATTGCAAAAAAAATATCCATTTGCTGAAATTAGCTTTAGTTGCCCACGTATGCGACCATATATCAACAATAGCAAAAACAACCCACGTGATGTGCACGAAAGACAGCTATTACAAGTAATTTTGGCATATAGGATATTTATGCCTTATGCAACAATTAATATATCCACTAGGGAACAACAATCCTTCCGTGATGGGGTAATAGGTCTTGCGTGCAATAAAATATCTGCTGGCTCAAAAGTAGGAGTAGGTGGACACGATGGAGAAGAAAAGGGAGATGAACAATTTGACATATCTGACCCACGTGACTTGCAACAAATTAATAGTATGCTAGAGGGGAAAGGACTACAACCTATCTTTACAGATAGTCAATATCTAGTTGAATAAAGAGGTAATATGGTAATATTTACAAACTCAATACTTGCAGAAAGTAGTATGCAAGATGTCATTGAAAAATGTATAAAAAAATATAATCCCACGGCGGTATATTTGCGAGAAAAACATTTATTAGACGGCGAATATTATGCTCTTGCAAAAGAACTTTTGCCCTTATGTGATAGTTATGGAGTAAAGTTTTTTATTTGCCATAGGGTGGATATTGCAAGAAAATTGGGTGTCACAAATTTGCACACAAACTTGGAAACCCTATCAAAAATCGGTACTATTTGCGATTTTAATAATATTTCTGCTTCAATTCATAGCAAAAGAGAGGTTGGTATTGCTCAAAATCTTGGTGCAACAAGTTTGGTATATGGACATATTTTTAAAACAGATTGTAAACACAATATACAGCCACGAGGGTTGGAGCAGTTAAAAGAAATATGTACTTTATCCGATTTGCCAGTTATTGCTATAGGGGGAATAAATAGAGATAATTATAAAGAGGTGTTGCAAGCAGGAAGTCAAGATTTTGCAATTATGAGCAGAGCTATGACTTTGACTTTTTAAATAAAAAACTCTTTACATTTTATGAAAAATATTATATACTAATTGTAGCAGGGGTACTCGCTAGAGTTGAGAGGGCATTTGCCTAACCCTTTGAACCTGTTGGTTAATACCAGTGTAGGGAGCAAAAATTAGATTTTTTGACCTTCCTTGTGGAAGGTTGTTTTTTTGGAGGGTATATGCGTACTGCGTTAACAATTGCTGGCTCTGATTGCAGTGGTGGAGCGGGGATTCAAGCCGATTTGAAAACAATGTCTGCACATAGTGTGTTTGGTATGAGTGTCGTTTGTGCTGTTGTTGCGGAAAATACTCAAAGGGTACTATCTATACAAGATATAGATAGTAAGGTTATTTGCGACCAAATGACAGCTGTCTTTGAGGATATTAGGGTAGATGCGGTTAAAATTGGTATGCTATCCAGTCCTAACTGCATAAATGCAGTGTATGGCAAGCTGTTGGAGTATAAGCCAAATAACATTGTTGTTGACCCAGTTATGTATGCCAAAAATGGTCAAGCCCTTATGGCGGAGGAAAGTATAAAAGTACTTTTAAAAACTATTGTTCCGCTAGCAACAATTATTACGCCAAATATCCCAGAGGCGGAATGTATTGCAAATATGAAAATTGCTACTAGAGAAGATATGATGACTGCGTGCAAAAAGATAATTGATTTAGGTGTACAAAATGTGTTAGTCAAAGGCGGTCATTATGATGGTGATGCAATGGACATTTTATATGACGGCAAGCAGTTTTATACATTTGTAACAAAAAGAATTAATACTAAAAATACTCACGGCACGGGCTGTACATTATCAAGTAGTATTGCAAGCAACTTGGCTTTAGGATATAGTGTGTATGATAGTATTAAGTTTGCAAAAGATTATGTGACTGGTGCAATTGAACATTCGTTGGAACTTGGAAAGGGCAACGGACCAACCAATCATTTTTGGAAAATTTTTAAATAATGCGTCAAAAATCGGTATTATTTTTAAAAATTAAAAGTTAAATTAGCAAAATATAATAAAAATTGTTTAATAGGTGAAGTATGAGAAATTATGCGACTCAAATGGAAGCAGCTAAAAAAGGTATAATAACTCCTGAAATGGTTATTGTTGCCCAAAAGGAAAGATTACCTCAAGATATTATTATGCAAAAGGTAGCTTGTGGTGAGGTAGCTATACCTTGTAATATCAATCATAAAAATTTATCTCCAGAGGGTGTGGGTGATGGTTTACGAACAAAAGTAAATGTCAACCTTGGTGTTTCAGGTGATATGCGTGACTATGATATTGAAATGCAAAAAGTGGATATTGCTTTAAAATATGGTGCTGAGGGCATTATGGATTTGTCCAACTGCGGTAAAACAAATGAGTTTAGGAGTAAACTGATAGAAAAATCTACCGCAATGATTGGTACTGTTCCAATGTATGATGCAATTGGGTATTTGGAAAAAGACTTGATGAATATAACAGCTGATGATTTTTTGGAAGTTGTTGAAGCACACGCAAAGCAAGGCGTTGATTTTGTTACTATCCACGCTGGTATTAATAAACGTGTAATAGAAAGTTTTATGCGTGAGGGTAGACGAATGAATATTGTGTCACGTGGTGGTTCACTATTATTCGCTTGGATGAAAATGACTGGGAATGAAAATCCTTTTTATGAGTATTATGACAAAGTACTTGAAATTTTAAGAAAGTATGATGTGACTATTAGCCTTGGCGATGCTATGCGTCCAGGTTGTATTGACGACAGCACTGATAGTGGGCAGATAGGTGAACTTATTGAACTTGGTTATTTGACAAAACGTGCTTGGGCAAAAGACGTGCAAGTAATGATTGAGGGACCAGGACATATGGCATTAAACGAAATTGCAAGCAATATGCAACTTGAAAAGAAATTGTGCCACAATGCACCTTTTTATGTGTTAGGACCACTAGTTACAGATATTGCACCTGGTTATGACCATATTACATCCGCAATCGGCGGTGCGGTAGCTGCAAGTTATGGTGCTGACTTTTTGTGTTATGTTACACCAGCGGAGCATTTAAGACTACCAGATGTAAGTGATGTGCGTGAGGGGTTAATTGCAACAAAAATTTCTGCACACGTTGCGGATATTGCAAAGGGTATTCCATATAGTAGGGAAATTGATAATAAAATGTCAGATGCTAGGCACAAGGTTGATTATGAGGAAATGTTTAAGTACGCAATTGACCCAGAAAAAGCAAGAGCGTATTATGAAAGTGTACCACCTAAAAATAGACATACTTGCTCTATGTGTGGCAAAATGTGTGCTATTAGAACAACTAATTTGATTTTGGATGGTGAAAAAGTTAAGTTGAAAGAGGGAAATAAATGAAATTGCCTAAAAATATAAAATATGCCGTGTTTGATTTGGATGGTACATTATTTGATTCAATGTGGCTTTGGAAGCAAATTGACTATGAGTATTTATCTAAACGAGGTATACAAGTGCCAAGTGATTATATGAAATGTATTAACCATATGAGCATTATGGATACAGCTTTATATTCAATTGAAAGGTTCAATTTAAAAGATTCCCCTGAACAATTAATAACTGAGTGGCTTGATATGGCAAAACAAGCATATCTTTATAAAATTAAACTTAAACCTTTTGTGCGTGACTTTTTGAATAAACTTAAATTGCAAAATATTGGTATGTCGGTTGCAACTTCTTTGAGCAAGGAACTTGCACTACCCGCATTGGAAAGAACGGGGATATTGAATTTTTTTGATAATGTTATAAGTAGCGAACAAGTAAAAAGAGGTAAAGGCTTTCCAGATATTTATTTGAAGGCTATAAGTCATACCAATTATAATGCAAGAGACTGCGTGGTCTTTGAGGATATTTTGCAAGGCGTAAAAGGTGCTAAGCTTGGTGAGTTTTATGTTTGTGGTGTTTTTGATGAGGAATCTAAAATAGACCATTCAGAGATGAAAAGTATTGCAAATTTATTTATAAATAGCTTTAAAGATTTAATATAATACTCATATGCGTTGTGAAAATCATCCATAACTAAAAGGAAATTTGTTAATATTCTCTATAGTAATTTTCTAGAAACACAATAATAGCCAATAAATAAAAGATATTTTAGATTTTAATTGTGTAAGCGTTTCGTTTTTTATTAAGCTGACTTTCGGGTCGGCTTTTTCTTGCAAAATTTATATATCGCATACTAACGCAAATTTGTGATTAAATTATTTGTTTTGTTATTTTGTACATTTGACAAAAGTTTTAAAAAGTAATTGTCTAAATTGGATAATTACTCATAGTTAATTTGATTTTGAGGCACATTGAAAAAATGCAACATATAAATTTAAAATAAGCATTATTTTATTATTTGCCATAAAATGCCAAGCATTTTCTTATATTAGCAAAATTTGTAGAAAAATAATATAATTATTATTAAATCGCTTGCAAAATAATAGCAAAAAGTTTATTATATTGTCGGAAGTTAAATATAAGATATAATTTAATGATAACAAATCAATCATAGGAGGTATATATGCAAGCTTTAATCACCACAGCAATTGCTGTTGCTACAATGTTAGCTTATGCTATACCTGGCTATCTAACAGTAAAAAGTAAGCTTATAAAACCAGAAAGCATATCTGCCTTTTCTGTAGTGCTTATGTATGTTTGTCAGCCAATGCTAACTATAACTTCTTTTTTAAATGCTACATATTCGCTAAACTTCTTTTGGCAAATGATAGTAGCTTTTGTGCTTGCTGGCGTTTTGCAGTTTTTTGTTATTATAATTGCTTATTTGTGTCTAAGAAAATACTATGATAAAGACATTAAATATCGTGTTGCCACTGTAGCTACTGCTTTTGGAAATTGTGGTTTTATGGGTGTGCCACTTTTACAAGCTATAATGCCAGAAACTGTTAGAAATAATGCTGTGGTTTTGTCAGTAATGTTCTTGTTAGGACTTAATTTGATTGGCTGGACTTTTGCCTCTTATTTGATAAGCGGTGATAGAAAGTTTATAAGTGCTAAGAAAGCACTTATAAACCCAGCAATGTTAGGGTTAGTTATTGGTTTGCCATTATTTATTTGCGGTGTGGAATTGCCTAAGGAGGTTTTTACTTGTGTAGAATTGCTAGGAAAAATGACAACACCTCTATGTATGTTAATTTTGGGAATGCGTCTTGCGACAATCACATTTAAGGAAATGTTTTGTTCACTATTCCAGTATGCTATAGTAGGTGTGAAACAGCTTATTATGCCAATGCTTGCAATGCTCTTGGTTTGGTTTATACCAATAGACTTTTATATCCGTCAGTCGTTGTTTATATTAGCAGCTGCACCAGTCGCAAGCATTACCTTGAATTTTGCGGAAATGCTTGGCAAAGGTCAAAAGACAGCAGCAAATCTTGTTTTGCTAGGAACATTGCTAAGCGTGTTGACATTGCCACTTATGGCGGTAATTATGAATGTAGTTCCAGATGTATATATGATGTCACAATAGCAAAATTTTTAAATTTTTAAAAAATATATTCATAATTGCAAAATATTCGCACATAAAAATAATAAATGTAGTATATTTGTAGTGATATGTGTTATTTGTGTCAAAAGGCGTATAAAACAAATAAGAGAAAAATAGTCTAATCAATTTTATGTATTTGACAAAATAATTAAAATTTTGTGTAAATAATAGTTAAAATTTTGATTTTTGGCAAAAATAATTTAAGAATTTGTAAAAAAATACAAAAATTTTTCAAAAAAGTATTGACATTTATTAAATAGTGATATAATATATTGCAATGAAGCATAACAAAGGGGGGATAACATGCCAAGATACAAAAAATGTCCTAGATGCGAACTTAATTATATTTTGGAAGAGGAAGATTACTGCGAAGTTTGCAAAGCGGAACTTAAAGGAATAGATACTCACGTTGATGACGATGAAGAAATGATATGCCCAAAATGCAAACAAAATTATGTGGAGTCAGGCGAAAAATACTGCTCAGCTTGTTTGCAAAAAATGCAAAGTGATTGGGATGAGGATGTAAAAGTTGAAAGTGAGGAAGACGAAGACTTGACATCTCTATCAGCAATGGAAGAAAAGGAGTGGGAAGAAGAGGAAATCGATTCATTTGACGATGATGACGGCTTTGGTAATGAAGCAGACTTCATTGATATTGTAGATGACGAGTTTGATGGAAAAGATGATGAATCTGATGAGTATGATAGTGATGAAAATTCTGTAGAGGACGAGTTGGAAAAAGACTTTGAGGAAGTGGAAAGTTTACAAGACCTTGATGATTTTGATGATGACCTTGACGAAGAAGAGGACGAGGACTTTGAAGATGATACTTTGTAACAAATCTTTTTAGCCAAGTTATTGCTCAAATATTATAAAAGTAAATAACAATTGCAACATCCTAAAAGTAAAAAACTAGGGTGTTGTGTTTTTTGTAAAGTCGTAATTTTGTAAAAAGTCGATTTTTTAAAAATACCCACCGAAAATCGGGGGTATTT
>CAJTNA010000018.1 GCA_910577845.1 uncultured Christensenella sp. | reverse complement strand
CATTCAAAATAACAACCGTTCATTTGTGCTGCACACTTTTGTAGTTATTCAATGCGATACTAACAAACGCACACTGGAGATTAAATATTGTCAGAAAGAGTAAAAACTTGCTCTTTTACTCACTTATTGAGTTTATTTTATAATATCACTCATTTTTTGAATTGTCAATAGTTTTTTACTCAATTTTTGTGTAAAATTATATTTGGAGGTTAAAAACATGCAAAATTTTAATGAAAATCTAAAAGAATTATTAAAAATCAATAATATTTCACAATATGAACTAGCAAATATTTTAAATAATTCTCAGCAAAGTATTAGCAGATATGTTAATGGTGTAACAGAACCAGATATATATAATTTAGTCAAAATAGCTAAATTTTTTAAAGTATCAACAGATTATTTATTAGGTGTTAGTGATGATATTGGCAATGTACAGAATAATTCTTTAACTGAAACAGAAAATTATGTTGTACAGCAACTTAGATTAATGAATAGTGAAAAAAAACAAGAATTAGTAAGCTACGCAAACTATCTAGCCAACAAAGATAACTATAAAATTACTAATTCTCAAAATATAGTTGATATTTCTGATTTATCCGATATTGAACGTGCAGAGGTTGTTGGCTTTATTAATGGTTTTAGAAAAGAGCTATTTTCTCACAAATATTCTAAAGCAAATACACAAAGTAATAATCAAGATTTCACAAATAACAAAAACTTAAATAATATTGGCTAATACAAGGTACATTTATTGTATCAAATTCAAAACAAAGGTAGGTAAAAAATGAAAAAACTATTAACATTAACAATAAGTGTAATTATTCTTACACTATGTTTCTCACTTTCAGCTTGTAGCAAAAATGACTGGAAAAATGCTGATATAAATGGTTACTATACTACAGCTGGCGGAAGTATGTATTCATATAGTTCTTGGGGTTTAGAATTATACGAAGAATCAATAAATGATAATACAAAAACTTTTGTAGTTCGTTATAATGATGATTTTTATAAAAATGGTGATAATATTCAAACAAGTACTGAATTTTATGTATCTTATGGATATTACACTATTGATAAAATTAGTCACGGAACAACATTAGAAGGTAATGCGTATGTAAGATACTACTTATTATTTGATTATATTGTAAGAGATAAAAACGCTCCAGATTATGACGAAGTAACTATAACTGTTACAAAAGATAATATTGAGTGTCTTTTTAATAGGCATAGTTTAATAAAAGAGAAGTGATAAAGTTTATAGAATTTTAAAATTTTAAAGAAAACAATAAATAAATGCTATCCTAAAAGCAAAAAGGAGATTTTTGCTATGAGAGATATAGAGATAGCATTTTTAGACAAGTACATTGAACGGCAATATCAAGAGATATTAGCACTTAAAATGTATATTGGCGAACGTAAAGGCGAAAATAAAGCCTACGATGTTAATCGTAGTCAACTGCGATTAAGCTTTGAATCGGTGTGGAATTCTAACAACGGAGGAAACACACCAATGCAATATAAAGGAATAAAGTTGCGAAAACGTGCTGACAATCGATGGGAAGCACGGTGGCAACAAGATGGTGTAAAATATTCAGTTTACGCCAACACCCAAAAAGAATGTTACGACAAATTAAAAGAACAATATGGGAAAAAGAAGCCAAAAGTTGAAATTAAGAAAAAATTACACGAATGGTTAGACTATTTTTTAATAACATACAAAGCTGAAAACAAATCAAAAGAAAATGAGGTTGCTGTTAGATTACATATAAAACCAAATATAACAGACAAAGAACTTACTAAGATTACAGCAAATGACATACAAGAATTACTTGTTAAACTGCAAAACAAGCCAAGAACTAGAGTAACTGTTTATAATTTTTTAAATGAAGCTTTGGAATGTGCTGTAATTAATAAGCACTTAAAAGAAAACCCTTGCAAGTACATTAAACGACCAAAGCATACTAGAGTTGCTGGAAATGCTTTAACAATTGAGGAAGAAAGCATATTTTTACAAAATATTAAAGGACACGCTTCTGAACCAATATTATTGTTATTACTTTATTCTGGAATGCGTAGAAATGAGGCACTCACCTTGCAATGGGAAGATATAGATTGGCAAAACAACAAAATACATATACGGGGAACAAAAACCGAAAAATCGGACAGAATAATTCCAATATTTGCGAATCTAAAAAAATTGCTATCAACTTTTGATATAAAAGAAAAAGGCAATGTATTTGAATATTGCAACCCTTGCAGTATTACAAGGTCATTTATAAGGTTATCAGGGTTACCAAACCATAAATTACACGATTTAAGACATACATTTGCTACAAGGTGTATTGAAAAAGGCATACCAATGAAATATGTTCAGTATTGGCTAGGACATAGCAATTACAAGACTACTGCTGATATATATTCACATGTAAGCAATGATAAATTGGAGCAAGAATTTGCAGAAAAAATATAGTTTGTTCACTTTTTGTTTTTGACCCAACTTTTGACCCAACTTTTGACCCAACTTTTGACCCAACTTTTTTAGCAAAAAAAAAGAAACTGCCCTTAAAAAGGGCAATTTCATACACACCAATGCCAAAAAAAGCATTAAAAATGGCTAAAAACTGCAATTTTTAGCCATTATGGCGCCTCAAACAGGACTCGAACCTGTGACACTTCGGTTAACAGCCGAATGCTCTACCGACTGAGCTATTAAGGCATTTCTTTGTTGTACTCACATAGTATAATAAAAATAACTCGCTTTGTCAAGCGTTTTTTAGAAAATTTTTAAAAATTTCAACATTTTAACTTTTATATAAAATTTCTTGATTACTTGACTAAATTTATTATTTAAACAATATATTTTTTGTGCTACATTTTAGTATATGCATTAATTATAACATTGTGAACTTAATTTAAAAAAACACTTAAAAATGGTCAAATAAACGACCATTTTTAATTTTGTTATTGCATTAAACATTATTTTCTATTTTACTAAACTCAAGCATTATTTGTTTTGTATGTTCTTGCATTTTGTTAAATTGTACCTCATCATGTTTAAATGTTGGAACTAAATCCTTAAGTTTATTAACAACAGCTGTTTTGTCATTAGTCTGACAAATTTTTTCCATTTCTTTTAAACTTTTATAGAATAATTGTTCATCAATATCAATTTGCTTACCTATAAAAATTTTATCATTAGCGGTTTTTCTTAAACCTTCCTCACCCATAAGTAATTCTTCATACAATTTTTCACCTGGACGCAAACCTGTAAACTTAATATCTATATCCACATAAGGAGTATATCCCATTGCACGAATTAAGTTTTCAGCCAAAGTTACAATTTTGACTTGCTCACCCATATCCAATACAAAAGTTTCACCGGACTCTGCATAAGCACCAGCTTGCAAAACCAAACTTACTGCCTCTGGAATAGTCATAAAGTATCTTATAATATCTTTATGTGTTACAGTAACTGGACCGCCATTTTCAATTTGCTTTTTAAATAGTGGGATAACAGAGCCATTTGAACCTAAAACATTACCAAATCTAACAGCTGCAAACTTAGTTTTTTTAGATTGTTTTGACATTGTTTGTAAAATCATTTCACAACAACGTTTAGTTGCCCCCATTACATTTGTAGGATTAACTGCTTTATCTGTACTTATAAGGATAAATTTTTCTACATTATATTTATCTGCTAGCTTTACAACATTGTATGTGCCATAAACATTATTTTTAACTGCTTCTTCTGGATTAGTTTCCATTAATGGAACGTGCTTATGTGCTGCTGCGTGGAAGACGATTTCTGGATGATATTGTTTGTATATTTCCTCAACCTTATCAAAATCTGTTACAGATAAAATTTCCACCTCAAAATCGAATTTAACATTACGTCTTTTCATTTCTTGCTGGATAGAATAAGCACAATTCTCATAAATCTCAACAATTACTATACGTTTAGGATTAAATGTTGCGATTTGTCTACATAGCTCACTACCAATTGAACCGCCACCACCAGTTACCATTACAGTTTTGCCAGCAATATAATCACGTATACCTTTCTTTTCAAATTTAATTTGTTCTCTACCTAGTAAGTCAACCACATTTACATCACGCATTTGACCTACAAATGAATCGTTTTCTACAATTTCTGCCAAAGCAGGGATAACCTTTACTTTTCTACCAGTTTCTGAACATTCTTTCAAAATAGCAGTGCGTCTATCACCTGATAAAGATGGAATAGCAAAAATAATCAAATCAATATCAAACTTCTTGCAGTAATGCTTGATATTTTCAATTTTACCAGCAACAACAATGTTATTAATACTACCATTTAATAAAGATACATTGTCATCTAAAAAACAAACTGGCATATATTGAGAATTTGTTATATTAAGTTCGTCTAAAACGTGATTACCAGTAAAGCCTGCACCAATAATCATTGTTCTAAGTTTACCTTTTTTGCGTTCAATCAATGTTTTATCATACTTGAGCATTTTTAAAGATTGATATGCTATACGACCGAATACAAACGCAGATGTAGTTAAAAACATAAACAAAACATAAATTGGAAGAGTGTTACTATATGAAATTATGTTTTGAGAAAAATCTTTAAAAGCAGCGGTTAATAACTTCCACCAAGTATAATCAATAATGCTAAAAATAAAAGTAGAGCAAACTATTGCCATAAATATTTTTAAGTAATGCCCAGGTTTTGCAAAATGCCAAATAACTTTATATACGCCAAAGATAAAGAAAAATATTACAGTAAGAATTACAATTGCAAGGCTTGCAAGTAAAAGATGATTGAAATTACCAAAATAAATATTTTTATAAAAAATTCGCAATGTCAAAAAAAATGCTGTATAAAAACAAGCCAACACTGTAGCTATGTCAATAAATACAAGCAAAATCGTTCTAAATATTCTGTGTTTTAAAATTTCTTTTAACTCTTTCATCTTATCTGTACCTTTATGTTATTATTCCTATTATTATTGCCAAACAGCTTAGTGTTAAACTTTACTATACTTTTATACTACCTCAATGCCACAATAAATTAGTTATACAAACTACATAATTAACAAAAAATAAATAGTTTTTAATTAAATTCCACAATTATATGCAAATTATGATAGTGAACTTTATCTTATTTTGTATTTTACATTCATTTAAAAAAGTGTTTTCCAAATAAGCTTGTTACCATTGATTTTTATTTATATTAGTTATAAATTTATTTTTATATTAATAATATTGTATAATGCTTTTTGAATAATGTCAACCATTTATTAAGAAAAAATGTTATCCTAATACATCTTTAAGCATTAGGATAACACTTATTTAATTACATTTTATCTATTTAGTGTCGATTTTTGATAGGTTTTTATATTTTTACTAACAAATAACTAAATACCTCTTTAATGTGTTAAACGGATAACTTACCTTAAAATATTTATATATCAACCGCAAGTAGTGCCACATTGACCACCACCATTAGCGATTAAACTACCAACCAAATCGTTAATATCCAAGTCTTGTTCCTTAACATATCTTTCCAAGTCTTTAACAATATCATAACTTGCCATAGGATTGAAAACATTTGCTGCACCAACTTGAACTGCACTTGCACCGCAAATCATAAATTCCAAAACATCAGTATAAGTCATAATTCCGCCCATACCGACTACTGGGATTTTAATAGCATTATAACAATCCCAAACCATTTTAAGTGCAACTGGTTTACAGCAAGGTCCAGAAATACCACCGTGGTTATTTGACAAGATTGGTCGCTTTGTTTTGTAGTTTACAACCAAACCACTTAAAGTATTGATTAATGAAACAGCATCTGCACCACCAGCCTCTGCTGCTCTTGCATTGTCTGCAATGTTAGCAACATTTGGCGTTAGCTTTACCATAAGAGGTTTTTTGCACACATCACGAACAGCACGAGTAACTTCCTCAACGTTTTTAGGGTCTACACCAAGTGATGCACCACCTGCTTTTACATTAGGGCAAGATATATTTAGTTCCACCATATCCACCCCGTCAACAGACACCTTTTCACACATTTTGATATAGTCCTCAATTGTACTACCAGCAACGTTTGCAATAATTTTTGTATCAACTGTTTTTAGCCAAGGCAAATGCTCTTTTAAAAAGTAATCTACACCAGGATTTTGCAAACCTACACAATTAATCATACCACTTTTTATCTCTGTTATGCGAGGAGTTGGATTACCAGCTTTTTCTGCAAGAGTCATACCTTTAGTAGATATACCACCAAGTACAGATAAATCATAATATTGGCTATACTCACGTCCAAACCCAAAAGTACCAGAGGCAGTAATAATAGGATTTTTAAATTCCACACCCGCAACATTAACTTTCAAATTACTCATAGTACAATATCCTCCAAATTAAAGATTGGTCCGTCTGCACAAGCACGCAAATATTTTTCGCCGTTTGCAGTTTTTACCTTGCAATTGCACACCAAACAAGCACCAATACCACAGCCCATTCTACGCTCAAGTGATACATAGATTGGAATATCAATACCTTCCATTTCCTTTTTAAGTGATTTATACATAACTTCTGGTCCGCAACAAACTATAACATCTGGCTTTACATAGTCAAGACTCTGTTTAAGTAATGATGTTACAAAACCTTTAACACCAACACTGCCATCATCAGTAGCAATATATACCTCGCCTTTCTTTTTTAATTCGTCAACAAAAATCACTTTATTCTTGTTTGCAAATCCTAAAAAGGAAACATATTGCAAATTTGGGTCTGCCGTAGGGATAGCTGGTAGTACAGCAACACCCATACCACCGCCAACCATAGCAACTTTTTTTACATTTTTATCAAAGTAAAAACCATTACCTAATGGAAACAATGCTTTAAGAGTTTGTCCCTCTTTTAAAGTAGAAAGCAACTGAGTACCCTCACCAACTATTGCATAAGATACAGTGATTGTCTTTTCCTTTTTATCAAAATCAGCTATACAGAAAGGTCTGCGTAACAAATGCACTTCGCTAGGTAAAGCTATATGGATAAATTGACCACCACGGATATCACAAGGAAAATCTACAACTTGCAATTTAAGTTCATAAATATCTTTTGCAACCTCAACATTACTTAAAATTGTAACTATTCTATCTCTTTTCATCATAACTCCTATGATTTATTTTTAAATTAAGTATTAAAGATTTTTATACTTTTTTTGTTATAAACATCTCAAATTATTATTGTGTTATGTTTAATTATAAAAATTAATAACAAGTTTATATTATCAAAAGTCCTAAGCAAGTAGCCAGTAGGGATATTTTATAATAACCGATATTAATTCAAAGGTATCAAGCTTGTTTATCAAATTAGAAGGTTAGCTTTAATTTAAATTTAAGTTTTCTCAAATTTAATTGACACATAATTTTAATATCAAAACAAACTCATATAATTATTTCAAATCTTGCAAAGCAAATGGTTTCAAATCTTTTTCTGTTTTGTTTAGCTTTAATGCTTGGCACAAAGCCATTGCAGTATCTACACTTGTTAAGCAAGAAATTCCAAGTTCAACTGCAGTTCTTCTAATTTTAAAGCCATCTCTTGAAGATTGACGTCCTTTTGTAGGTGTATTGATAATTAATTCTATTATACCCTTTTTAGCCAAATATACAATATCACCATTTCTTTTTTCTACTAATTTATTTACAGCCATTGCATAGATATCGTGTTCAGCAAGGAATTTTGCAGTTCCTACTGTAGCAAAAATCTTAAATCCTAAATCACTTAACGTTTTAGCTACTGGTAAAATTTCCTTTTTGAAGTTATCTGATACACTAATTACCACACCGCTATCGTGGTGCAAATTTATACCGCTTGCAATTAAGCCTTTTAGCAATGCCTCTGGATAGCTTTCACCAATGCCTAAAACCTCACCAGTAGATTTCATCTCTGGGCTTGCAGAAATCTCCAAATCTGGCAATTTTTCGCTAGAGAATACTGGAACTTTTACAGCATAGACATCTGCTTTTTTGTACAAACCAGTACCATAACCCAAACTTTGTACGCTCTCACCCAAAGCACATCTTAAAGCTAGTTGTACCATTGGCAAATTAGTAACTTTACTAATATATGGCACTGTTCTTGATGAACGAGGGTTTACCTCAATAATATACAACTCATTATTAGCAATAATGTATTGGATATTAATCAATCCTTTAGTGTTAAGTGCTATAGCAAGTTTCTTTGTAACATCAATAATCTTTTCAGTCATTTCGTTAGAGATGTGCATTGGAGGATAAACGCTGATACTATCACCACTATGAACGCCCGCTCTCTCAATATGTTCCATAATACCCGGTATCAAAATATCTTTACCATCACTGATAGCATCAACTTCAACTTCCATACCAGTTACATATTTATCAATCAAAATAGGATGCTCTTGCTCTACGCTATTAACAATATTCATATACTCAACAAGGTCTGTTTCGTTATAAGCAATTTCCATACCTTGTCCGCCAAGAACATAACTAGGTCTAACAAGTACTGGATAACCCAATCTTTCTCCTACAGCAATTGCCTCAACAGCAGTAAACACTGTATCACCTTTTGGTCTTGTCAAATCAAGAGATGTAAGTACATTATCAAATACCTCTCTATCTTCCGCAGCATCAATATCCTTTGGTTGAGTACCAATAATATTATAGCCCGCATCACTAACTGCTTTAGTTAATTTAATAGCTGTTTGTCCGCCAAATTGAACTACTACACCAACTGGTCTTTCAATTGCAAGGATGTTCAAAGTTTCCTCAACAGTAAGTGGCTCAAAATACAATCTGTCAGCAGTATCAAAGTCAGTAGATACAGTTTCAGGGTTGTTGTTGATAATAACAGTTTTATATCCAGCCTTTTGCAATGCCCAAGTACAATGCACACTACAATAGTCAAACTCTACACCTTGACCAATACGGATAGGACCACTACCTAATACAACAATAGTCTTTTCGTTGACTTTAGGTGTAACAACTTTATCCTCATATTTGCTATAGTAGTAAGGACTACCTCCCTCAGCTCCGCCACTCACAACATCAATCAAACCATAGCTAGGAACAATGTTATATTGATTACGAAGTTCTCTAATTTCAATCTCTGCACAATCAGCAAGTTTTGCAATGTGTTTATCAGATAAACCAAGCACTTTATACTCTTTCAAAAGCTCCTTGTTTAATCCTTTAATACCGATTTTCTCAATGTTATTTTCAGCAAATGCTATTTTTTGCAACTCTTCTATGAACCAAGGTGTAATTTGTGTAATGTTATTTATTTGCTCTACACTTGCACCCATCTTTAATGCTTGCATAATCATAAAAATACGCTCGTCATTTTTAATAGCGACTTTTTCCAAAACCTCATTCAAAGTCAAATCACTAAACTTATCCAAAGTTGTACCATTAACATTTAGCTCTAGTGACCTAATAGCCTTTAGGAATGAACCAGTAAAATTATTACTAATTGACATAACCTCACCAGTAGCTTTCATTCTTGTACCAAGTATCTTGTTTGCTTGAGTGAATTTATCAAAAGGCCAACGAGGGAACTTGCAAACTACATAATCTACATTTGGTGATTTATGAGCAAAGGTCATACCAGTTTTACTACTTACAATTTCATCAAGATTATAACCAATAGCAACCAAAGCACTTACTCGTGCAATAGGATAACCAGTAGCCTTAGATGCCAAAGCAGATGAACGGCTAACACGAGGATTAACCTCAATCAAATAATATTTATCACTATTTGCATCTAAAGCATATTGAATATTACAACCGCCCTCAATACCCAAAGCATTTATAATCTTAAGAGATGCGTCTTTTAACATTTTTAGTTGATGAGGTTGTAAAGTTTGACAAGGTGCAACTACTACGCTGTCACCAGTATGTATACCGACTGGGTCAATATTTTCCATATCGCAAATAATGATAGCTTTGCCAGATTTGTCACGCATTACCTCAAATTCAATTTCCTTATAGCCAGCAACACTTTTTTCAACCAAAATTTGTCCTACACGTGATGCCTTAATACCAGCTGCAGATATTTCCTTTAGTTCAGCCATAGTTTCAGCAATGCCACCACCAGTACCACCTAAAGTATAAGCTGGTCTAATAATTATAGGTAAACCATTTTTCTCTGCAAAATCAACAGCATCGTCAACTGTATTAACAATAACACTATCAATAACTGGCTCACCAATTTCAAGCATAGTATCCTTGAACATTTCTCTGTCTTCTGCTTTTTTGATAGTTTCAACATTTGTACCTAAAAGTCTTACTTTATGCTCTTTCAAAAAGCCACTCTCACTTAAAGAAACAGCCAAGTTCAAGCCAGTTTGACCGCCAAGTGTAGGCAAAATACTATCTGGCTTTTCAATCTTGATAATATTCTTGATAACCTCTTCTTTAAGTGGCTCAAGATAAACTTTGTCAGCCATTTCCTTGTCTGTCATTATTGTTGCAGGGTTACTATTAACCAATACAACGCTAATGCCATTCTCTTTCAATGCTCTACAAGCTTGTGTACCTGCATAGTCAAACTCTGCGGCTTGACCGATTACTATTGGACCGCTACCAATAACCAAAACTTTTTTAATCTTTTTATCCTTAGGCATAGTATTTCTCCTTACTAAAACACTTTTTATTGAATTTATAATTAGTAAAACACTTAAATTTTACCAAATAACCCCGATTTTTGACGGGCTATTTCACAAATAACACAAATTGCATTATTAATTTGCTTTATTATTTTTTAATTGCACTATTCAAATCTTCTTTCATATCAAGGCTAGCTTGTCTTGCAGCTTGAGCATAATTCATTCCTTTGTACTTATCCTTTTTGTAAGCACACAAAATACCTCTTGAACTATTAACAATACCACCAATGCCATTTACAAAACATACAGCTAAATCTTCTGCCTTACCACCTTGAGCTCCATAACCTGGTATTAAAAAGAAAGTATGTGGATTACGTTTTCTAATAATCTCAGCCTGTTCTCTGTGAGTAGCTCCAACCACAGCACCAATACTGCTATAACCATATTTACCAATTAACTCGCTACCCCACTTTTCAACCAAGTCACCCATTTCCTCATAAAGTGTATTGCCATTTCCAAACTTTTTATCTTGCAACTCACCACTTGTCGGATTTGAAGTTTTTACTAAGATAAACAAACCTTTATCATTTTCCTTGCAGTCTTTAACAAATGGTAAAATTCCGTCACTGCCCAAATATCCATTTACAGTAATGTAATCACTATCAAATGCAGTTATTTTTTTATTGCCTACTTGTACCCCACTCAAATATGCTTTACTATAGCACCCAGCAGTTGAACCAATATCATTTCTCTTAACATCTGCAATAACTATCATACCTTTAGACTTTGCATAGTCAATAGTTTGCTTGAAAGCTTTCATACCTTGATAACCATACATTTCATAATAAGCTACTTGTACTTTTACAGCTGGTACAATATCATATATTTTGTCTACAATGTTTTTGTTAAACTCAAAAATTTGCTCACTTGCGTCCTCTAAACTATTAACCTTTGCAAGCATTTCCTCTGGCAAATAATCAAGGCAAGTGTCCAACCCCACTACTGACGGATTGTCTGTTCTTTTAATTGCATCAATTAACTTATCAATTATCATTTTCTTTCCTCCGATTCTCTATTAAATACTACATTTCCGTCAACAATGGTTGTCATTACTTGACCTTTTACTCTGTAACCATTAAATGGTGTATTTTTTCCTTTGCTATACCATTTACTACTATCAATCTCATATTCATTATCTATATCAATGATAACAAAGTCTGCCAAACCTCCCTCTGCAATCTCACCGCAAGGCAAATTTAAAATCTTGCTAGGGTTCTTGCTCATTAGTTCTGACAATCTACACAAACTCATAAGTCCGCTTTCTACCAACGCTGTATAGCACAAGCTGAATGCAGATTCCAAACCGCTTATACCATTAGGTGCTAAGGCAAACTCTCTATCCTTTTCCGCTTTTGTATGAGGTGCGTGGTCTGTTGCAATCGCATCAATCGTTCCATCTAAAAGACCTGCTATAATAGCTTGCCTATCATTTTCCTCTCTAAGTGGTGGATTTACTTTTGCATTGCAATCATATCCCAAAATCAATTCGTCAGTACCCACAATATAATGTGGACAAGTTTCGCAAGTAACTTTAATTCCTTTAGCTTTTGCCCATCTTACCAAATCAACGCTATTCGCTGTAGATACGTGAGCAATGTGCACACTTGTATTCAAACTATCTGCAAGCAAAATTTCTCTTGCAACCATAGCTTCCTCAGCAACTCTGCTTATACCCTCAATGCCCGCTCTAGTCGCATTTGCACCTTCGTTTGCGTGACCTTCTGCCAAACTCTTATCCTCAGAATGGCTAATAACTTTCAATCCCAAACCATCAGCATATTCCATAGCTTTACGCATTAGATTGCTATTTGTAACTGGCATTCCGTCATCACTTACTGCAACCGCACCTGCATTTTTCATACTTGCCATTTCCGCAAGTTCCTCACCTTTAAGACCTTTTGAGATAGCTCCTATAGGATATACTCTTGCAAGATTAACTTCCTTCGCTCTAGTTTTAATATAAGATACTATATATTTATTATCTGTTACTGGATTAGTATTAGGCATAGGACACACTGCACTATATCCACCAGCTACCGCTGCTTTAAGACCAGTTGCAATTTCCTCTTTACTCTCAAATCCAGGCTCTCTCAAATGTGTATGGATATCTACAAAAGCTGGGATAATCACTCTGCCTTGTGCATCAAAACTTGGTACATCTGTAATTTTTTCCACATCTTTTACAATGCCACTTACTTTGTTACCACTTAGTATGATATTGGCAATTTCGCCATTAACTTTAACATTCTTGATTAGAAACATCTTCACCCTCCGCCATAAGTTTTATTATTGCCATTCTTACTGCTAAACCATTGGTTACTTGTTCAAATATCATTGATTTATCGCAATCAACAGCTTCGCCAGAAATCTCAACACCTCTGTTAACTGGTGCTGGATGCATTATTATTGCATTATCACTTGCAAGTTTCATTCTATCTAAAGTTATTCCATATTCCGCAAAATATTCTTTCACGGTTGGGAACTGACCACTAGTTTGTCTTTCAAGTTGAATTCTAAGTCCCATTACAACATCACTACCTTGTATTGCCTCTTCTATGCTGTCACAAACGATAGCACCCATTTCGTCAATACCTTTTGGCATTAATGTCTTAATTCCAAACAACTTAACTTTTGCCCCCATTTTTAATAAGCCAAAAATATTAGACCTTGCAACTCTACTATATTTAATATCACCAATAATAGCAACAGTTAAGCCGTTAATTCTGCCAAAATATCTACGCATTGTAAGCATATCCAACAAAGCTTGTGTTGGGTGTTCGTGTTGACCATCACCCGCATTGATAACGTGTGCATCAACTTTTTTAGCAATGTATTGAGGTGCACCTGCCATACTATGTCTTATAACAACAATGCTATTTTTAATGCTCTCCAAAGTTCTAACAGTATCATACATACTTTCACCTTTTGCAACACTGCTGTTGCCAACTGCAATATTAACTTGGTTAGCACCTAAAAATTTAGTGGCATTCTCAAATGATGTCCTTGTTCTTGTGCTGTTTTCATAAAACAAATTTACAACAGATAAACCTTTAGCGTAATCAAGGTTAATTTCACCTTTGTCCAAATGTTCACGCATAATTTCCGCTTGATTTAAAATTTCTTCAATTTCCTCTCTGCTCAAATCTTCAAGACCTAACAAATCTTTACGCATACAACCCTCCACACAAAAAAAACTCATATCTTAATAGATACGAGTTAAGTTTAAAAATTGCATAATTAATCGGTATAATATTCCACCATAACACCTTAATATCCAAAAAATAAATATCAATTTACTTTAAAAAAGATATCAAAAATATTAACTTACCAAAAAAAACGTACAATCTTTGAGGTCTCTCGTACCTACATTAAAGTTTACATTAATAATATACCACATTTATCCAAACTTGTCTAGTACTTTGCAAAAATTAATTGCAAAATTTGTGCAAAGTTTAGCCTTAATTTGTAAAGTTTATTTATATAAAGATTTTATACTTTATTAAGTCTTATAAGACTTTGAATACGCATAATAAATTTTAATAGTAGGTAATTAAGACTGCTTTATCTATAATTATTATAAATTTATTCTTGTATTTGCAAATTTTCGGGGTTTATTATTATAATATTTCGCCCTTGCTTCTTTGCATAATCTATTGTATATTTTGTACCACTTGGTTTGCTATTAAAAAGTGCAATTACAACAGAAGAATTGTCAATCATATATCGATTTCGCTCAAGCATACATTCACGACCATTATATGTATCATAAATACAACGTGTACCATCAATTAATTTTAATAATGCTTTATATACAGCAATTTCTGCGGGTTTCCATTTACAATGTTGATTATCTGCTGATACAACAAACTTACGAGTTACAAACTCACCATTTTTATAATTATAGCTTAAACCATCATCTTCATATAATTCAAATTCACCATTACCGCTATATACCAAAAGTCGCATTGTTTTTGGATTTTCAGTGCTATTATCGTTAACTTCCGCAAGAGGAATTATACTACCCTCTTTTGCAAATACTGGAATATTTTTAATATCTCTATTAACACTAAATATGCTATCACCTTTATACACTTTGCCAGTAAAAATATCCGTCCAACTACCCTTTGGCAAGAAAACTACACTTGAAGCTGTAAGAGTGTTTTTGTCAGTTTTCTCTGTTATAGGTGCAACTATTAAATTGCCACCAAACAAATAGCTGTTTTTGCACTTGTATGCCCTTATGTCTTGAGGATATTCATAATACAATGGTTCCAACAAGCCTTTTCCCTCACTATGTGTACGCTTGCTCATTGTATATAAGTATGGTATCAATTTATGACGCAACCTTAAATAATCGCTCACAATACCCTCAGTGATACTTGAGTAATTCCAAGGTTCTTTACCCATAATATCATTTTGAGTAGAGTGTAACCTCATAATTGGTGAAAATACACCAAATTGAATCCATCTACAATACAACTCGTCATCTTTCTCACCAAAATGATGTCGCCTATATCGTGACTCCACCAAGAATAACCGCAATTTGTAGCAGTAGCAGTAAAATAAGGTTGAAATTTTAAACATTTCCAACTTGTATTTGTATCTCCCGAAAAGCCTAATGGATACCTATGGCTACCAATACCCGCATAACGAGATAAAATCAAGCCACGCATATTCCCACGACAATTATCTAAAGTATGATAATGATTCAACGCATATAACGGGTCAAGTCCAGCAATATTGCTATTTTTACCTTGTTGCCAATCTATCCACCAAAAGTCAACTCCATCTTTTTCATAAGGGTGGTGTAAAATATCAAAATAATTATTTGCAAACTTTTCATTAGTCAAATCAAAATCAATAGGTTGCTCCGTTTTAGGGTCAATACCCATAGCGTCAGCCATATCCTTGTACATAACCTCAAAACCTCTAACACCTCGTGCTGGGTGCAAGTTTAAAGTAATGTGCAAGTTTCTATTATGTAATTCAGTTAAAAATTGTTTATAGTTGGGAAATAGCTCTTTATTCCAAGTATACCCTGTCCAACCCGTTGATTCCCACGGATAAATTTTGCCCGTTCTGTATTTATCGTCTATTCCATTTACAAGGTGCCAATCCATATCAACAGTAGCGACAGTTATAGGTATATCTCTCTTGATAAAATTATCCATTACCTCAAGATATTCTTTATCCGTATACGCTCTATATCTACTCCACCAGTTACCTAAAACATACCTAGGTATAAGCGGTGTATTACCGCATAACTTATAAAAATCTTGTACCGCTTCCCTATAGTTATAGCCATAGGCAAAGATATAATAGTCCCGATTTTCGAAAAGTTTTTCGCACAATTCACCCTCAATGTTATAAACAAGTGAATTGCTGTCATCTAAAATAGCCACACCATTTTTGGATAAAATTCCGTCCTCAAGTTTAACCTCACCAATAGTGCCGTCCAGCGTTCTACAAGTGCCTTTAAGATTACCCGATTTAGCATCTGTCACATTTCTTCCGTCTTGCATTAAAGCATTTATTAAGTTACCATTTTTATCTATGTTCAATGTTACAAAATCTGTTTTAATAGTAATGCATTTTCCATTATCTTTAATATCATATTTTGGATTGGCAAAATTTCTATGCAACACTTTTTGAGTAGGTAAATCACTAAACTCACCGTATTTGCTAAACTCAACCCTAAAAAGTTTTTCTGTTAAAACTGATACTCTAACATTACCAAATATAGCAACATTTTCCGCCTTGCAGTCATTGATTTGATATAATAAATGACTATTTAACTTACTCATAATTCCCCTTTATTCCCTTTTATTAACACTGCAAAATTTTGTTAGTTTAAAACTTTTCTTATTTACTTAAATATATCTAATTGTAATAAATTTAATTTGAAAATAAGGTATACAGATAGTTCAAAATTTCGCTTTGCTAAATGCAATGTCTAAAGTTTTAAAATTATTGTTTGATATTGAGAATTCACTTTCAATATTTTTCTAAACTATCCAACAAATAAATGCTTATTTTTTACAATATTAAAACTCACAAGAGCCAGTTGTGCGTGGGAATGGTATAACATCACGAATGTTGCTTACACCAGTTAAGTACATAATTAATCTTTCAAAACCTAAGCCAAAACCAGAGTGTTTAACACCACCATATTTTCTTAAATCAAGGTACCAACTATAGTCTTCCTCATTTAAGCCAAGTTCTTTAATACGCTTAACAAGTAAATCGTATCTTTCCTCTCTTTGTGAACCGCCGATTAGCTCTCCGACACCTGGAACTAGCATATCAACTGCGGCGACTGTCTTGTTATCCTCATTCATTCTCATATAAAATGCCTTGATATCTTTAGGATAGTTAGTTACAAAAATAGGTCCGTTAAACACTTGTTCAGTTAAAAATCTTTCGTGCTCACTTTGCAAGTCAACACCCCACTCAACTTTAAATTGGAACTTATCATTATGTTTTTTCAAAATATCAATAGCTTCGGTATAAGTAACCTCTTTAAACTCGCTACTTACAAGCCTATTTAATCTCTCTAACAAGCCAGTATCTACAAATGCATTCAAAAATGCCATTTCCTCTGGACATTTTTCCAAAACATCACTTATAACATACTTAATCATTTGCTCTGCAACATTCATATCATCGTGCAAGTCTGCAAAAGCTATTTCTGGTTCAATCATCCAAAACTCTGCTGCGTGACGAGCGGTATAACTTTTTTCCGCACGGAAAGTAGGTCCAAAAGTGTAAACGCTACCAAATGCCAAAGCATAACACTCAGCATTTAGCTGACCGCTTACAGTTAAGCTAACTGGCTTACCAAAAAAGTCTTTTGAATAGTCAATTTTGCCGTCTTCAGTTTTTGGAATATTTTCCAAATCTAATGTTGTTACTTTAAACATTTCACCCGCACCCTCGCAGTCACTACCAGTGATAAGCGGTGTATTTACATAAACAAAACCTTGTTTTGCAAAGAAGCTATGTATCGCTTGTGCTGCGACTGACCTAACTTTAAAAGTTGCAAGCAATAAGTTAGTTCTTGGTCTAATATGACCAATCTCACGCAAAAACTCAATAGAGTGCCTTTTCTTTTGTAGTGGATAATTTGGTGTACTTGTAGCTTCAATCACAAAACTTTCCGCTTTAATTTCAAATGGTTGCTTATTTTCTGGTGTCAAAACTACTATACCTACAACACTAATACCAGCACCAACATTTTGACTTACCAAAGTTTTATAGTCTTTAATGTCGCTATCAGCAACAACTTGAGTAGTCTTAAATCTTGTTCCGTCATTCAATTCTATAAAAGCAAAGTTTTTGCTATCTCTAATTGTTCTAACCCAACCGCTAATTTGCACCTTTTGACCACCAAGTTCTGCATATCTCTCGCCTAATTCTTTTAAAGTAACTCTTGACATATATTATTCCTCCACAATTTCAACATTTTTAATTACTATTGGCTCAACTGGCACATCGTCAAAATAACCAACAGAATGAGTTTTTACATAACTCATATCTAGTACAACTTGCATACTCTCGTTATCCGCAACCTCACCAAAGGCAGCATACTCGCCGTCCAAGAATGGAGTGTCAACTGAACAGATAAAAAATTGTGAAGTTGCACTATCCTTAACCATAGTTCTTGCCATACTTATTGTTCCTGCTTTGTGTTTGCGAGTATTGTTTACACCATTAGATAAAAATTCGCCTTTAATAGGTTTAAGATTATCTTTTTGTTGCATATTAATAGTCATACCGCCACCTTGGCACATAAACTCTGGTATAATTCTATGAAAAATCAAGCCGTTATAGTGATTTGATTTTGCTAAATTCACAAAGTTAGCAGTAGAGATTGGTGCACATTCACTATCTAAATTTAAATTTATTCTTTTACCATTTTCCAAATTAATTGTAGCTTTTATCATTTTATCACCTCTAGATTGATATTAATTCTTTTATTATTATAATTAAAACTCATAGTCCACTGAATGAGCCTTTTCTACCATTGTTCCAACAAATTCCTTTACTGGTATATGTATGGGGTGAACTGCATATTGCTCCAAGTCCGCTTTGTTTTCAAACTCACATTCCAAACAAACGTCATAGCTCCTTGCACTTTTTACAAAATCGCCACCTGCACGGATAAATTTTAAAATATCAATTTTACCTTTCATTGACATAAACTTATCAATCATTGCTTTAATATTTTCCTCTGTAGGATTTTTTAATTTATACATAACAATATGTTTAACCATCTATATTCTCCTTTTCCTCTTGTACAATTTGCTCTACATTGTTTGAGCCGTCTTCCAATGCATCAAGCTCAGCAAGTTTTTCTGTGCTTTTATTTTTTGCTTGTTCTGCCTCAGCTTTTTTATTATTACTATTATCTTCAGCGATTTTTGTTAAAATTTCGCCTAAAATCTTATCACAATCTGGTACAACGAACTCATTTTGAGCATATTTCATTTCGTCAGCGAACTCATTATCTGACATTATCTTAGATATACTAGCTACTAACTCGTCATTATTTCTACCAAGTAAAGCTAATTGATTAGTTGCTAAATAATGTGAATTTCTATTTTCAATAGTATCGCCACCATTGCACAAAATGACATTGTTATTATGGTACATAGCCTCATAACTAATTGATGCTGTAGGTGAAGTTACTAAAATATCCGCAATTGTATAAATTTTTGCAAATTTATCAATATCCTCAACTACAAAAACTTTATCCTCAATCTTACGATTTTTTGTAATCAACTCACAATATTTGATTAATCCATTATTACCACCGCTTAGCACGATAATATTGATATCATTTTCCAATTCAGCAAGAGAGGTAAACACACTTCTTACAGCAGATTGCCCGTACCTTCCGCCAACTATTGCGATATTCAATCTATCATTTTTAATGCCTAGTTCCTCTAAAACTTGGGTTCTATCAAACTTTTCCTTACTTGCGTTTGATATAGGCGTTCCAGTAACATCAATTTTTTCCTCATCAATACCAAGTGAAACCAATCTTTCTTTTACATCGCTGTTTTGCACAAAGTATCTGTTTGCTTTATAGTTTACAAACCTTGCGTCCAAACAATAGTCAGTAACCAAACCGCAGATATCAATGTTTTTTAGTTTAGCTTTATCGCAAGCTTTTGCGGTATCTCTTAAGAGCTTAGGAGTACTACAAACCACAACTTCTGGAGTGTACCTCAAAAGTATATTTCTAATACGCCTATATTGTTCTGTCCAAGAGTACATAAGACCTTTAAGACCACCATTAGGCTCAACAATTTCTTTACATTCCTTTTTGCTCTTGCTTACATTTATTTTGTTCCAAATCGTATTAAAGCTTAAATGTAGATTATTAAGCCAAGCACAACCTCTGCTTAAAAACCTATATGCGTAAAAAGCTAATTTATATCTATAAAAAGGATACAATTCCTTATCACTGATAGCCACTACATAGCTATCACCTTTTGCTTCGATATATTCTTTTACTGCCATTACGCTTGAATCATATCTTCCTTCGCCATATAAGAATAAAATGCACTTTTTCTCTAACATTTTACCACCTTTTTCCTCAAAATATCGTGTTTAGCCAAAGGATATTCGGTCTTTACAAACAATTTTTGTTGCACAAGTTTTGCATCTACAACGTCCTCATCATCCTCATTACGCATAACAACTATTTTGATAGTTTTATTTAAAAATTCCTCATTATTAGATAGAATTTCCAACTCATCACCCAAACCAAAGCGATTACGTTGTTCTATCCAAATACCGCCTTTTTGTTCGTCATATCCAATAACTTCAGCCATAAAATCATAATCACCAGCCGTTTGATTATTTTCATAACTTATATTTTCACTATCACCATAATAAAAACCAGTAGTATAATCTCTGTGAGCTGTTTTGGTAAGTTCTGCCTTTAAATAATTAGGTATTTCCTTATTTTCTAGACATAAATCAATCGCTTTTCTGTACGCATTTACAACAGTACCAACATAATATTGCGATTTCATTCTGCCCTCAATTTTGAAAGAGCAAACCCCCACATCAATCAAGTCCTTAAGGTTCTCAAGCATATTCAAATCTTTACTATTCATAATATACGAACCACGCTCGTCCTCTTGCAAAATCAACTTTTTATTATCGTTTTTAACCTCGTGTATTGAATATTCCCACCTACACGCTTGCACGCAATCACCGTGATTTCCGTCCCTATGCGTCAAAAAGTTACTTAGCAAACATCTGCCACTATGTGATACGCACATTGCACCGTGAACAAATGCTTCAATCTCCACATCACCTATGTAATCTTTAATTTCTTTAATTTCCGCAACACTCAGTTCCCTAGCAAGTACAATTCTACTAACACCACAATCTGCCCAAAATTTAACAGAGTATTTATTTGTAGCATTTGCTTGAGTAGATAGATGTATTTGAGTATTTTTCAAAACCTTTTTACAAAATTGGATAATACCAGGGTCAGAAACAATAACCGCATCAACAGAGATACTTTCCAAAAATGCAAGATATTCCTCAAGCCCCTCAAAGTCGTTATTGTGAGCTACGATATTGCAAGTAACGTATAATTTTTTACCCCTTTCGTGGCAATATACAACCGCTTGTTGCAAGCCTTTATTTGTAAAGTTTTTCGCACCCTTTCTTAAGCCATAATTATTACCGCCTACATAAACAGCATCTGCCCCAAAATGAATAGCCGTTTTTAATTTGTTAAAATCCCCACAAGGAGCTAATAATTCTATCATCTCAACACTTCAATAATGGCAATGCCATCTCCTTTCTCTTTAATTTCACTACGAAAATCGGCACTATTTTTCAAAAATTCCAAAAATTTTCTAAGTCCTACTACTATTGTTCTAAATTTATGCGGTGGTTTTTTGCCATTCAGTACCATTCCACGGAATAGCACATTATCGCAAAAAACATACCCACCTTTATTGATATTATCTTTTACAAGCTCCAAATATTGCAAATATTTACTTTTAGGTCCATCAATAAAAACCAAATCGTACATATTACCATTAATCACTTGTGGCAACAATTCCATACAATCGCCAAGATAACAATTTGCTCTATTAATTACGCCAAACTTTTCAAAATTACTTATCGCCTCTTGACGTCTTTCCTCAAGTAACTCAATAGTATCAAGTACTGCACTCTCACATTGAGTTAGCATTAAAGCCCCACTATAGCCAATTGCAGTACCAATTTCAAGTATCCTTTTAGGCTCAATCTTATTAACAAGAGCAAGTAATTCCTCTTTTGAATCATCCAAAATAACTGGAATAAACCTTTCTCTAGCAGATTTTTCTATCTCTTCAAACATTGTGGCAAAATCGTACATTACAAATTACCTCAAATTAAATTTCCATTATTATTGGCAAAATCATAGGGCGTTGTTTCAACCTTGCTTTTATGATATTATTCATAATACGTCTTGCACTTGCCTTTAAGCTACCTCTATCACTACTGCCGTGATATGAAAAACCCTCAAACATTTTGCAAATAGCGTCTTTGATTTCCTCTAAAATATCATCAGTAAATTGCAAACCTCTTGCAATAATATCTGGCGGTGAAGCAAGACAATTTGATTCCATACTTACACCAAGCAAACATACTACGAACCCGTCTTTTGAAAGCTGAGTTCTATCACGTAGCACAATATCGTCAACATCCATTAAGCCGTCAACATAAACGCTACCCGCTGTAATATTTTGCATAGGCACAAGTTTTGTTTTTCTAACCTCAATTAATGAGCCAATATCGCAAATGCTAATATTCTTTTGAGGAACGCCCAAAGACATAGCAAGCTCCTCGTGTTGTTTCAAATGTCTATACTCGCCGTGTACAGGTATAAAGAATTTTGGTCTTATTAATGAAAGCATAAGTTTAAGTTCTTCCTTACAAGCGTGTCCAGAAACGTGCAAATCACCTAAGCTACCATAAATAACCTTAGCACCTCTTTGGTACAAGTTATTAATTGTAGTATATACATACTTTTCATTACCAGGAATAGGTGAAGAAGATAAAATAATAACATCATTTTTGCTAGCAACAATTTTATCATCACCATTTGCCATACGTGTCAATGCACTCATAGGCTCACCTTGTGAACCAGTAGATATAATACATAACTTGCGATAAGGATATTTATCCATTTCCTCAACATCAATCACAGTGCCTGGCTTATAATAAAGTTCCCCAATCTGTTTTGCAAGTTCACTAACTTTAAGCATACTTCTGCCATTAAAAACAACCTTTCTGCCATATTTTTCACAAATATTAATTATTTGTTGCAATCTATGCACATTACTTGCAAAAGTAGCAATTATTATTCTACTATCTATATTATTAGCGAATAATTTGTCAATCGTAGCACCAACACTACTCTCGCTCATTGAATATCCGTTTTTTTCAATATTAGTGCTTTCACCCAACATTAACAACACTCCTTCGTCACCAAGCCTTGCAAACCTTGACAAGTCTGCACGCTCACTATCAATAGGTGTGTAGTCAACTTTAAAGTCACCAGTATGGAATATTACGCCAATAGGTGTAGTTATTGCAAGTGCAAACGCACCAGATATAGAGTGACTTTGTTTGATAAACTCCACAGAAAATACACCTATTTTCTCAACACTGCCACCATCTACACAAACGCATTTAGGCATAGTAATTTTTGCCTCGTTCAATTTGTGTTCCAACAATGCCAAAGTAAGTTTAGAACCATAAACTTTTGCATCTGGTAATTCCTTAAGCAAATAAGGCATACCTCCAATATGGTCCTCGTGTCCGTGAGTTAAAAGAATTGCTCTCACTTTATCTTTATTCTGCACTATATAATTAAAATCAGGAATTACCAAATCAATTCCTGGGGTTTCATTTGTAGGAAACATTGAGCCACAATCGATTATAAAAATATTGTCACCATATTCCACAGCAGTCATATTTTTACCTATCTCTCCAACACCGCCCAAAAATGCAATTTTTAGTTGTTTTGCCATTACTCTCTCCAATATATACGCTAAGCTGTCAACTTTTATTTTTCAAAATAAACATAGTTAAATTACAAAACTTTTGCCAAAAATTAACAAATGCTTAAAAATTATCTATTTTATTTTAACATTTTAAATTGCCATTGTCAATACAAAGCGTATATTATATTTTACTTTTAATAAAAATAAAAAAATCACCTAAATTTATGTAATTTAAAAAATGCGGTTGCAATTATTCAAATTTTATTGTATAATTAAAATCGCAAAGGTATTTAAAAATGCCACAAAAGGCATTTTTTATGTTCAAATCATTGCCCGAGCTATTGTAATAGGGGGGTTTATGCAAAACAAATTGTATAACACAATAAAAAAGTATGTAAAAGCCAAGCCTATTCGTTTTCATATGCCAGGACATAATGGCTACAACATTAACATTAATACCTCTTATGACATAACCGAACTTTCTTTTTCTGACAATCTTATAGAAAGTAAGGATGTTATTCTAAATGTGGAACGCAATATTGCAACCGCTTATCATACCAATTATTCACTTATGCTTACAAATGGTGCGACTAGTGGCGTTGCGATTGCATTACATACAGCAAAAAATTTTGGTAACAAACTGCTTTTGGTATCTGCTCAGCATAAAAGTGTACACAATTATGCAAACATTTTTAGCTTTGATATAACATATACAGAAAGCCTACAAAATATTAACCTAAATGATTTTGACATTGTAGTAATAAACACCCCAAACTATTTTGGTGAAGTGCTTATAGATATAAATCAATTAAAAGATTGCAAACCACTTGTAATATGGGACGCAAGCCATTGTTCACACTTTGCATTTAATAGCAAGTTTCCCAAACTACCAACAGACATTGCTGATATAACGATTTTGTCTTTCCACAAAACATTACCTGTACTAACTGGTGGTGCTGGAATAGTTTGCAATGACCAAAATATTTACAACCACTTATGTTATTCAAGAAGTATGCTACACTCATCAAGTCCAAGCTATCTTACAATGATAAGTATAGACAATGCCATATGCAATTATAGTCAGAATGGTGAAAAATTATACGATAAAGTGTTTACTGAACTTAAACTATTTAAGCACAAATTAAACAAGAGCAAATATAAATATATAGTTACTACTGACTTTACTAGGCTTTGCATATGCACAAATGGAATCAGTGCAAAAAAAATATCTGAACAGCTTGAAGAAGAAAACATTTACCTTGAACTTGCCCAAAAAGATATACTTGTTGCTATAATAACGCCTTACAATTACAAGCATTTAATTAGATATGCAAAAGCACTCAACAATATAACTTGCACAGAAAAATATGAGGACTTTTATAAGGAAAAACTATCAAAAATCGATACTAAATGCAAAAGTATTGAGTTTTTGGATTTAAAAGATTGCTCAAATAGAATATCTGCAAGCAATATAGGTATTTACCCCCCAGGGACACCAATTATCACAATCGGTGACCTATTAGACGAGAGCGTCATTAACTATTTGGCAAATACAGAATATGAAATTTTTGGTTTAACTAACGGCAAAGTTCCTGTTTTCAAAACAGAATAAATAAAAAATATATACTAGAGGATAAATATGTCAAGAGGAAAATTCATTACCTTTGAGGGTTGCGAGGGAGTAGGCAAATCTACCCAAGTCAATTTATTAAAGGAGTATCTAAATAAAACAAATCAAAAAGCAATGTTTTTACGTGAGCCAGGTGGTAACGCTTTGAGCGAAAAAATCCGCAAAATCATTCTTGACCCAGTAAATAGTGAAATGCATTCACTATGCGAGGCGATGCTATATTCTGCTGCCCGTGCACAGCTTATGGAGCAAGTGATAGTTCCCGCTATTGAAAATGGCGAACTAGTTATTTGCGATAGATTTATTGACAGCACAATGGCATATCAAGGCTTTGCAAGAGATTTAGGCGTTAAAACAATTACTTCACTTAATGAAATTGTGTGTGGTGATTATATGCCAGATGTGACAATTTTCCTTGACTTACCGCCAGACGAAGCTTTTAAACGTAAAGGTGGCAGAGATGAGGGAGATAGAATGGAACTACAATCTTTAGACTTTCATAAAAAAGTTTATGCTGGCTATAAAAAGGCTGTTGATATGTACCCTAATCGTATAGTATGTATATCACCACGTGGCAATAAGTTTGAAACACATAATAGTATAATACGCAATTTGCAAGCAAGAGGAATTATAAAGTGATAAGCAATGTCAACATTATCAAACAATCTAAATCATACAAAATCATTGAGCAAGAAAGTTTACAAAATCGTCTTGCACATAGTTATATGGTTATTTCTGAAGATAAGGAAACTTTAGATAATTTTGTATCGGTAATGTTACAAGTAATTTATTGCAAAACTCATAATGCTTGCGGACAATGTTCCGAATGTGTTAGACTGGAGCATAACAACAACCCAAATGTTTACTATTTAAGTAAAGAGGGTACTATAAAAGTAGAGGATATAAAAGATTTAATTAGTGATACAACTATCTCCGCAGTAGAAAATAATTACAAAGTTTATGTAATATTAAATGCGGATAGTATGAATGAGACGGCTCAAAACAAACTACTAAAGACATTGGAAGAGCCAACGCAAGGAGTAATAATCATTTTATCTGTTGCTAGTGAATCTAATATGTTACAGACCATTAAATCACGTGTCAAAAAGATATATCTTAATATTTGGAATAACCAAAATATTTTAAAAGAACTTATGAAAATCGACCCTAATCAGCAAAATACGGAACTTGCAGTCAAATTTAGCAAAGGCAATTTGACAAAAGCAAAGTCTTTACTTGCAGACGATAAATTTAAGTCTTGTTATAACTCAATGAATTCACTTTTGATAAATTACACCTCCACTGCCCTTATGGCTCAGTATATAAATTGTCTAGGCAATGACAAGGAAGACATTGCTTATTCACTTTCCATATTAGAAGGGATAATCTCAAACGCTATTGAGGATATAGCATTAAAAAGAGATAATCAATTGAGCAAAAGTTATAGATTAGCTACTCTTGCAAATTTGAGTGATTTAATAATTGATACAGCTAAAAGACTAAATAGTAATTGCAATGCTCAAGCAGTGAATACTAACTTCTTGCTTAAGCTTGCGGAAATCAAATACTTAACTAAGTAATACATTAAAAGAATATTCTTTTTGATTTCCCAGTGCATTTTCTTTTACACTAACAAATGATTATTCCAAAATGCTCTATTAAACACTTTACAATTACTTTAAAATGCAAATTATGTGCAGTTAAATTAAAAATTAAGTCAAAATTATAAAAGTAATTGCTTGTAATTATAAATTCATAAAACTATGAAATTAATATAGATTATTGCAAACTACCCTTTAGGTATTTGCGATATTAAACAATATAAATCAAATAAAACAACTCTATTGTTTTATATAAGGAGAACATATGCAACAAGTTGTAGGAATCAAATTCCATTCAAATAAAAAAATATACTATTTTAACCCAATGGACATAGAGTTTAATGAGGGTGACGGTGTAATCGTAGAAACTGCTAGAGGTATTGAGTTTGGCATAGTTGCTACACCAAACAAATTTATTGACGAGTCAGAGATTGTAAAGCCTCTTAAAGACGTTATGCGTAAAGCAACAGAAAAAGATTACAAGCAAAATGAGGAAAATCTAGAAAAAAAGAAATGGGCATACAAAGTTTGTTTGGAAAAAATTCAAGAACATAACTTACCTATGAAATTAGTTGATGCCGATTACACTTTTGATAGAAGCAAAGCCATATTCTCATTCACCTCTGAAAATAGAGTTGATTTTAGAGAACTTGTAAAAGATTTAGCAATTGTACTAAAATCAAGAATAGAATTAAGACAAATTTATGAACGTGACGACATAAAAATGCGTGGTGCTCTTGCACCTTGTGGCAGAGTTTGTTGTTGCCACTCTCACCTTGCAGATTTTGAAAAAGTAACTATAAAAATGGCAAAAGTACAAGGTCTTTCACTAAACCCACAAAAAATCAGTGGTATTTGTGGCAAATTAATGTGTTGTCTTAAATATGAAAATGATTACTACGTTGAAACCCTTAAGGAAATGCCAAAAGTAGGTGCCTCTGTTACAACTAATGATGGTGACGGAATTGTTAGCAGTGTTGATTTGTTGCACAAAACAATAAAAGCTAAAGTTTCAAACGAAGATGGTGCAATTGTAGTTCGTGAATATAATATTGCAGATGTTAAATGCGAAACTTGTTATAACGAAATAGATGACTCTGACGATAACGACAATGATAGCATTGAGGAATAATATGCAACCAACCGACTTTTTAAAAGATGGCGAACGTTTAGACGATTTGCAACTTGATGGCAGATTTATAATAAGCAACAAGGATAAATATTGTTTTACATCAGACGCAGTTATGCTTGCAAATATGGTAACTGCTACCAGCAAAAGCAAAGTTGTTGACCTTTGTACTGGTGGCGGGATAATAAGTATATTGATTGCTCTTAAAACAAATTGTAACAATATTATTGGTGTAGAACTCCAACCTGATATGGTAGATATGGCTACCCGTTCAGTGCAAATGAATAACTTGCAAGATAGAATTAATATAGTTTGTCAAGATGTAAAAAATATCAATCAAATACTACCAAGTGGCTATGCTGACATTGTTGTTTGCAATCCGCCCTATTACAAATTGACAAGTGGCAGTATGCGTGAGAATAGTAACATTGCTATTGCAAGACACGAGGTTGCACTTACCTTACAAGAACTTGTACAAAACACAAGCAAAATATTAAAGTTTGGCGGTTTGTTTTATATGGTACATAAAGCGGATAGAATGGCTGAGGTCATCACCACTTTAACTAAACATAACCTTATCCCAAAACAAATTTACACAATTACAACTAATGGCTCAAACATTGTTGATACTTTTATTGTAATTAGCAAACTAGGCGGAAAACACGGTGTAATTGTTAAAAATATTCAACACTTTTAATAATATAAAACAACAAGATACTGACTAGTCGGTATCTTGTTTGCTTAAGGTCATAGCATTTTAAGTTTTTATATCAAATTAATGATTTCTTTTAGCAAATATTTTAAAATATATGTTAAAAATTATTTTTAAAACATTTTTTAACAACCACATTAAAAATCAATTTGATGCATTTTATCATTCAAATTCAATAACATTAGAACTCTTTAATCAATTTTAAATTTAAAAAAGTAATTACATAAATTAATATTTTAATAATCAAACTTTAACCAAGACAAAAAGGAGTTTTGTCAGGCTTACTTAAATCATATTGTTAGCATTCAAGTAAGCCTACCTAAAGTCTTTCATAAATAACACTTTATAGAAAAAACAAACTATCAAAAAATTATAATTAAATAAATTTTTAAAAGACTTTTTAAACTAAAATTAACTTTACTTTATTACAACAAGACACCAACTGGTATCTTGTTGTTTATTTTATTTATTATTAAATTTTAATAAAAATCAATAATTTGGTTTGTTCTCTAGTTAATTTCAAATAAACTCATTTAAGTCTAGTCTGCCACAAATTGCTTCCCATAATATTTGTGTGTCTGTTATGGTAGGCAAATTACCTTTATTAACTATTAAGCTTGATAACCTCTGCTCCGCACTCAAACTTTCAATACCATTATTCGCTACTTGTCTTAAATAGTTTATATCTGCACTATTTACTTTGCCGTCCCCAGTCAAGTCACCTAGTACCGATATACTTATCTCATCTATCAAATCACCTGCTGTCGTATATACTTTTAATTTCCAGCCAGTTCCAACTGCATACTCGCTTGCATTATTTAGTTTGTCTGTAAATTTGCTATCCGCATCCTTTCCATACACTATTTCACCTTTGGCATTTAACAATGATATTACTGCTCCACCAAAATTTATAATTGCTACAAAATCATTCACACTTGTATTAGCAGATACTTTTCCTAATATCAATTT
>CAJTNA010000017.1 GCA_910577845.1 uncultured Christensenella sp. | reverse complement strand
ATAGGAGGTTTTTGCTATGATAAAAAACATAAAAAGAGTAGGGATAATCTTTTTAACGATAGCCATAGTTTGTCTTATGGTTATTTGCTGTGTTTTTGCTATAAATGGTGATAAATCTAGTGCTGAATTGCAAAAAGATAAAGAGCAAATGACTACTGCAGATGATAGAGCTATTACTGATATTGGCAAGATATATACAGATATTCAAGGAACATCTATTGAGATATTTGCAAAATGGGACGAAGTTAGAGCAGAATCTTATACTATGAATAAATTTGTCAAAATAGTATTAAATGCGGACTGGGTGCTTGGTAGTTGTTTGACTTTAGAGCGTTATCAACGTATTATTATTGATTTAAATGGGCATTCTATAACAAGAAATATTCCTGAACAAGTTGTAAATGGACATTTGTTTTATGTGTGTTATGGTGCGACATTAAAAATTATGGATAGTGTATTTGAACAAAACTCTGAAGGTGTGCTTGCAAAAGCTGAGGAATTAGCTAGCAAATTAAATGTTGACGAATATGCAACAGATGATGAATTGTGGGTGACTGAAAGTGCAAAATTATGGCAAGATATAGCTACTCAAACTGGTATTGGTTACATAGGTGGTGGAAGACAAAAGGGCAATGGTGGAGCTATTTATGTTAATGATGCTAATTTGGAAATTTATAGCGGTATGTTTTGTAATAATGTAGGTGCAAGTGGTGGTTTTGTTTATGTTGATAATAAAAGAAGTATTTTAAATATTTACAATGGGATATTTTGTGCGAATGCTATAAGCAGTAGTTATGGTGCTGTGCTTAATAGTAAAAGTAATAATACTATGATAAGTGGTGGCTTATTTACTGGTAATCGTTCACTTGAGCGAGGTGGAGCAATTTCAATATATGGATTCGCACAAATTTCTGATTGCGTGATATACAATAATTATCAATTGGATATGGGAGCGGTTTATATTGGTAGTTCCACAAGTTTTGATACGCATATTTTAATGCAAAATGTTAGAATTGAAGGAAATGTTTCAAAATATTATGCTGGTGGAGTGTACGCTACTGGTAATAGCAATGTGCGTATGGAAAATATATCTTTTATAGGCAACAAAAGTTTACAACGTTCAACTGATTCTGGCGGTGGATTGCAAATAGCTTACCATTCTAGCGTTTATTTATATAATTGCATATTTAGAGATAACTATTCACCAATGGGTGGAGCAGGTATTGACTTTACTCAAAAAGGTTCTGATAGTGAAACAGAAAGTAGTAAATTTAGGATTGGCGGTTTTTTGGATATGAGCAACAATTTAAATGAAAATGGTGTGGATGCGGATATTCAAATTAAGCCAAATGGAAAAATTCGTATTGAAACAGCATTAAAAATGAATCCAGATAATCCTAACCAAAAACCAATTAAATTAATTTTTTGGAACAAAACTGGACTATTCCACTCATTTACGTCCTCATATTCAACTTATAATCATAATGGCTTAGACCCAAGCAAATATTTTACTTGTGGTTTTGATACTCATAAAGCAGTGGTAAATAGTTTTGGTGAGCTAATGTTTGAGCAAGACAACAAGGCAATTTATGACTTTATGTTTTTGCAAAATGGTTATCGCAAAAATTATGACGGCAACGAAAAATTACACGGCTATAATGATAGTGATATAACAACTTTTGTATTAGGTAAAATATCACCTATGACAAGCATAGATAGTTTTGTTGAGAATTTAGCACCATATAATTTTGCTAATTTACAACTATATACTAATACTGATGATTTAGTTTATGAAAATGGAAATGCTTTAAATGGAGTAAATTCAAGTAATGGAATGGAATTTGCAGTTGGAACAGGTTGGTATATTAAGTGTTTGGTAGGAGAAACTGAGGAAACAATATATTTGTCAGTGTTAGGTGATTTAACTGGTGACGGCAAGATAAATTCCGCAGATATTAATTACTTAAGGCGTGTTATAAATGATATAACTTTATATACAAGTATAGTGGATAAGCCATATTTACAACTTGCAATGCTTATTAATAACAAAGATGGATTGACAAGTAGTGACGCTAATATTTTGTGGAATGTTGTTTTAGGAAATGAAAGCATAGAGTTATTTATGTGAAAATACAATTTTAAACATTGATTTCACAATAAAATTGTATCTAAGTAGCAAATTTCAAGCTTAGGCACCTTAAAGACTATGGTAATATAAGTAATTTTATAAATATCTTTTTTTAAGTTATCTATCTTCCACATTTAAAAAGCTATTTTTAGTAACGAGGATAAATGTTTTATAAATAAATTTTGACTTTCTTATTTTACTTAAATCGAGGTATCTTTATTGTTAATTAAATACAAAGATTTGTGTTTTAGTCTAAACTTGTTTAATTAAATTACACATAGTAATAATAAAAAGCAAAAAGCCTATAGGGATATTGCTACCAATGATGTTAATTCAAAAAGTGTCAGCTTGATGATTCAAGCAAAAAGCGGAAGCTTTTGTTTAATTTGAGTTTTCTCAAATTAAACGACACATAATTTATATTATCTAAAGCTGTAGTCAAGCGACACTAAGTGTCATTTGACATCAGCAAATGTTAATTCAAAAAGTGTCAGCTTGATGATTCAAACAAAAAGCGGAAGCTTTTGTTTAATTTGAGTTTTCTCAAATTAAACGACACATAATTTACATTTATAAAAGCTAAACAAATAACAAAGTGTTATAAACCAAGCAAGATACCAATATTTGGTATCTTGCTTGGTTATGTCAATTATTTTTTTAAATTTATGATTCATAAAGTGTTATGCAATTTTGTTATACTACATAATGTGGTTATAATTATTATTTTTTAAAAGGTTGAAATTCCTTGTCTACAAGCCCTTCACAAATTTCTTGATGTTTTGCAACTAGTCCAGATTTTACAATCGATTGACCATATTTATTGCGTATTTTGTCTAAAGATTTATCAATATTTTCTCTTTTATCGTGCGGTATATCAAATATAGTGGTTTGACGAGTTTCGCTTTTAGATAACTTATAAGTATATACACCTAATTGTCTAATCGGTTGGTCTTTTTTAAAGTTATGCATAGTAAGGAAAAGTTCAAAAGCTTGTTCAGCAATGTCACCAGCATTACAAGTGGAAAAGTTAAGCATATTGGTTTTATTGGTTCCGTCAAGTGAACAATATCTAATACTTACACCAATGCCGTTTGCTACCAAATGATATTTGCGTAATCTGGCTGCTACCATTTCAGAAAGTGATGTTAATATAGCTTCTGCCTCACTAGGCGTGGTTATATCAAATGGCGTAGTTGTGCTATTACCTACGCTTTCTGGAATGTGTTTTTGTTCAGCAAGCTTAATTTCGTCAATTTCAATGCCATTTGCGTATTGATGTAACTTTTTTCCGTTTATTCCAATATATTGTTGTAGGGTTTCCACATCATATCTAGCTAAATCACCAATAGTATTTATGCTTAATGATTTAAATAGCTTTGCGGTTTGTCTACCTACCATTAACAAATCGGTAACTGGTAACGCCCAAATAATATCCTTATAATTATTCTTGTCTATAACAGTGACAGCATCGGGTTTCTTGTAATCAGAGCCAAGTTTTGCGAAAATCTTTGTAAAAGAAACTCCTACAGATATTGTAATGCCAAGTTCTGCTTTGACACGCTCACGTAAAGTGTTGGCAATATTTTCACCACTGCCAAATAAGTTAGTTGATTGTGTGCAGTCAAGCCAACACTCGTCAATGCCAAAAGGTTCAACCTTATCTGTATATTCACTATACATATCAAATAGCTTATTGCTAATAGCGACATAATCATCATAATGTGGGGATACAAATATTAATTCAGGACACTTTTGCTTTGCTTGCCATAAAGGTTCAGCAGTTTTTACACCAGCTTTTTTAGCTTGTTCCGATTTTGCGAGTACGATACCATGCCGTTTTTCGGGATTACCGCAAACAGCAATAGGCTTGCCTTTTAAGGCAGGGTTAAGCATAATTTCAACAGATGCATAAAAATTGTTTGCATCGCAGTGTAATATAGTTGCCATAAATGTCCTTTAAAACAATATGTTATATGTAATAGGTTAAATTAATAAAAGCTATAACATTAATAAAGCTAACGTTAAGTTTATACATTGTTTATTGTAATAAGCATTTGTCATTGTATTTTACCTAAATTAATATCATAATAACAAAATGAGTTATGTTTCCTATTGTTAATAAAAAAGCTTGTGTAATTAAATAGATAGTTTTTTGTAATATAGTTAAGTGATTATTTAGATATAAGTATTAAAATGCTTTAATATTATTTTAGCGTAAATAGCAATAAGTTTTGCAATGTCAAACATTTAAAAAACGACAAAAGTGAGAGTTGTGGATACTATATTTAACTAAATCTTTAATCATTTATTAATACATTGTAGCAACGTCTCAATATATTGTAATATATATAAATGGTTTATTTGCTAGTAATTAATTAAAGAAAATTTAAATTATATAAATATCTTTAATAATTAGCGTATAACATTTGAAAATTAAAGCAATTTATTTCTTATAATATTTAACTAAGAGTCAATAACATTTAGTTTTATGTTTTTAAAAACTATTTAATAATAGTATACATTATATTTAGCGAAATTACAAGTGATGCTAAGTAAAAATTATTCTAGCAAGTAAAATTGCAATATGAAAAGATTGACAAAAATAGCATAATAGCAAGGAAAATGTAAAAATGTCCACACAATATAGAATTATTGATAAAAACAAGGCAAAATTTAGTGTTTTATTTTATATTTATCTACGTAATGTAGATAAATATAAAACTTAAATTAACTACTTGATTTTATTTGCAATATAGTGTATACTAAAATATATAATTAATAAAAATCATTTATTGTCAAATTGGTTTTTTAATCAATACAAATAAAGTATTGTAAAACTTGAGATAGTATAAAATTAAAAAGCTATTGTTTTAATGGTTAAATTAATTGTCACTATAAGAATTAAAACAAGTAACTTTAAAGCCGTTTTTTTGGGGCTTGGTGATAACTTTTGAAAACATAAACTGATTGTGAATAATGCGAATTTAAAACAATTAATTGTTATATTAATAGGTACTTTTTATGTTTTATATTAATAAATCATAAAAAATATGGTATATGTGGTTGTTTAATTTTTAAATGCTTTTAAATGCATTTTAAAGTTAATATTAATTGTTAAGATAAAATAGAAATTTAGTGAATATTTATAATAGGCTAGCTTATCTTAAATACTGGAATAAGATAGAAATTTTATATAGCTTTTATAATGGCTTTAAAATCTAAATTTATTGTTTGAGTTTATTGATTATTAAATTATATTAAAATTTTGAGTTAACAAAATTTGATACCACCTAAAAATACGTTAGTGTTGTGTAAAAATTTTTGGAGATTATAATGAAAAAAGTAACAAAAGCGGTTATACCGTGTGCAGGTTTTGGAACACGTTTTTTACCTATAACTAAGTCTGTTCCAAAGGAAATGTTGCCTATAGTGGACACTCCGTCTTTGGACATTATTGTTGATGAGTGTTTAAATAGTGGTATAACCGATATTTTAATAATATTAGGTAAAAATAAAAAGTGCATAGAGGACTTTTATGATTATGCACCAGAACTTGAAAAGATATTAGCAAAAGGTAATAAAAATTGTCAAATTAAAGTAATTAATGCTTTGGCAGAAAAGGCACATTTTTACTATTGCCGTCAAAAAGAAATGAATGGTTCGGCTATGGCAGTGCTTGAGGCTGAAACATTTGTTGGTAATGATGCTTTTGCTGTGGTATATGGTGACGATATCGTTTACAATGGTGATGGTAGACCTGCTATCGGACAATTAATTGACGCTCATTTGGAAACTGGTACATCTATTTTAGGTGTTCAAGAGGTTTGTGCAGAGGATGCTGTTAAATATGGTGCGGTAATTAAAGGACCTCAAAAAGGCAGATATTGCAAAATGAAAGGTGTCGTTGAAAAACCAAAATTAGAGGATTTGCCGTCTACCTTAGTATCTTTGGGTAGATATGTACTTACACCAGATGTTTTTGATTATATTAGGCAAACAGCACCAGCTAAAAATGGTGAGATTTATTTGACAGATACAATTAATTTAATGGCTAAAACAGTTGGTGTTTATTCCTATGAGTTTGAGGGCAAAAGATATGATACTGGTGATAAGCTAGGCTTTTTGCAAGCTAATATCGAGTACGGCTTAAGAAATAAAGAATTAGGTGCAGATTTGGCAAATTATATTAAGGAATTAGCAAAACAACTGTAATTATAATTTGAATATTTAACTTTTATAGCTGTTAAATTTTAAGATAATTAATAAACTGGGCTTGAGCTATATAATAAATTAGGATATATTTATTTTGCGAAATAAAATTTGATTATTTTTAAGTAATAAATAATAGTAAAAAATATAGTGTATAGTGAGTTTTTTATTAGATTAGATTATTATTGTTTTTAATGTTGAAAGCTGTCATCAAATGACACTTTTTGCCTAGTAACTGATGTTAATTTAAACAGATATGTTTGAAGACAAGTTTTTTGCATAGGAATTTTAAATTTTAATGTTGATAACAATTGTTTCTTGTGGTTTTTTAATTCAAATTATGCAGATTAGTTTTATCAAGTTAATGATATCTAGATTAAATTTGGGATAAAGCAAATTTAACAACACTTTTTTATAAAATTATAATTAAAACAAAGTATTAATTGATTATTAAAAGCCAAAGTTAGTATATGGTTATTGAAAATAGGGATAATAAAGTTTGATATTTATATAAAATGTCATTTATAAATGATTTTAAAATTGGAATTGTTTATTAATTGGAAAAAATTATTTAGAATTTAAGTCTATTGAGAAAAACTTTAAATGGTTTATAACTTATGGTTATTGAAAACCTATTATCAATTAATTTAAATTGGTGTTAAGGAGCGAGTATGTTGGGTATTTTAAGTGCGGTAAGTGCGGAGACTATAATTGGTATAGTGGCAATAATAGTTATTGTTATTTCAAGTGGTATAATAATTGCAACAGCGGTAAGAAATTACTTATTGCATAAAAAAGCTGTGCTTGAGGCTGAACAAAATGAGGAATTTGAGGACGAATCGCAAGTTCAAGAGATAGATAGCGAACAAAAAGAGGTGGAGCGAGAGACTACTGACCCTACAATAACTGCCGATGACGAAAAATCAGCTACTCAGACACAAGATATAGAACACGAATTTGCAATTAGTGAAAATGAGCTTGAAGTTGTTCAAGAGATTGAATATGAAAATCAAATCGTTGCTGACGAAAATAGCACTAAACTAGAAGTTGAGGATATTGTAGATAACCTAATGAATAAAACTGAATAAGTTGAATAAGAGTATAAAAAGTTAAAAAATCACTTTACTAATTTATGGTAAGGTGACTTTTTTATTTTGTAATATTATTGAAAGCCATAGGCAAACAACCTATTTGAAAATTTTCTAGTAACTGAAATTAATTCAAATGAGGATTACTTGTAAAGCAAGTTATAGCATTAGCAATTTAAAATTAACTTCTCTTAGTTTTTTTGTTCAAGTAATTAATATTAAATTAATATTTTGATTGATGATATTGATATTTTACTGATATATTAAAGATAAAATTAGGATTAAAATATACTTTTTTTGTCTTTTAATATAGCATTTATTTTTGTATATTGTTAATTTTTAGCGTATAAATGCAAATTATTATAGAATGACTTCGCTATAAAACAATGCTATTTTTGTGTTTATCCATAGCAATATGAGGAATTTGAGGACAAAATTTTTAAATTATTATAATAATACTATAATCATTATTTTTAATGCTTAATTTTGTTAAGTAAAATTTAATATGCAAAAATTAATACTGTATTAACATTAATTATGTTATAAATATTAATGTCAATCTTAAAAGCATTTAGCTCATACTTGTCAACAATGTTTTGGTAAATTCTATTTTGAGCGTTGATTTATAAACTTTTAAGGAAATCAATCAATTCTTTTTGTTGTTTGTTATTTAGTTTGGAAAAGACATTTAATAATTCCTTTTGATTGTCTGTTAAGTCTAAAAATTCATTATCATTGCAAAAGAATTGTGATAAAGTAATGTTAAATGCGTTGCAAATAGCTTGCAATGACGATATGGACGGAATTATATTTTTTCTGTACCAAGTGGAAATTGTTGATTGTGTTAGTTCAGACATTTCTGCTAGTTTGTACTCACTCCAACCACGTTCTTCTCTTAATATTAATATCTTGTTTAAAATATCCATTTTTCCCTCCTTACAATCAAAAACTTTATTTTAGTAAATAATATACGAATAATAGTTGACATACAATACTTTTTGTCGTATAATATTAACGATATATCGTAATGATTAATAAATTCCGTAATATTCGGATAAAGTAATTTTAACTATATATCGTAATAATTATACATTGGAGGAATTTTTTTATGGAACAAAGTAAAATCGACACATTTGTCAAAGAAAAAGGAAAGTTTTTTGCTAAAGATTCATTGCAAATACTTATTGGTAAATTGAAAGACGAACCAGAAAGTAGTTTTGATTTACTAATGGCACAAAAGTACAAAAAACCTGGTTTAATGCCTATTTTAACTTGGCTTTTAGGTTTTTTAGGAGTGGACAGATTTATGCTTGGTGATACTGGACTTGGTATTTTTAAGCTATTAACTGGTGGCGGATTTATCATATTTAATATATTTGATATTTTTACTGCTTGTAAAAGAACAAGAAATTATAACTTTGATTTGGCAATTAAGGTGTTGTAATGAAATGCGATAATTGTGGTATGGTATTTAACGGCAATAATGATACTTGTCCGTTATGCGGGTACAATGTCGGAATTCAAAACCCCGCAAAACGATTTTTGCTTAATGAATTTAAACTTAAAGGTAATGTAAGATTGTCAATATTGCAACTAAATTTTTATATTTTAGTTAATTTATCTTTAGTTTTGCTTGCTACAAACCTTATTGTTGATTATAGTTTTGTTTGGTCGCTTATACCTATCTTAATTTTTGCAACTTTTAATTATGTATTAAAAATTATTTGCAATCCATACAAATTAACAAAATTTATCAGCAGATATTTTTTGTTGCTTTGTACTTGCTTAATTGCAATGCAATACTTGACGTTTAAAGGACAATGGGCGTTTAATTATGTTGTGCCATCACTGAATATTTTGATGTCATTATTTATTTTCTTAAATATTTTTACTCGTACATCTCTTTGGTCAATAGTAAAAATGCTCATTTGTAACTTGGTTGTTACGATTACTTTGATAACTCTATTGCTTGTAGGTATAACAAGTAGTGATATTGTGACGAAATCTATTATTATTGTTTCTTGTACATTATGCTGTTTGGTTGTTTTCAATTCTGCTTATTGCTTTTTTAAATTTTACAGGAGATAAAAATGATTGAAGATTTAAAAATTGCAATAGTTTTGAGTGGTGGAGCTGGTAAAGGTGCTTACCAATTTGGGTTTGTGCAAGCTTTAAAAGAGGTAATTCCAAAACAAAATATAGCTATGGTGTATGCGAGTTCAATTGGTATTGTAAATGGATATGCTTATGTAGCAGATAAAATGGAAAAAGGGTGTGACTTTTGGAATAATTTGAATTGCAGAGGTTTTTTGGGAATTAGGAAGAATGTAAGGAATAACTTATTTTTAAATGATATGTCTAACAATTTGGTGACGGAGGATGATACTTTATGGACTAAATTTTATGTTACTGAATGTGCGTTGGCGAACTTTTCGGTTTATTATTGGCCTATTAATGATATGCCATATTTAGATAAATTGAAACTAATGCAGTTGGGGTTAAGTTTTCCATTTATGTTTAAGTTTGGTAAGTTTAAAAATAAATATTATTCTGATGGTGGAATTATTGATAATATACCTATTTATCCATTGCGTTATAATTTAGCAGAATATGATGTTGCATTGGTTTTGCATTGTGACCCAAAATTTAAACCTAATTATGAATTATTTGATAAAGTTAAATTGATAATGGACTTTGTGGTTAATATTAACTCACCTAGAAAAAGGGAATCATTTGATTTTTCAAATAAGGTTGTTAGGCAGAATATTGAAAATGGCTACAATTATGGAATAAAAATACTTAATCAGTTATTTGCGGATAATGTAAAAAGTATAGAGGAAATGCGAGAAGTTTTTCAAAAAATTTATTTTGACGAAATTCCTAAAAGACAAGTTAAACGAGCTGCTGGAACTTTGGTAACTATGTTAAATAATGTGTATTGGAAAACTTATTTTGATAGTATGTAAAGCTGTTGGTTATGGAAATTAATAAATAAATTAATAATAGAATTGATAGAAGGAAATAATCACTTTGCCATAAGTTTGGCAAAGTGATTATTTTAAATAATACTTTGTAAAGTTGGTGCTAAAAAGTTAGGCTTAGTGGTATTAAAATAAAAAAGTGAAACAAGTTTAAAGCAATTGTATAATAACGTTCACATTTTAAAACAAATGATTATATATGGGTGTGGTACATTTAGTTATTTGAGTAATAAGTTATCATAATCAAATAATTCGCTATCAAAAAAATCTTTAGCTGAAATGTCTAAACCATATATTAATGCTAAAATGGTTGCTAATTTAAAGTCATTATTCTTGCCATTAAGAATTGTGCTTATTGTTGATTGCGGAACGCCAGAGTTTGCAGAAAGTTTGTATTGAGTTATATTTTTTGCTTTAATTATTTCTTTTAATCTTTTAGTAATTGCAGTATTTAAATTCATATTTTACCACCTTATTTTAACTTGCATATATCGGTACACCATAGTAGTATTATATTCAATTTTTAAATAATATTACTACGGGGGAATGAATAATTTGCAAGTATTATAATTTAATTAAAGAAGCGGTTTAAATCATTGGCATTTGCAAGATATTGTTTCTGGTAGAAATAAGACTATTGCTTTTGCAACTGCTTTTAAAATTGTTATAGCATTTGAAATGACAATAAGTGAATTTCTTGATGATGATGTTTTTAAGTCAAGCGTTTTAGAACTAAAATGAGTAACTGCAAAAGATATAATATTACATAGTTTTTTTTGCTGCCACATTCTTCATTGTGTGGAAAAATGTGGTTAAGTTAATTAAATGTGGCTTATATGTTAGATATTTAATAATTATAAATAATACAAATTACAAAACTGGCATTGTCTACAAAGTGTGGATAATACCAGTTTTGTAATTTAAATGGATAATTTTATTTAAGTTAGGTAGCAGAGTGGATAAAGTTGTAAACATTGATTAATAAAGCTTTTTTCTTTGTCGTTGGTTTTTATAATTATAACTTTGTAGTTGGTATAAAAATGTAATTAATAGCAAATTATTGTTTTTTAATAGTTGTTGTTTTAGAGTATAAGTTTTTGATTGAAAATTGTTCAAATTATTTTTCTATTGCCCAAGAGTTAAGGCTAAATATACAAGTTATATAAGTGGTTTTTTAGGTTTAGTGGTATTATTTTATTTTTTTATATAAAAAAGAGTTTTTCTATTGACAAGTTGGGTAAAAATTGGTAAAATACTATTGTATACTATTTAGATATATTTATTATAATAAAATTAATGCAAATAAAAGTTGGTTGAATGAAAAAATATTGTCTAAATGGTGCATACTTGTTATAGCGTTTTTATTTTTAATATTGGTAGGAAAGTTGTAGTTAGTGATATAATTGTTCTCATACAAGAGAGCAATGTGCAAGTTATCATTAAAAATATAAATATTCAGTTAAGGTAAAAGTAGTTCCAGTACAAGAGAGCAATATGCAATTTTTGAAAGTAGATTATTACTATTAAGGTTAGAGTTGTTAAGCTGAGTAATTATTTACTCTTAAATCTTAAAACTGATAAATTTTTAAACTTGGATAAAGGGTGTTAATTATCCAAAAGAAAAAATGAATTTGTTATTGATTTTTTTGTGATGTAATTTGGGGAGAAAAAACATTTTTGTTTGTCCTTAGCTAAAGAGGTTATTGAGATATTAAGATTAAAGGTGTTTAACATTTTAGTTAATATAGAAAAATTAAATTTTGTATAGATATACGGAGGTTACTATGAACAGAAAAATTACTATTATTGGTGCAGGTAGCGTTGGTGCTTCAATTGCTTATACTGCAGTTGTTAAGGGTGTCGCTAGCGAAATCGTGCTGATAGACATTAACAAGGACAAGACTCTAGGTGAGGCTATGGATATCCGTCAAGGTATTCCTTTCTGCACACCTTGTGATATTTATGCTGGTGAATATGCAGACGCAGTTGGCAGTGATATCGTTGTTATTACTTCAGGTATTCCAAGAAAGCCTGGTCAATCTCGTATTGATTTAACTCAAACTAATGTAAATATAATCAAAGACATCGCTAAGAATATTGTTCCTTATGCAAAAGATGCTTTATATGTTATTGTAAGTAACCCCGTAGATATTATGACATACGTGTTTACAAAAGTTTCTGGCATTCCAGAAGAAAGAGTTATTGGTTCAGGTACTTTGCTTGACACATCAAGATTACGTTCAAGCTTGGCAGACCATTTGGCTGTAAGTCAAAAGAGTATTCACGCTTACGTTCTTGGTGAGCATGGTGACAGCTCATTTGTACCTTGGTCAATTGCACAAGTTGGTTGCGTTAACTTGCTTGATTACAAAGATAAGTTTAAATGCAAAGACCAAAAGGAATTTGATTTCGATAAGCAAGAAATTGAGACTTATATGAAAAAATCTGGTGGTACAATTATTGCGAGGAAGGGTGCTACTTTCTATGCTATTGCAATTAGTGTGTGCCATTTGTTGGAGTGCATTTTCTCTCAAAGCAATACTTCAATGACTGTATCTTCTATGATGCACGGTGAGTATGGTATTGAGGATGTATGTTTGAGTATTCCATTTATCGTAGGTCCACAAGGTATTTGCGGTAAGATTTTGCCAGATTTGACAAAAGAGGAAGTTGAAAAATTACACAACAGTGCAAATATGCTAAAAAGTGTTATTGCACAAATTGAGATTTGATATTCATTATCGTAATTAGTGGTAAAGAATGGTAGAAATTTATTGAATAATTTGGCGAATTTGTAAATTTTGGTTATTTAAATAATATATTTATATTGAAAAAGAGCTAATTAGTGGTAAAATGTATTTGAGGAATATTAAACCTTAGTTTAAATAGTTAGAAAACTTAAAGCGTAACAAATGTTAATTAATGTTTGTAAATTGATTTAAAATTTGCATTTTAAAATAATTGAGTAAAGCTAAGTATTAAAAATAAAAGCGGTTTGTAAATACTATTCGTATATAAGTTAATTTGATTATTTTTATTGCTTATTAATAAAATTTAAGTAAAATTTTCTAAAATCGTTGAGCAATAAGAAACAAAAAATTATAGCTTGTAATTGCAATAAAGTTTGCAAATTGGGTTAATTTATAAGTAATTTAACATAATTGTTAATATTTGCAGATTTTGCTTAAAAGACTATGACAGCTTAATTTGACTATTTTAGTAAGTATTTAAGTTGGAGTTATTGCTTTGAAATATACTAACAATTTTAAAATAGTAAAATTTATTTTGCATATTGATATTATAAAATTTGAACTATAGTTTTATCAGTATTAATAGTTGTATTAGTTTTAGATTAAATGATTTTTCAATAATCACGTATTTGATTTTGCATTTAATATATTAAAACATTTGATTTAGAGTTAGTAATTTTTGACGGCTTGTAAGTTTAGATAAAACTTAAATTAAAATACAAAATTTATAAATATTGTAGTGAATGATTTATTATCAGTGGAGGTAATATGATATATAGTTATTATCCTGGCTGTACCCTAAAGACAAAGGCGAAAGAGCTTGATATGTATGCTCGCCGTTCGCTTGAGGCATTGGGTATAGAAATAGAGGAACTTAAAGACTGGCAATGTTGTGGTGGTGTTTATCCTTTAGCAAAGGATGAAATCGCAACAAAACTTTCATCAATTAGGACGCTTAACCAAGCGAAAGAATTAGGTCGTCCGTTATTAACATTATGTTCTGCGTGCCATCACGTTTTGACACGTGTCAACAATGATATGAAAACAAATAGCGACATTAATATGCGAGCAAACAATTATTGTGCTTTTGCAGAGCCGTACAATGGTGAAACAGAGGTTATTCACTTTTTGACATTGCTAAGAGATGTTGTTGGTTTTGATAATTTGGCAAAGAAAGTGGTTAATCCATTGAAAGGTCGCAAGATTGGTGCGTACTATGGCTGTTTACTTTTAAGGCCTAGCAGTGAACTTGCATTTGACGACCCTGAGAATCCAAGCATTCTTGAGGACTTTATCAAGGCATTGGGTGCAACACCAGTTGTTTATCCATTCCGTAACGAGTGTTGCGGTGGTTACATATCAGTGACATCACCTGAGCAAGCTGGCAAGAATGTAGATAAAATTATCAATTCTGCAAAATACAAAGGCTGTGAGGAGTTGATTACTGCTTGTCCTTTGTGTATGTATAATTTGAATGCCAATGCTAAACAAGGCAATACAATTGATGTGAAGTACTTTACAGAGCTTCTTGCAGAGGCTTTGGGTGTAAAGTAAGGAGGGCGATATGAAAAAAGATATGAAACTTGCAAATGAAGTGATACGTATCAGCGGTGCTAACCCAATTAGATGTATGAAATGTGGTAAATGCTCTGCGTCTTGTCCTTCTTTTAATGAGATGGAATATCCGCCTCATAAGTTTGTGGATATGGTTGTACACGGCAGAGTTGAGGAACTTATGGAGAGTAAATCAATATTCCATTGTTTAAGCTGTTTTGCTTGTGTAGAGAGATGTCCAAGGGGCGTTGAACCTGCAAAAGTGGTAGAGGCAATCAGAGTAGTAAAGCAAAGACAAGCTGGCGAGAATTATTTAGATGCAAATGATATACCGCCAATTATAGATGAGCAAATACCTCAACAAGCATTGGTAAGTGCTTTTAGGAAATTCAAAAAATAGAGGAGAGGACAAAAGTGCTAAAGATAGGTGTATTTGTATGTTGGTGCGGTAGTAATATTGCAGCGACTGTAGATGTAAAGCAAGTTGTCGAGGCGGTTAAGTTGCAACAAGGTGTTGTATTTGCAACCGATTATCAGTATATGTGTTCTGAAGCTGGACAACTTATTATGCGTAATGCGATTGAGGAACATAAACTTGACGGAGTAGTAATTTGTTCTTGTTCACCAAGAATGCACGAGGCTACATTCCGTAAGAATGCGGAAAGAGCTGGTCTTAATCCTTTTATGGTTGAGATTGCTAACATTCGTGAACATTGTTCTTGGATACATAAAAACGTAGAGGAAGCTACTATTAAGGCGATTGCACTTGCTAATGCAGCAATTGCGAAAGTTAAGTTGAACGCACCATTGATTAGTGGTGAAAGTCAAGTTACAAAGAGGGCGTTGGTTATCGGTGGTGGTATTGCTGGTATTCAAACTGCACTTGATATAGCTGAGGCTGGGTTCCAAGTTGATATAGTAGAAAAAAGTCCTACTATTGGTGGTAATATGGCAAAGCTTGACAAGACATTCCCAACTCTTGACTGTGCTGCTTGTATTTTGACACCAAAAATGGTAGAGGCTGCTGCTAATCCAAATATTGAGCTATTGACTTATAGCGAGGTTGAAAAGGTTAGTGGATTTGTGGGTAATTTTAAGGCTACTATCCGCAAGAAAGCAAGGTTTGTAAATACAGACTTGTGTACTGGTTGTGGTGATTGTATGTCTAAATGCCCATCTAAGAAAGGTAAAAATGAGTTTAACTGCGGTTTAAATAACAGACCTGCAATTTACATTCCATTTGCACAAGCAATTCCGAATGTTGCGGTTATTGACCCAGTTCAATGTATTAAGATTACTAAGGATAAATGTGGCTTGTGTCAAACTGTATGTTCTGCAAAGGCTATTGACTACAAGCAACAAGACGAGGTTATCGAGAGAGAGTATGGTGCAATAGTTGCAGCTACTGGTTATAAGCCTATCAAGCTTGATAAGTTTGATGAGTATGGCTACAGCCAAAGTAAAGATGTAATTACTAGCCTTGAGCTTGAGCGTTTAATGAATGCGGCTGGTCCTACTGGTGGAAAGCTTGTAAAACCTAGTGATGGCAGTCACCCTCACTCAATCACATTTATTCAATGTGTAGGTTCAAGAGATATCAGTGGCAGAGGTAAGTGCTATTGCTCAAAAATTTGCTGTATGTATACTGCAAAGCACGCAATGCTTATACGTGATAAATATCCAGATATTAATGTTAATGTATTTTATATAGACGTTCGTACACCTGGTAAAAACTATGACGAGTTTTATCGCAGAGCGGTTGAGGAGTATAATGTAAATTATATTAAAGGTCAAGTTGGTAAAGTTTATGAGAGTGATGGACATCTTGTATTACAAGCAAGTGATTTGTTGAATAACGAGCAAATTCTTGTTAATAGTGATATGGTTGTTTTGGCTACTGCCATTGAGCCAGATGAGTCTGCTAAAAAGGTTGCATCAATGCTTACAGCAAGTATTGATACTAACAATTTCTTGACAGAGGCTCACGCAAAGTTGCGTCCAGTAGAAAGCCCAACAGCAGGTATATTCCTATCTGGTGTTTGCCAAGGTCCTAAGGATATTCCAGAAACCGTATCTCAAGCAAGTGCTTGTGCGGCAAAAGTAATCGGACTTTTAAATAAGAATAAGTTGGTTACTAATCCTTGCGTGGCTCATAGTGACGAGTTGTTGTGTAATGGTTGCTCAAATTGTGCAAATGTTTGTCCTTATGGTGCAATTAGTTATGAAACTAAACTTATTAATGACCACGGCATTAGAGAAAATAGACGAGTTGCAAGTGTTAATCCTGCATTGTGTCAAGGTTGTGGTGCTTGTACTGTTGCTTGCCCTTCTGGTGCAATGGACTTGTTCGGATTCTCTAATAGTCAAATTATGGCGGAGGTAGAAGCAATATGCAAGAAGTAAAAGAGTTTAAACCAACCATTGTTGCCTTTTGTTGCAACTGGTGTAGTTATGCGGGTGCAGACTTAGCTGGTTCAAGTAGATTATCTTACCCCGCTGATGTCAAAATTATAAGAGTACCTTGTTCTGGTCGTGTAAATCCTATGTTTATACTAAAAGCTTTTGAGCGTGGTGCAGACGGCGTTATTATTTGCGGTTGTCACCCAGGCGATTGCCACTATAGTACTGGTAACTATTACACAAGAAGAAGGCTTGCACTTTTGTATAGTATGCTTGATTATATGGGCATTGAAAGAGGTCGTACTCGTGTTGAGTGGGTTTCTGCAGCAGAGGGTGTTAAATTTTCTACTGTTATGAACAAGTTCGTTGAGGATATTAGAGCTTTAGGCGAATGTGTTAAATTAGGAGATATAAGATGCAAGGATTAGAATTGAAATTGAAAGAAAGAGTGCAAGAACTTTTGGATAATGGTACAGTTGATGCTGTTATTGCTTGGACTAAAGGCGATTTTGTTTACGATACAACTCCTGCTATTTTTACTAAAGAGAGTGGTCTTGACGGATTTGTTTACAATAGTTTTTGCGGTGCAAATTTAAGTAAATATTTGGTATCACAAATTGTTTCCGATAAAAAGTTTGCTGTTATCCTAAAACCTTGTGATACATATAGTATGAATCAACTTATCACTGAACATAGAGTTAATAGAGAAAATATTTATATTATTGGTGTGGGTTGTAGCGGTCACCTTGATATTGAAAAAATTAAGAATCAAGGTGTCAGTGGTGTAACAAGTGTTATTGATAAGGATAATAATATTTTAATTAATAGTATATATAAAGATGCTATCATTGAAAAGGCAAGTGTGCTATTATCAAAATGTCAATCTTGCAAAGGTAGCGAGCTAAAGATTGCTGACGAAGTTATTGGTGAGGAGTTGCAAACACCAAAGTGCGACTCTAGATTTGACGGAGTTAAACAACTTGAGGCTATGACAGCAGCGCAAAGATTTGCTTTTTGGAAAGCTGAACTTTCAAAGTGTATCAGATGTAATGCTTGTCGTAATATTTGTCCAGCTTGTACTTGCAGAACTTGCGTATTTGACAATGCAAGAAGTAATGTAACAGCAAAGGCAAACGCAACAGAGTTTGAGGAAAAAATGTTCCATATTATAAGGGCTTTCCACGTTGCGGGTAGGTGTACAGATTGTGGCGAGTGTTCAAGAGTTTGTCCTCAAGGTATCCCACTACATTTGTTGAATCGTAAATTTATCAAAGATATCAACGAGTTTTATGGTGATTATCAAGCTGGTGAGGTTGCAGAACAACGCAATCCGTTAGTAAACTTTACAGAGGGCGATATTGAAGCAACAGTTATAAGTGATAAGGAGGGTAAATAATGAAAAAATTAGCGTTATCTGACCTTAATAGCTTATATAGTGCTATTAATGAAAAAATGAAATTATATGCACCAATTGATATTAATGGTGCGGTGAATTATGGTGAATGGAATAAAGATTCAGTTGTTAATCTTAACAAAATGACTGTAAAGAGTGCTAAGGATGCTTTTTTCCCTCAATGTGAGGATTTGTCAAACTTTAAAAAAGACGGCAAACATATCATTGTTGAGCAAGGCGAACTTGTTAAAGAAGATTTTGTTATCTTTGGAGTAAGAGCTTGTGATGTAAGAGCGTTCCATATCCTAGATACTGTTTTCCTAGAGGGTTTTTTAGATACTTTTTATGAGGCAAGGCGTAAACACGGCATTGTTATCTCACTAAGCTGTACTAAACCAGAGGAAAGTTGTTTCTGTACTACTTTTGGGATTGACCCTGCAGCACCAAAAGGTGATGTAGAAAGTTATATTTGTGGTGAAGAAATTTACTTTAATGCTGTGACTGAAAAGGGTAATGCATTTATGACACAATTTGATAGTTTGTTTAAAAATTGTGACGATAAAGCAGTTGAGTCAAGCAAAAAGAAAACTCGTGAAGTTATGAACAAGCTACCTTTAAGTGGACTTTCAACTGAGGCATTTGGTGGGGATAAGCTTGATGCATTGTTTAACAGACCTGAGTGGCAAGCTTTATCTGAAAGTTGTTTAGGCTGTGGAACTTGTACATATGTTTGTCCTACTTGTCAATGCTATGATGTTAGAGATTACAAGACAAATAGTGGTATTAAGAGATTCCGTTGCTGGGACTCTTGTATGAGAAAAGACTTTACAATGATGGCTCACGGCACTAATAGACCAAGCCATATGCAAAGATTCCGTCAAAGATTTATGCATAAGTTGGTTTATCACCCAGCTAACCACAATGGTGAGTTTTCTTGCGTAGGTTGTGGTAGATGTGTGGCAAAATGCCCAGTATCAATGAATATTGTTAAGGTTATTAAAACATTGGGAGGTAATAAGTAATGAGTGAAATTATCAAAGACGAATTAGTACCTCACGTGGCAAAAGTAATCAGCGTTCGTACTGATACTAATGATGTTAAGACTTTTGGGGTTGTTGGCATTGATGATAGTATTATGTTTGACCATAGACCTGGTCAATGTGCTATGGTTTCTATACCTGGTGTGGGTGAGGCAATGTTTTCAATCACATCTTCACCAACAAATACAAAGTTTAAGGAATTTTCTATTAAAAGATGTGGTATTTTGACAGAGGCTATACATCAACTTGAGGTTGGTGACGAGATTACTGTTAGAGGACCTTATGGAAAGCCTTTTCCAGTTGATGATGCTTTTGCTAAAAAGAATTTGTTGTTTATTGCAGGTGGTATTGGTATTGCACCTTTACGTAGCGTTATAAATTATGTTAGAGCAAACAGAGATAACTATGGACACGTAGATGTTCTTTATGGTGCGAGAAGCTCTGGCGACTTAGTTGATTATGAGGAAATGACTAAGGAGTGGGCTAACGATAAAGACTTTAACGTATATGTTACTATTGATAGACCAGAGGATAGTTGGGGCGGTCACGTTGGATTTGTACCAGCTTATTTGAAAGAATTGGCATTTGACAATAATCGTACCGCTGTTATTTGCGGACCACCTATTATGATTAAGTTCGTTTTGCAAGGTTTGATTGAAATGGGCTTTGACAAAACTCAAGTTTACACTACACTTGAACTTAAAATGAAATGTGGTATTGGTAAGTGTGGCAGATGTAATATTGGTTCAAAATTTGTTTGTAAAGATGGTCCAGTATTCAGATGTGACGAAATTGACGAATTACCAAATGAATATTGATTTAAAGTTATTATTAAATAATTTTAGTAACTAAATGTTAATTTTGAAATACATTGTAATAAAAATTACAATATCGAATAAAAATAGAGAGGTTTAAAATCTATGAAAGAAATGGTAAATATCTACATAATGGGCAAGTTATATAGCGTACCAGCTGAACTTACTATTATGAATGCTATGGAATATGCAGGTTACAAACATATTCGTGGTTGCGGTTGCAGAGCAGGTTTTTGCGGTGCTTGTGCTACTATCTACAGAATCGCTGGGGAAAGTGAGTTGAAATTTGCTTTGGCTTGTCAAACTAAGGTACAAAACAATATGTATATTGCTAGTATCCCTTACTTCCCAACTCAAAAGGCTAAATATAATATGAATGAAATTAAGCCAACTGAACAAATTATGATGCAATTATATCCAGAGATTTATAGTTGTATTGGTTGCAATGCTTGTACAAAAGCTTGCCCTCAAAACTTAAATGTTATGCAATATATTGCGTATGCACAACGAGCTGAGTTTGCTAAGTGTGCTGAAGAATCTTTTGACTGCGTATCTTGTGGTATGTGTTCAAATAGATGTCCAGCTGGTATATCTCACAGACTTGTTTCATTGCTTGCAAGACGTTTGAATGGTAAGTACATTATGCCAAAGAGTGAGCATTTGGAAAAGAGAGTTAATGATATTTTGAATGGTGAATATCTTGATATGCTTGAGCAAATTGCTAGTAAGCCTTTGAGTGAAATTGAAGAGCTTTACAATAACCGTGATATGGAACAGAAATAAGGAGTGTGGCGTATGTTGTATACTGATGAAATGTTAAATTCAATGAAGAAAGTCGAGCTTTCCCGTGAAAGTAGAATTGGTCAAGTGCCAAGACGTATGACTGCAGAGGAAAAAGATATCTTACTTGCAGAAAATCATCCTGATTATATCCAAAGTGCGTTTACAACTCTAAGCGTAGGTGCAAACAAGGGACAAAAAGTACCTTGTGCCTTGGCTGATTTGTTGCAAGGCAAAAGCCGTATACTTGGTAAAAAGATTGATTTAAAGAATATTAAGTACGAGTCAGACGTATTGATTATTGGTGGTGGTGGTTCTGGTGCAAGTGCTGCATTGGAAGCTTACAATGCGGGCTGTAAAGTTGTTATGGTTACTAAACTTAGAATTGGTGACGCTAACACTATGATGGCTGAGGGTGGTATCCAAGCCGCTGATAAAGAGAATGATAGCCCTGCTACTCACTATCTTGATGCGTTTGGTGGTGGTCACTTTACAAACAAACCAGAACTTTTGAAAAAATTGGTTTACAAAGCACCAGAAGCTATTAAATGGCTTAATGATATGGGTGTTATGTTTGATAAGGACGAAAATGGCGTTATGGCTACAACTCCAGGCGGTGGTACATCTAGGAACAGAATGCACGCTTGTGCTGACTATTCTGGTGCTGAAATTATGCGTGTACTACGTGACGAGGTTTGGAATGACAATATCGAGGTTGTGGAGTTTACATCTGCTATTGAGATTTTGAAAGATGATTATGGCAATGCTGCTGGTGCCATTTTATTGAATATGGAGACTGGCGAAGTTAGCATTGCAAAAGCTAAAACTGTTGTAATTTGTACTGGTGGTGCTGGTCGTTTGCATTACCAAGACTTCCCTACATCTAACCACTATGGAGCAACTGCCGATGGTTTGGTACTTGCATACAGAGCTGGTGCAGTTTTACGTGATGCAGACTCTATCCAATATCACCCAACTGGCGTTGCATATCCCGCTCAAATGCGTGGTGCTTTGGTTACTGAAAAGGTTAGAAGTATCGGTGCAATGCTTGTAAATGTAAATGGTGAGGCGTTTATGAATCCGCTTGAGTGCCGTGATGTTACAGCATCTTCAATTATTCGTGAGTGCAGAAGAGGCAATGGCGTTAAAACTCCTCTTGGTGATGCAATTTGGCTAGATAGTCCTATGATTGATATGATTCACGGAGATGGTTATCTTGAAAAGAAATTACCAGGTATGCTTAGAATGTATCAAAAAATGGGTATTGATATGAGAAAAGAGCCTATCCTAATTTATCCAACTTTGCACTATCAAAATGGTGGTGTTGACGTTAATGCAGATAGTATGACTACAACTGTAAATAACTTGTATGTTGCTGGTGAGGCTGCTGGTGGTGTACACGGCAGAAACAGACTTATGGGTAACAGCTTGTTAGATGTTATCGTGTTTGGTAGAAATGCAGGTCAATATGCTGCAGCTCGTGCAAAGGAAATCCCAATGCCAAAGAAGTTGAACTTTAATCACGTTAAAGAGTTTGATAAAGAGATTAAAACAGCTGGCGTTGAATACAAGGAGCTTTCACCAAAGCTACTTCCTAACTATAACAATATAAAGACACTTTAATTTGAGGTGAATAATGAGAGAGTTAAATGTTAAAGAAATTACTACTGCTCTACGTGAAATGGCAATTAGCATTAATCACGTATTATCACCAGATATGTGTGAGCTTTTAAACAATTCTGATAAAAAGGAAGAGTCACCGCTTGGCAAACAAATTTTAGGTCAGCTTAAGGAAAATATGCAAATTGCAAAGGACGAGATGATTCCTATCTGTCAAGATACTGGTATGGCAGTTGTGTTTGCTGAAATCGGTCAAGATGTTCATTTGGTTGGTGGCAATTTGGAAGATGCTATCAATGAGGGTATTAGACAAGGTTATGTAGACGGATATTTGAGAAAATCCGTTGTTGCAGACCCTATACAAAGAGTAAATACTAAAGATAATACTCCAGCTGTTATACACTATTCTATAGTAAGTGGAGATAAGGTAAAGCTTACATTATCTCCAAAAGGCTTTGGTAGTGAAAATATGAGTAAAGTGTATATGCTTAAACCAGCTCAAGGTATTGAAGGCGTTAAAGAGGCTGTGCTTACTGCTGTTAAAGAGGCTGGTCCAAACGCTTGCCCTCCTATCGTAGTTGGTGTAGGTATTGGCGGTACTTTTGAAAAATGTGCTATTCTTGCAAAAAAAGCTTTGACAAGAAATGCTTTGTCTCATAACGAAATTCCTTATGTTAAGGATTTGGAAATTGAACTTTTGGAAAAGATTAATAACTTGGGTATAGGACCTGCTGGGCTTGGCGGTAGAATTACTGCACTTGCTGTAAATGTGGAAACATATCCAACTCATATCGCTGGACTTCCAGTTGGTATAAATATCTGTTGCCACGTTAACAGACATATTTCTCGTGAACTATAAAGGGGGGACGCTATGGATATAAGATTGAACACACCTCTAACTCGTGAGGATACTGCAAAGTTAACTGCTGGTGATTATGTTTATTTAAGTGGTACAATTTATACTGCAAGAGATGCCGCTCACGCAAGAATGTATGAGACTATTCAAAAAGGCGAAAAGTTGCCTGTTGATTGGACAGATAATATAGTTTATTATTTAGGACCTACACCAGCAAGACCTGGTAAAGTAATTGGTTCAGCTGGACCTACTACTGCAAGTCGTATGGATAAATACGCTCCAACATTATTGGATATGGGCTTGATTGGTATGGTTGGCAAAGGCAAGAGGACTAAAGAGGTGCTTGATGCCGTTGTTCGCAATGGAGCTGTTTATTTCGCTGCTGTAGGTGGTGCTGGTGCATTGCTTTCTAAGTGTATTAAAAAGGCGGAAGTCGTTGCTTATGATGATTTAGGTACAGAGGCTATTCGTAAACTTACAGTGGAAAACTTGCCAGTTATCGTAGTTGCTGATTGTAAGGGCAATAACCTTTATGAAACAGCAACAGAGCAATATAAAAAATGATACATAAAAATCTGTTTAACATTTTGTTTGATGGGCAATTTAAATATAAGTTGCACGAAAGCTGATTTTTGTATGGCAATTGCCATACAGCTTGCATATGCAAGCTGTATGAGATTTTATAAATTTTTATTGGAGATTATATGAAAAAAGTATTATCTATTTTTATTCTTTTAGTGCTTGTAATTTCAAGCTGTGTTTTATTAGTTGGCTGTAGTAGCAATAAAGCGGAAGCTACATTGTTTACTGGCAACTATGTACAAGAAGTATCTAATAAAGGTAATAGTAATATTTATACTATTAAGTTGGTGGGTAAGCAACGTGTAGATACTATGATTTTGGAAGAAAAAACTGATAATGTCAGGAACTTTGGCATTTATGGCAAGGAAGATGATGGTACATACAAGTTGATTTACAGACAAAACAGAATTGACAAATATAGAGTTTGTGCTATGGAAGCAATTGAGACTGACGAACTTCGTATTGAAATTTTTGACAAATACCAAAAAGGTAGCGTTAAAATTAGCAATATTGAAGTTTACAATAGTGCAAATTGTTTGAGAGAACAACCATTTAGAGTTACTGAGTATTTACTTACAACTAATAGAAAGTTGTATAACAATAAAAATGAAAGTGCTTTTTACAATCACTTGAAAGGCGTTAATGATGTGGTTATCTTTGGTGATATTAGCATTGACCAAGATGCAAGCATTAAGTACAACGAGGGGAATGAGGATTTTGAGGAAGATTTAAGTATTATTAAATTATGGAAAGAAGACGAGAAAAAATTAAACAACCCAAATTTGAATGTAGTTGTAAATGTTGATTTGAGGTCTTACATTATTCCAGAAGACACCCCAGCTAAAAAGCAAAATTCAACTGTGCAAAAATGGATGAAAAAGAATTATAAAACAGTTGCTACTAATATAGTTAATTTTGTAAATAATTATTCTAATGATATTGCTGGTATTAATCTTGATTGGCAATATCCCGCAAATGGAACACAATGGTCATATTTGTCAAAAATGATAATTGAGATTAAAAATTCTTTGCCAGAGGGTAAGTATATTACAATTGATTTAAAACCAGATAATTGCAATCTTACTAAGAAAGCAAGAAATGCTATTGAATATGTTAACTTAATGACTTATGATATGTTTGACGAGAGAGGTGAGCACGCTTCTAACTTTGAAACTTGCAAACATTCAATTGAAACTTTCATTAAAAAGTCTAAGTTTACTGCAGATAAAATTATGCTTGGTATTTCTTTGTACGGCAGAACAACTAATGGTTCAAGTCAAGTTTACAATTTGTATGAAAAGTTTAATTATAGAACTGATGAAAAGCAATATAATTTACAAATTGATAAATGGGTAAATAAAATTTATAATTACGCTTATACAGACGAAACTGGCTCCACAATTTATAGTGATGTTTTCCTTAATGGTTATGCAATGATTCGTGATAAAGTTACTTATGCAATTGCAAGTGGTTTGGGCGGAGCATCAGTTTTTAGAATGGCTTATGACGTATCTGCTAACTGGGCATTTTGCTTAAACAATGCTGTTAAAGAAGCTGTAAAACGAGGAGTTAAACAAGTTTAATTAAGCATTTTAACAATACAAAAGAATAAATGGAATACTTAATAACATTGTAATAGAACAACAAAAGGCGGTACAACTGCCTTTTGTGTTTTTAATGCCTAATAAAATTTAATTGCTTTGAACTGCTTTTATTTAACACTTATTAAGTTTATATAATCTATTTTAAAATTATAGTAAACTGTCTATATATACTATAAAGGCTTATTGTATAACTAAAAAAGATTGTAAAACCACATTTTGCAGTAGTTGAAACTATTTAAATCAATGTGTGTTTTTCATTGATAACTATTTTGTTGTACAAAAAAGTACTTGTGATAAAAAGCAAATTATGTCGGTAATTAATAGCTATATTTTATAAAACATTGTATTTTAAATTATATTAAATGATAATTTGCCATAATTGATATTTAAATAATATTAAGTTATGAAAAGGAATAAATTTTAATGGTGGGATTAAGGCTGTTGCATAAGATATAAAACACAAAAACCTATTGTAAAATTACGCAATATGTGTTATTATAAATATAGGAGGTGTGAGTAAATGGCTTGGGAAATAGTTTTATTGATTGTATCTAGTATTTTATTTGGTGGTATTTATATCTTTTTAATTTTTTGTTGGTTTGGTAAAGGTACTTTGCTTTTAAGGCAAATATATTATCAGTGCTCAAATTTTACAGAGGATAACAAAGCAGAACAAAAGCTTGTAGGTCGTGCGTATACAATTTTAAACTTAGTAATTGTTTTAATAATGCACGCAGGGTGTCTTTGCATATGCTTTCACCAATGGATAGCTAGTATAGTTATATTTCCATTTATATTTATAGCTTGGGGTGTTGGCGAACTAATACTTAGGAATAATAAAAAATTTAAGCAAGCAAAGGCAGAAATTTCTGATAGTAAGAGGTGGCAGTTATATTTGGAAAGTTTGATTGAAGAAAATAATAAAGCTAAACTAGAGCAACAAATAGCTGATACCGATATACAAAAGAATAATTTTATTTGATTTAATATAGTTTTTAGCAAATAATTTTTTGTAGTGATTGCTTTCAACTTTCAAAAAAAAATTGTATCTAGTTAAATTTGAGTAGTCTAAAATAAAAAACTAACGCTTTTTAATAAATAAAAGTAATTACATTTAAATTGAATTTGTTAATGTCAAATGCCACTAGGTGTCACTTAATGGGGGTAATAAAATAATTTTTTATGGGAATATGGAAAAAATTCTGATAAGATAATTAAAATTTTTTGCAGTAAAATTTTCAATTTGTATTTTTGCTAATTTATTAAATTATCTAAAAAAGAAAAATACTAACGATTTTCGTTAGTATTTTTAACTTTATTATCGTTTATATTAAGATGTTACTTTGTCAAATATGCTTTTTAAAATGCAATCAACCTTGTTTTTTAGTGCTATACTATCGCAACTAAAAACTATTAGTATACTATGATATAAATTTATATGAAGAGCATAATGTTCATTATAGCAACAATAGTTAAGTTTATCACTAAACCAAGTTGGCTTTTCGTCTAGTTCCAGTGACTTTACTAACCATAAAACAAAAGCCATTTGTTCCTCGCTTGTGCCACCACAAATAGAACAAGGGAATGAATATTGTTTTAATAGTTTATCACAAGTGATGATAGAAGTTCCTACTGACGATTTATGCTCAAATTTTTCTCTAAACAATACAAATGCTTTTTGGAATAAGTATTTTTCAAAATTTTCGGCAAAATAGTGATTATTATAATCTGTAACTAGTGGATTGTCATCTCCCATTTTCAATCTAAAAAAACAATGCGATTCTGTCCAATGATAAGAAAATAAAAAAAGTCCTTGATTTAAATAATCTATTGCATCAAAATCTGTATCTAAAAACAAATCAATAATGGTGTCAATGTTAGGTTCCATAAAGCCATCATATTCATTTTTCTAGTAAACCACCATCATTTTCGCCTAACACTTTTAGATAATCAATATATAGCTTTGGTAAAAAGTAGCCGTGATTAGCTACAATCTCATTTATCTGATTGATTTTATTTTCTGGTGCTGGGGTACATTTTTGTAGCCAAGACTTATCAAAACTAAATATCGTTTTGCATAAACGTTTAATAACTGAATCTTGTGTACCTTGATAAAATTCTATCATTTAACAACTCCTTGTGTAAAAATGTTTTGTGATTGGTAGCTATTCTAATTTATAATTTATTGTTTAAAAATTTTTGTTTTAGTAAGTTATTTTAATTTAATAATATCCTCTATTTTGTCTTTTTATTTTTCATTCCACTTTGGATTTTCTTTTAAAATTTTTATATGGATAGGGCAGTCCTCTTTGTGGGCACCCTTTAAAAAGCCTATGCTCAATAAAAACTCATTAACAATTTCGCCACCTACAAATTTAAAATGCTTTTTAAATAGTTTTATCCATTCTTCTTTTGTGCGTGGGTGATTTATGTCAAGCCATTTTTCAAAACTGCCATATTCTTTTTGTAATCCTGTAATAACCTTTGCATTGTAAATTACGGCATCTATTTTTAGTTGGTTACGAATAATACCACTATCCGCCAAAAGTCTATTCCTATCATTTTCACCATATTGAGCAATTTTTGCAATATCAAAATTGTCAAAAGCTTTCCTAAAGTTATCTTGCTTTTTCAGCATAGTTATCCAACTAAGTCCCGCTTGATTAATCTCAAGTATTAGTCTGCCAAATAGTTCATTGTCATTATGTATTGGAAAGCCATATTGATTATCGTGATAAGCCTTGTTTAAAGCTTTAACCTCGCCGTCTTGTAAGCTTTCTATATAGTCGCAATAATTAGTTATTAATGGTTGTGTTTCTGCCATAGTTTATCCTCTCTCTTTTTTGTTAATTATATCATTATATTATTTTAAAGTCAATATTTATTGTAATAGGAATAGTAAAGTTGCTTATTGTAGACAATTAAGCTTAAGGTTGCAAAAAAATATGTACTATGATATAATAAGAATAATCAATAAAGTTTCAATTTAAAATATATTGATGAGGGGTTATGAGTAAAAGAAAAATATATCTATCCTTTTATGTTTAATGTTGATTTTACTTTCAGCAATTGCTTTGGTAGGTTGTGATTTTAAACCAAAAACTAAAGTACAAACTTTCAATGTTCAAGTAATAAAAGAAATTGCTTATAAATGATAAATTATTAAAATCACACCGAAAATCGGTACTAAATGAGGTTTTATGGAAATATTGCAAGAAAATTCACCAACAATATATACAAATAGATTGATTTTGCGAAAGTTTGCTTTGGACGATTTACCATACTATCACAAAATAATGTCTTGTAAAGTTACTAATAAATATTTGCCGTGGTTTCCTACCAAAAGCGAGCAAGATGCTCTTGGCATTTATCATAGGAATTGTTTGGATAATTATGATAAGACTTGCGGTTATCGTTATGCAATTTGTTTAAAAGAGGACAACATACCTATTGGCTATTGTGGTATGAGCGACTCACCAAGTAACGGTATCGGCTATGGCTTGTTAGTTCAGTTTTGGAATAAAGGGATAGTCACTGAAGCTGTTAACGCTTTGGTTGATAGGATAAAAAATGCTGGTTATCCATTTATTACAGCTACGCACGATGTGAACAATGTTTATAGTGGGGCAGTTATGCGTAAATTAGGTATGCAATATAAATACTCATATAGGGAATTGTGGCAACCGAAAAATTATGAGGTAACATTTAGAATGTATCAACTTAATTTTGACGGCGTGGATAGGACATATATGGAATATTGGGATAAATATCCGCATTTTGTTGAAGATATAATTGATTAATTAAGCTTAGTTTTTTTTGTATTATTTTTTACAAAGTAAAATTTAATATGATTGTAAAATACATAACAAATTGGGATAAAAAATTATATTAAATATATATCAATATGGAGTTGTTTATGCAGAATACGCAAGGATATGAAAAACGCACAGCGAATGAGTTTATAAGTGCAAGTGACCATAGTCCACAAGCAGAAATGGTGCGAAAATCATATAATGATATCAATTGTTTATATGGAATTTATTCGCCAGATTATTTTAATATAGCACAAAGAGTAATGTTCGGTTTAATTCTATGTTTAATTGATGGTTGTTTTACAAGTTTTTTCATTTTTTTAATGGTTAAATACACATATGTTGGGCTATGCATTGGCTTAACTCTTGCTACTATAGCATTAAATTGTTTAATAGGTTATGCTTGTATTTCCTTGAATTGCGGTATCCGTAATATATATTTTTATAAATATAATGGTAAGTTAGTCACAGTGCATTACAATAAATTTTTAAAATACCTTATGATTTGCCTTGAAACAGATGGATATTATATTTACAATTTCAAAAAGAAAAGTTGGAAGCAAGAGGTTAAAAAAGAAAAAGTATCAGAAATATGGAATATGAGGCGTAACTGTGGCTCTTACTTGTTGTTTCCATATCTGTATGAGGATAATGCACGTAAAAATGGTATATATGTAAAAGTGCAAAACAAAATTAAAAATTATGGTAAAAATAAAACAAAAATAATTTCTAGCTATTACGGTAAAGGGTATAATGATTCTCATCATACTAATTATATTTTTGTAAATGAAAAATTACAATATATAAAACATTCCTATTCTTATCTAGGTACAAGCCACAAAGGTGGTGGACTATCTAAGCGTTGGACAATGCAATATTTACGAATATATGAAACGAATGTCATACATTGTATGGAAATTCCTAAATCATTTATTGATTTTTGTAAATCACAAGGGATTGACCCGCCAGAGGAGTGCGAACATTTGCACTATGTAGATATAGTAAAAAATAAATGATATATAATATTTTATTAAAATAAATATATTAATTACTATTTATATTATTTAAAATATCGAGCTTGCGGGGGTATTTGTAAATTGATTGTAAAAAAATTCCCAAAAGGCTTGATTTTTGTTAAAAATTGTAGTATATTGTAAGTCCACCTAAAAAAGTTTAAAAATTTTTAAATTTTAGTGCAAAAATAGTTGACAATATTCTTTTTTAGTGATAATATGTCAAAGTTGCCACAAAAGGTGGCAAAAATTAAATAGTATTAACTAATTAAAGTATTGTTAAAATTGCTAATAATTGTAAAAATGACAAAATTTGCAGAAAAATTGAAAAAAGTTTAAATTTTCTTGATTTTTTGCTTGACATACCTTAAATAGTGTGGTATTATTGAGAAGCTGTCTGATGACAGCGTAAAGAACCTTGAAAAGAGAATAGATAGGTTAAGGCGAAGTTTTTGTGCTATAAAAACATAGAAAAAGAGCCTTTAACAAGCGAATTTACACAATAAAGTCAATGATTTGTTAAAGAGCTAAGATATTGAACTTAAGAGTTTGATTCTGGCTCAGGACGAACGCTGGCGGCATGCCTAACACATGCAAGTCGAACGGAAGTAGCAATACTTTAGTGGCGAACGGGTGAGTAACACGTGAGCAACCTGCCCTATACAACGGGATAACACAGAGAAATTTGTGCTAATACGGTATAAGACCACAGTATCGCATGATACAGGGGTAAAAGATTTATCGGTATAGGATGGGCTCGCGACCCAT
>CAJTNA010000016.1 GCA_910577845.1 uncultured Christensenella sp. | reverse complement strand
TTGCTACAAAATCATTCACACTTGTATTAGCAGATACTTTTCCTAATATCAATTTACCACCATTGTATGTTTGTTTTTTATCAAAATCATTATTGCCGTGTATTAAACCATTCTCTTTATAACTTTTACGCTCATTATTCTCTAGATAAATATAATCATACTTGCTTGAGGCAATTGTTTTTGCTTGTTCCAATTCACCAGCACTATTTAAATGAACTATCTCACCACTTAAATCACTAAAAAAGTAATTGTTTGGGTCAGTGTTTCCATTATGTGCTGAATATCCAGTAGTATAAGCACTAATAGTCGTTTGGTGTATTCCAATTTTAGTATTAATTAGAGTTTCATCAATTATAATCTTACCTCTTACAATTTCAATATTATCCATTTCTTCGTCAATATTTGTGTTGTCAAAAATTTGTGTTCCATCACCAATTGTTAAACAACTATCATTAGATAACCATACCCCACTCCCGTGCGATGAAATATTATTTGTTATAATTGTACTATTTACTTTAACGTCACAATTTGCTTTATTTAAAATATATATTCCAGCACCTGCAAAAGCCGTATTGTTTGTTATAAAGGAATTTGATAAATTCAATACTCCTTGCCATACTGCAATGCCTCCACCAGCAAGTGTAGCACTATTATATTCTATTCTCGCATTAGAAATATTTGCAACTATATCACCACTTATACTTACACCTGCACCAATACTATTACTGCCAGTCAACCACCAACATTGATATTTTTTGCAATTAATACATTTGTAATATCAGCTGTAATATTGCTACCACTTAATGCAATACCTGCACCATCAGCACTCAAACTATGAGAAACATTTTTATAAAATATTCCTCCTCTTATTTTTAATATTTAATCAGTTGAAACGCAAAGTCCTCCGCCATTATCATTCTCTTCACGAGAAGTATTTTCACATATCAAGCCACCATTTATACTTATATTATTTGAAATTGTGGAATCACTTTTTTCACTGCTCAAAACGCTAACATTGCTACTATTACTAGTAACGATATTAACACTTAAACAACCCATAGCCATAAGACAAATAATGGCTACTATTAAAAAGATTATTCCTACTCTTTTTATTTTTTTATCATAGCAAAAACCTCCTATTTCCCGCTACAAAGAATACATATATCTATGTACATAAATTGGGCTTTTCGGCTATGTTTTTGTAAGATTTTTGTTAGCTTTATTTATACTTTTTACAAATTGTTTATCTTATACTTGACAAATGTATATATTTAATTAGATAATATTCATATAATATGTACATAGATATATGTATTCTATGTACCACCAATTTACATAATTTAGCACATTTATCAAAAAATACCCCCGATTTTCGGTGGGTATTTTTAAAAATTAACTTTTTGCAAATTTACGACTTTACAAAAAATTAAACAAGGCAAAATTTATACTTTTGCCTTGTTAGTTTATGTTGTTATTATTTAATCGTTCAAGCCAATTGCTGGCTTAAAATAATATTTATTATTTATTAACTTTTTTAAATATTTATATATCCATTTTAAATTAAAAATAACCATTCCTAAAATTCAAACATATTAAACAATAAAATAATTTTAGGAATTAAATTAATTGATTTTAAAATATCACTTTATAAAAATAACAAGATATACATTTATATCTTGTTATTAATTTTAATTTTTATAATAAAAATTTATGCCTCTCCATCTGGTTCTTGTCCATATTCCTCACGTGAGAATTTATCCACAAAGTTATTATCTGCTTTTTTAGCAACGAGATATAAGAATAGTGCCAAATAGCAATCAGCAAGTTGCGAACATACAGCTTCGCCGTGCAAAAAGCGATATTGATTGCAACCTTGTATAGTATACTTAAAGTTCTTTTTAAAGTTTTTCTCAATTTCTTTCATTCTTACTTTTGCCCATTCTCTAGGTGTTATATCATTAACATCACTAACACCTAAGCAAAAAGCAAATATATCCATTACATACAAAGCAGATTCATTGACTTTACCGCCTCTCATTCCATCAGGATAAAGTACTCCACCTTGAGGGCGATTTTTCTTATCATAAATTGTAAACAAACCAGTTTTGCGTCCATCATCATTAGTTGTGCTTGAATAAAATGTAGAATAAATTTGCTTAAAATTACGAGTTACACCACTTGGCAAATCTTGTTCCGCAATTTTAGAGAATATAAAAGCTTTAATACCAACACCAATATAGCTAATAGCAAATGGACTACGAGTATCAAACCTATACAAAAGCATATCCTCTGCCACATTGTAGCCTTGCATATCACTATCTTCTTTTGATGAGAAGCAAGCTCTATATGCTAAAATTGCTTTTTCACGCAATTCAGCAGAAAGTGAATTTTTACTAATCATAACACTTGCTAGATATAATAAATTTGCATTATCCATATTTACTATTGTTTGACACTCAAATAAATCATTACTGCTACCATCTGGACTAAAGTTGTAATTAATTTCATAATCTTTAGCTTTTTTAATTTCACTATTAAGCACATTTATTGCAAGTTGTTGGTCACGGATGTTCAATTTATCCCAAACAAGCCAACAAACATAAAGTAATTCTGTAACTACTTGCAAATGTTCGTCATTAAGCCCCCAACCACCGCTAATGTTTGCACTATGGTGATACAAGCAAGACCGCAATAATTTCATATATCTATCACGTGCAACAAAAAGTTTAAAGCCAACTTCACTTTCATCATAAAACTTGAATTTAACGCAAGCTGAGATAGTTTTTGCTATATAAACGGACTGCCTTATCACTCTATCATAAGGACCTTTCATTGCAAGATATTCGTTTTTACTTTCTTTATTAAAGCCTTTACCTTTCCACCAGTCATTCAGGCTATACTTTACAAACTTGTTTATTATTTTACCTAAATCCTCTGCTAAATCACCACCCAGTGGTTCTGGTTCTACTTGGCTCCATTCAATTTTTCTTATATCTTTTATATTTAACATTATTCTTCCACCTCTATTGGTACAAACTTAAATGTTTTATATTCAAACAAACCTTTATCACTTATTTTTAGTTCGGGAATAACTACCAATGCCATAAACGATAAAGTCATAAATGGTTCCACACTAGGACTTATTTTTAAAGTTGATAAAGCAAACTTATTTAAATTTTCTGTTTTTTGTGCAATGTAGTCAATATCGCAGTCACTCATTAAGCCTGCAATTGGTAATCCTAAAGTGTCATAAACTTTGCCATTATGCACAGCAGTCATACCACCGCCAACTCTTTTTATTTCATTAACCGCAAGTAGCATATCTTTATCATTATCACCGCAAACAATAATATTATGACTATCGTGTGAAATACTTATTGCTACTGCACCATTAGTTATGCCATACCCCTCAATCAAGCCGATACCAATTTTGCCAGTACTTTTGTGCCTTTCAATTACACAGATTTTAGATATTCCATCTGTCTTTACATATTCACCATCTTTTACATTTACCTTACGCACCAAACTTGATGTTGTAACATTATGCGGTTCAATGCCAATAACTCTAACTTTGTCACTATTTAATTTAAGTCTAAAGTCCTCAATATTAATATCCTTACAATTAACAGTATTGCGTGTAGCTGTGTCAAATAAAGTCTTTGCCTCAAAAAGTGCTTTGCCGTCTTTTGCAACAAGTACACCCTTTTTATAAACTTGTAGAATATTAAAATTGTAAATATCATCAAGCACAACAATATCCGCTATTTTCCCAGGAGCTAAAGCACCTCTATCCTCAAGCTTATAGCACTCTGCCACATTTAAAGTTGCCATTGTTATAGCATCAACTGGTGATAGTCCCATTTGTATTGCAATTTTAATGTTGTTATTAATATGTCCTATAGTTTGTAACTCATACACTTGTTTATCATCAGTGCAAAATACCAAACGCCTTAAAGTTTTGCTGTTAATCACTCTAAACAAGTCACGCAAATTTTTTGTAGCACTTCCTTCTCTAATAAGTACATACATACCACGCCTTAATTTAGCACAAGCCTCTTGCAATTCCACACATTCGTGGTCGGTTTTTATGCCAGCAGATACATATGCATTTAACTCTTTGCCTTGAGCAAGCGGAAAGTGTCCATCCACAATTACACCCCGATTTTTGGCGTGTTTTAGTTTGTTTATAACATCTTTATCTCTATAAATAACACCTGGAGCATTCATAAATTCGCCTACGCCGTGACAAACATTTAACAACCTATCCACGCCATTAGCATCTATGGTTGCACCATTATTTTCGTATGGAGTAGCTGGAACACAACTAGGTACCATAAAGATAGCATCAAAAGGCATTTGTTTACTCTCATTTATCATATAAAGCACTCCTTGCTCACCGCAAACATTTGCTATCTCGTGAGGGTCACAAATACCAGTTGTAGTACCCCAAGGTAATACAGCTTTTGCAAAGTTAGCTGGTGAAAGCATAGTGCTTTCAATATGCAAATGTCCATCAATAAACCCAGGTGATAAATACTTACCTTGCATATTTTCCTCTACCAAGCCAGAATATTCACCTATTCCAGCAATGTAGCCGTCACAAATAGCAATATCAGCAACTTCAATTTCACCAGTGTAAACATTAATAATATTACCGCCTTTTAATACCAAATCAGCCTTTTCATCACCAATTGCTACTTTTATTAATCTTTCCATACATTCCTCATTGCCCCTTTATTTTAACATTAATACTACTTAAAGTCAAGATAAAAGTTTCTTTACTCCAATTGTAAAATATGTTTTTAATACAAGATAATAATAATTTTACTAAAAACAAATAAAAACTTTTATACCTGCATAAAGACAAACCTTAGTCGCATACAATATACCCTAAGGAGGATAATTTGATGGATTTAGATTTAATGCCCTCAGACGAGCAAATCAATATGATGAATAAAGAATATAACGAGTTGCACCGCCGTAAAAACTTGCTTTGCACAGATTGCAAGCACCCTTGTGCTTTGCCACCAGCACAACCAATATCACTTTGCAAAAGCAAAAAATGTGGAACCGACCCAAAACAAACAAAATTGTTTGAACGTATATATTTTGCACAGCAAGACTTGATAATGGCACTTAAACAATTATATACTACTGCTCCACACAATGTAAAAGACGATATAGCGGATATTATTAAATTAAAAAAGACCGATTCTAATTTAGCATTAAAATGTTATTATAGCGTTACAGATAATAAAATCAGCTATGCACCAATATTAAGCCACGAGGAAGATTATTGTAGATTACTTAAAAAAATTATCTCAATGCAAAAGCAACTTTTACTAATGCTCAATAAAACTAAATATATGTGTGTGTACAGCAAAAAGATAATTCAAAATGAATGGACTGTAAGCTACATACTAACGACTATAGGAATGTATTGCAGATTCTAATTTAATAAATATATTGCTGAATTAATATATAGAATATATTTTAATATTAATAAGTATCTCCACACATTTTTTGTAAATTAATATTAGTAACAACTGTATAACCTAAATAAGCAATTTAATAAAAAAATTGCAGAAACTCTTCAAAAATCGGCACTAATCACAATTTTAGTGCCGATATGTTTTTACTTTACATTATAATTTTCCATAAAATATTATTTTTCATATAATATTTTTACTTATGTTAATCACACTCATTGTAAGCAAAGCTTGCAAACCGCTCTAAGCTGGTTCTTAATAGGCACGTTACTTTTTATTTCTAAACCTTTAGCATCTCACCATAAGCATATCATAGCTTTCTAATAAAGAATATTAGTCTTTCCAATTTAAATTGCCTAAATGTATTGCTTTATCGCTATTATAAACAGCTTTCAATTCCTCTTTTGTGCTGTAATTTTCTGCATACTCTGGTAGAAAATCACTTTCGCCGGAATTAACACTTGTATCTTTTTCGCAAACAAATTCCCTACACCAAGTGATATAGAAAAGCCATTTAGTGTTCTTTTTCCACATTCTATCTATGTTAGGCACAAAATCTATCTCACTCATACAAATCATTTTGTTTTTAGATATTGAATATGTTTGTCTGAACCTTTTTGAATTTGAGGTATCCTTTAAATATTCCTTTCTTAAATCTTTGCCATAGTAGTAAGGGTCGTCACCTAGCATATCACATTTATCGTCACCAACATACCATTCGCCACCCTTTTGAGGATTAGTTACCCATATTAAATTATTAAGCTTATGGTAATTTGTCATTCTGTCATACATAATATTCCATAGCTCAACATATTCTTTACCGCTATCAGCACCCCACCAAAACCAACCACCGCTTGCCTCGTGCAGTGGTCGCCATAAAACTGGAATATCTAAGTCGGCAAGCACTTTCATTTGATTTGCTATTGTATCAATATTATCAACTAAAGTCTTGTACCCCGCAGAGTTTTTATCATAAATAATATTTTTTAATCTAAAATTAGTTTTATCAGTATAAAAATGTGATTGGTCACCTTGCACAATTGGGGAATTCCAATGCCAAGTTAATAAAACTATTCCGCCTTTATTATGAACTTCAATTGCTTGTTCAATACTATAGTTTTCATTTGGGCTATATAACGTCTTTTCTAAGTCCAAGCCTATTATTGCAGGATATTTGCCTGTAACCTTATACACTGCTTGAATCTCTGTAGCTTTGTACACTGACATATTGCCGTTTTCATCTTTGAACATATCCTTGTCATAACCAGCGTATTCGTTTACGAATTGACCAGTAATTACATTTTTTCCATAGTGAGCTAATAAAAAATCATATAGCTTAACAGCATTTTCAATAGCGTTTGGATTGATTAATTTTTTATCAACTTTGTCATAATGATTTTTTGGAATACAACCAATCAAACTTACAATAAGCAAAGTTAGTACAATTATACTTAAAACGACTTGAAAAACCCTTTTACTCATAATTTACCTTTTAATACCGATTTTCAATAGTTTTTTGCCTAATTTATCACAAAAATTAAATCTTTTTAAGTTCGTAACCATCCTTGCTATCAAGTATATTGTAACCTAATGCTGTAATCTTAGCTCTTAGCTCGTCAGCCTTTGCCCAATTCTTTTCTTGCTTTGCAAGCTTTCTTTCCTCTGCAAGAGCAACAACCTCTTCTGGGAAATTGCCCTCAATATCTTTTAAAAACTCCTCAACTTTATCCAATGATAAACCAAGTACTTTATCCATTTCCAATGCTAATTTATAAACATCTGAACATAATGGAAGTTTAGTCATTTTCCACAATACACCCAATGCCATAGGTATATTGATATCATCATTAATAGCTTCATCAAATTCGTCTTTAAATGATTTTAAAGTATCCTCATCAACTAAAGCCAAACCATAACTATGACTTCTTAAATAACCACACAATCTTATATAAGCTACTTTTGCAGCGTTCATACCCTCAAAAGTAAAATTCAACTTTTTCCTATAATGTGCGTTTAGGCAAAAATATCTAAACACCATAGGACTATAACCCATTTCCTCAAGTTGAGCGATTGTGTAAGTATTGCCAAGGCTTTTGCTCATTTTACCATTGTCAACTAGCATAAACTCACCGTGCATCCAATAGTCTACAGACTTTTTACCAGTTAACGCCTCATTTTGAGCAATCTCATTTTCGTGATGGACTGGAATATGGTCAACACCGCCAGTGTGAATATCAAATACTTGACCTAAATACTTTTGGCTCATTGCGGAACACTCTATATGCCAGCCAGGATAGCCCATTCCCCAAGGACTTTGCCATTGTTGAATATGATTAGGGTCTGCCTTTTTCCAAACTGCAAAGTCTTGAGGATTGCGTTTTTCGCTATTAACCTCTACCCTTGCACCAGCAATTTGCTCTTCAAGATTAAGTCTTGACAGCTCACCATACTTAGGAAATTTACTAATATCAAAATAAACGCCGTCACTTGTCTCATACGCAAAGCCACTATCAACTAGCCTTTGTACATATTCAATCATATCATCAATATGGTCTGTTGCCTTTGCCAAAATCTCAGGCAAACCAATGTTAAGCTTTGCTAAATCAGTCATAAAGATATTTGTATAAAAATCGGCAATCTCCTTTGGTGTTTTACCAGTTTCCTTTGCACGTTTATCCATTTTGTCCTCACCCTCATCACCATCACTGGTCAAATGTCCGACATCAGTAATATTCATTACTCCTTTTAATTTATATCCGTCATACTTAAGTACTCTACGTAGCAAGTCCATAAATACATATGTTCTTAAGTTACCAATATGAGCGTAGTTATACACAGTTGGTCCGCAAGAATACATAGTAATCTCACCTTGTTTTAGTTCCTTAAATTCCTCTTTTTTTCTACTTAAAGTGTTATAAACCTTTAACATTTCGCACCTCTTTAAATCAACCATTGCTTTTATTTTTTATTAATTACTTTGTTATTTATGCTAGCACAAATTTCAATGCTATATTATCTTAATCGTTATTTTGTGTAAGTTCTTTTTCTTTTTTATCTTGTTTATTCTTTTCACGTTTTTCAACTAGCATTTGTAAATAAGCCTCGTCCTCAATGACATCTGTATTACAAATTGAATACTTGCAAGACTCAATTCCCAATTTTTCCTCAAGTACAGCAAGTCTTTTACACAATCTTGAAAACTCTTGCAATACTGGGTCTGGAACGCTTTGGTTAAGGTCAATTTTTGTTTCGTGCCTTTTTACAATTCTACCAGGAACGCCTACAACCGTGCTATGAGATGGAACATCTTTTAAGACAACTGAACCAGCACCAATTTTGCTATACTCACCAATTGTAATAGGTCCCAAAACTTTTGCACCACTACTAATCATACAATTATTGCCAATAGTTGGATGACGTTTTCCAACGTCTTTACCAGTACCGCCAAGGGTTACACCTTGATAAATTGTTACATTGTCACCAATTTCGCAAGTTTCACCAATTACAACACCTACACCATGGTCAATAAAAACTCCTTGACCAATTTTTGCTGCGGGGTGAATATCAACACCCGTTAAACGTCTAGTTTTTGCAGATATAAGTTCCGCTATTCCGTGCATATTATGCCTATAAAACCAGTTGGCACGTCTATGCCTGCGTATAGCCTTAAATCCACCATATGTTAAAAATACTATTAATTTACTTGTAGCGGCCGGGTCTCTATCCATTACCGCTTGTAAATCCGCTTTAAATTGTTTCATTTTTAATCTGCCCCTTTGATATAATATTACCTACAAAATTATATGTTAATTAATTTCTTAAATTTAATTAGTGTTGAATTTTTAAGTTTATTGAGGGGACGCCTCTCAACATATCAAATCTAACACTAAAATTACATTTAACAATGTTAAAAACTATCAATATATTTTTAAGCATTACCACAAACTTAATTAAATAAATTTACTGCTAAGTTTTATATTAAAAATTATTTACTAAAAAAACACGGCATAACATAAAGACGCTATACCGTGATTCCACTTTAATTTAACAACTAAAAAGTTGCCCTCATATGCAGTTAACGATGCCCCGAGCGACATTTCCTTCGCTGACTTATGCCAATGCACTTCACAATAGCTAGTATTAGTAGGCTTACACCCGATGACCTACACTCTCTGTAATCTATGCTAAAGTTACTCTTTTGACAATTTTGTGGCAAGCCACAATCGTCCTATAAAATTGTAATATTCTATTAAAGTATATTATCCAAGGTCATAGTAAAGCAACTCCTAGAGTTATTTTGCCCCAACCTATGTCAATTCACTTTAGAATCGCTTGCATAGCAAGCCATTGCATTAGCAATGAAAATTTTAATGCCAATTAAAATTTTATTTCTATTAAAGTATACCATATTACCATATGATTGTCAATAAGAATATGTGACAATAGCTTGTTATGCAATTTTGTAATTATTATAATGTAATATTAACCTCGCCACTAGCACTATTATTGTAATATTTATCACCAATTGCAACAACAACTAATTTAGTTGCACCAGTTAATTCCTCTTTAGTGAAGGTATAACTCAATTTATCTGCACCAACCTCAAGTATACGACTACCAGTAGCTGTTACAAGCTCAATTCTATATCTCTTGGCTCCCTCAATCTTGCCCCAACTAAATACTACCAAATCATTCTCGCCCTCCGTCATTGTAACTTGTGGAGTTTCCAAATTACCCATAATTGGAGAGAATTTAGCGTATGCCTTTTCGCTTGAATTTATGCCATCAACACTACTCTTTGCTACAATTGTAATAGAGTGATTACCTGGAATAGCAAGTAATGGTTTAAATTTTTCATCATCACTTAAGATATAACTTACTACCTCACCAGCTTTGTCGTGTTTAATATTAAGAAGAATACCATCAAACATTACATCATAACTCTCTGCAAAATCAACACTTATGAAAGAAAGCACATATTTACCATCAGAATTTATTGTTACTTTAGGGTCACCTACTCTATCAAGAGTGATAAAGTGAGTGTGTTTAGTATAATAAGGGTCACTATCACTTACAAATTCTGGCTCGTTAGAACGCAATACAACTTTAATTTCGTGAGTGCCAACTTTGTTAAGTATACCACCACCTAAATTATAAACATAGCCATTTGCACCTGAAATAATATCATTATTAACATCAAATTCAAGTACTTGAGCATCATTATCAATGTATACAATTACCTTTGTGGCATTAATATCAACAGATGATAATTCCAAATGCACTTCTGAACCATTTCTTTTTACTATTATAAATTGAGGTGTTTCCAATTGACCAGTATAGCTAACTTTACAATCTTCCCACTCAATATCACTATTAACATCAAGCCATAATTGCTTAGCACCGATTATTTTACCTGCTTTGCAATTCTCTTTAACATACACAAGTTTACCACCAGTGATAGTACCAAGTTCTTCCTCACCAATCTTGTTGTAGCAATTAGCTCTCAATCTTAATTGAGCATTCTCATCCAATGTAACATTTTGAATATCACTATTTGCATACATCCTTGAATTTTGCAAATTAATATCGATTTTTGTAGGGTTATTTAAAGTTAAGCTACTATTTTTGGCAACTAGTTCCTCACAAGTTTCGTCAAATTCAACTTTGTTCAATACTACTTCACTTGACTCAATATCAAACATTTCCCTTGCACCAACACTGCCATTAAAATTAACTTTTCCTATATGGTCAATTTTAATAGTGCCAGCCTCCATATTAGAAAACATTGTTACACTTGTAGAATTTTTAATTACTACATTTGTAGCATTAATACTGCCACCGCCAACAAATTCTTTTCCTGACTTATTGCCCAACTCCATTTCGCCACCATTTTTAGCTTCCAATGTTAAAGTGCCATTTACAATAAGTGTCTTTTTATTAAAGTCAACATCTAAACCGATTGTTAAGTCACCATCAACTGTTATATCCTTTTGTAAAACGATAATTTCCTTTTTATCCTTAATAGGCTTTTGGAAATCTTCTGCACTATTTATAAATACTTTAGGAGCATTTACAACCAATACAGATATCAAGATAGACAAAGTAATTATAACTACTAATACTGTAGCTACAATAGCTATTGTTAACGCTTTTTTCTTTTTAGGTGACATTTTTCCTTTATCATTGCCACCCTTTTGATTCTTTTTGCCTTTTTTTTCTGTCTCGCCTTCTGCTTGTTCCTCAGAATTACTCTCACCCTCGCTACTTGCAATTACCATATTGCTACCTTGGGCAGGTACAGCCTCGTCATCATTCACATTGGCGTCCACATTATTCTCGCCCTCTACATTCTCATCAATGTCATTTTTGTTGCCTTCTGCATATTCGCTTTCGTTAGACTCACTCTCATTGCTTTCAGCATTATCCTTGTCAACTACCTCACTTTCAACATCAATATTGTTTTCAGTTATCTCATTTGGAATATCGCTATTAGCAACCTCGACATAAATATCTTGTTCGCCATCATCAATATCACCAACATATTCCTCGCTTTGCTCACTTGAAATATCTGAATTATCTATATTACCAAACTCGTCACTAGTCTCATCTATATTTTGCTCAATCGGTTCATCTACAACTTGACTTTCAAGTGTAGTATCTCCCTCCACAACTCTATCCTCAACTATTTCCGAATTGTCAGACTCATATAATTCTTTTTCATCCATATCATTACCCTCATCTTTATTCAAAAACATTTCCACTAATTCATCACCAGAATTCAAAAGTAATCCAGTTTTTTTGCACTCATTTTCAGTATATGCAAAAGCACCATCTTTAATACAAGTACTATCATAAATTACAAACGGAATTGGCTCACTACTATGAGTTTTTGTAGCAAGCGGTGTTGGATGGTCTGGGCAAATAAGTATCCTTACATCTTCGCCCTCAAGTTCTTTCAATATGTAGCCTACAACTTTCTCATCAATTAGTTCTATAGACTTAACTTTACCCTCTGTATCACCTTGGTGTCCACACTCGTCTGGTGCTTCCATATGTAAATACACATAATCATAACCATTGCGAATAGCATTAACACAAGCTTCCGCTTTACCACTAAAGTTAGTTTTAACAGTACCAGTTGCCCCCTCAACCTCTATAACATCCATACCGCTTGCAATAGCAATGCCCTTAAGCAAATCAACGGCAGAAATCATTGCACCTTTTAAACCTCTTAAGCCTTTAAAATCTGGTAATGATGGCTTACTGCCCTCACCCCATAGCCAAATGCTGTTTGCAGGGTTCTTACCCTCAGCTATTCTCTTAAGATTAATAGGGTGGTCCTTTAATATATCATATGATGCTACCATCAAAGAGAGCATTTCTTCGCCATATAAGCCACGAGGCAAATAATCACCAATAACTTTGCCACTAATATCGTGAGGTGGTGTGTATTCAGTACCACGTTCGCCGTGATGCCTAATTAAGCAATGTCTGTAGCTTACACCGCTATAAAAATCAAAAGTTTGACTGCCTAAAGCATAATGAACTGCCTTAATTAATTCTGCAGCTTCCTCACTTGAAATTTCACCCGCACTATAGTCAACCATAGTTTTATCAAGATAATTATCCTCATCAGATAAAGTAACTAGATTGCACCTAACTGCCAAGTCGTCATCAGCCATATCAACACCAATGCTTAGTGCCTCTAGTGGTGACCTACCACTATAATATTTTAATGGAGAATATCCAATAACAGATAAATTCGCAACATCACTACCTGGCTTAATTCCGTCAGGTACTGTTTTACACATACCGCAAATACTGCGATTTGCCAAGCTATCAATGTTTGGTTTGTATGCCACATCAAGTGGTGTTTTTCCACCAAGGCCCTCAAATGGGGTATCTGCCATTCCGTCCCCTAAAATTACTATGTATTTCATAAACAACCTTTATTAAAAAATATTTGTTATTAAAATTTAAGTTAATGCAATATCACAAAAGTTATCACTTTTTTATATCAAGCTAAACACAATTTGCATTATTAGTTATTTAATTTTAGTTATATACTAATACAATAACTATTGTTCATTATATATCAATTTTGTAACAATTTTAATTAATCTCCGTTACAACCAAATAGCATTCACATACTTAACAATTACTTACAATAATTTGAGCTACAAAATCAAATTTTAACCTACATTAAAATTATATTTTTATAATATTACATTATTAATATAATTATACACTTTATTAGCCGTCAAGTCAAGAAAAATGCATTTTATTATCCTAAAACAAATTATTGATTAACCAAAATGCTATGCTTAACCTTTAAAAGTAACACAAACTTATTTTAACTTTTTATCCAACAATGGTGTAATTAATTTAATTTTTTGAATTGTATTTAAAGCTTATTTATCAAAGTTAGCATTAATTTTATCATACAAAAATCATAATTGCTCAACTATATTTAATTTTTTAAGCAAATATTCTAAAACCATCCTTATAAATAGTGCTATTATTTTAATTAATAATCTGTATAAAAATCTTAATATTTATTATAAAAACTTGTTATAATTTTATGCATTATAATACAGCATTTTTAACAAATATGAATCAATATTTTTTAATATTTATAATTTTTCAAATAAATCAATAAATAAAAATATTGTAAATTGCCTAAAAATCTACAATTATTATCCAAACAAACTAGCTAGTAAAACACTTTTCTTATGTCGTTTGATTTATCTATTTTACTATTATTTAACCAAGCAAAAAAAATTACATACCCTTTATAAATATAAATTATTTAGTTTAATTACACAAACAAAATACAACTTATTATATAAATAAATCGTTCAACTTTTACACAAAACAAAAACCCACTTATAAAAGTGAGTTTTTTGAGTTATAACAAATTAATTTAATTTTAATCTTTTGTGCTTTTTATCTTTAGCACATTTTTGTTTGATTATGCTTACATTGTTTTCTAGCTATTTTACATATAAATATTTATGTAATTGCCAAATGTTCAGCATATCAAACTATGAACTATCAGAAATTATTCAACCACTCTCGACTTACAATTATACAATGACTTTTTGCTATTTTACACCTTTATATTAATGTAATTGCTATCAATGCTAAATTTTCTCATAAAGAATAATAAAACAATTTCATTAAGTCTTACACCTTAATTTTTGCAATTTTACACATTATTTTTATTTATGTAAGTGCAACTTTAAAGTGCTTAATAAAAACTTTTATTTTTTAACAATATTTCTAATACACTGTCAAATTTTTCACCATTAACTGTTAATGTAGATATAATATCAGTATTGTTACCAAATCTACATTCTAACTCTTGCATTGTAATAACTATGCTCAATTGATAAATATTTCCTTGTCTTACATACTCTGTAAAGTCATTTTCATCAAAACCAAACAATTCTATCTTTGGTTTGTTAGCCTTTCTTATTTCATCTTCTGTCATACCCTCAGTAGAACCAGTAATATAAGATTGACCAAAACCACCATAAGTGAATGTTAAATTAATGTATAGTGTATCACCATATTGGAAAGACCTATGTCTTAATGATGTTTTAGGATAATCATTATCTTCTGTAGATTCATCAGTAACATCAGTTATAATCATATTATTAATTGCATATATCGTTAAGTCTTTATCTAAAACTTGAACCAGACTATCATTAACAAGATATTTCCTTCCAGCTTTCAAAGTAATAGCTCTACCAAAATGCTCCCAAGAAACTTCACCATCTTGAATCAATTGTACTGTTGCAGGGTCATCATTACCCTCATATACAGTCCTAAAGAATACAACTCTACCCTCAACACCTTGGATATTGTCAATTTTCTGCCACTCTTTGAATTTCCAGCCCATATTTTGTGGCAAGGTATATTGTCTTGATGGAACATCACTATCTGCTTGACGTGTTCTTAATATAGCACCATAATTATCTGTATAATATTGTAGATATTTTGACTCATCTCTAGCAATATACACTGCCTCAAGCTTAATATCACCCTTAATTTTAAAGAAATCATTTTGTTTATAAGTCAAATACTGCCTATTATCATCCATATTTGTGAAAGCAGTGTAATTACTTGACCCCTCAACAAATCTCCAGCCTACAAATACTTCACTATCAGTTGGTGTAGCTTCCAATGCTACTTTGTCACCATATCTGTGTTCGCTAGTTATAGTTTCAGTTTTGTCTGCATAATTAATTTCAACATTATAATTTTGTACTTTATAATTTTTCCAACCAATACTCTTCAAAACACCAGATGTATTAGATTCGTCACCATTATTAGTTACAGTGTATTCAATATAATACAAACCTCTTGCTGTTTGAGTATATTCTGTCATATTACTGCTATCAAACTCATATGTATTACCACTTGCGGTAGTCAATATAATTCCGTCTGCTGTAAAATGACCATCATTAAATCTTGCACTAATTCTAATTTTACGTTTTTCATTATTCTTATCTGCATCACCAAAATCTCTATTATTAACGATTTCAAACTTGCCGTTTACTGCAGTTCCTCTAATATAAATACCATCTTCTACAGTAATCTCGTGAGGTAAAATGTAAGCTGTGAAAGTTGTACTTTCATTATAAACATCATCACTTACTGCAGATTTCAAAACATAGTTATTTGAAGAAGGTCTTAACATATGGTGTCCAGCTACATTCAAATCAATTGTTACTACGCCATTACTATCTGGATTAAATGTAATCTCTTGCCACAACATTGCCTCGCCATCAACTAAACCTGAATTTACTGGGTCATTTTCTGACTTTCCAAAAGATACTTGGATATTGTCAAACACTGTTGACTCACCATAAGTATATCCCTCAGTAGTTGTAACAATCAAATCTCTCTTTAAAATCTCAAGAGTTCTATCCATACCAGTTATATCATTAAGAGTAATCAACAATCTCTTGTCAAGATTTGCGTATGCTACAGTAGTTTCCTCAGTTTCCCCTTCCTTTACTTCGCAATACAACTCAACTGGTGCACCACCAGTAAGCTTTTTAGCATTCTTTAGGTCACCAACATTGCGTATATTCAAACCTTGGTCATACAATTTATAACCACTGCCATCACCAATATCAACTTTAAGCTTTAATTGATATGTAGTACCATTATAATATAACTTACTATTCTCTACACCCGCTCTTCTCGCTCTATTTTGGTCTGACATCTCTTGCCAAAATTCACCTTGTTTATTTGAATTCTCATAAATATCTTGAGAGGCATTTGAACTATTTACATTTACTTTTGTATAAAAACCAATTTCACCTGCACCTGTATTACCTACATAAATTTTTGCCTCAGGAGTTTCATAATAATATGGAATATCCTCATTTGTAGCACCCTTATACAAATTATCATATACCAATTTGCCATACAAATCCCACAACAATTTACCCTCTGGTACAAATATCATAGCTTTGTCATACACTGGAACTTTATTATTCTCACCTACTACATCATATGCATCGTGGCTAAAATAATACTTTATCTCATTTTGATTGTTTCCATTATCGTAGCCCCTTGTTTGCAATCTAACCATTTGGCTAACTGGTCTATAACCAGTATTACTATTTGAATTTAGCATTGAAGCCTCTTCATTATCTGGATGCGGATTTGCAATATCACTTGTAGTACCACCATTTGCATTTTTGTATATCATATTAGTTGGTTGAGTACCCTCTGCAACAAAAATACTTTTTAGCACTGTAGCACGTTTGACAGCTAAATTACCATTCGCTGCTGTACCAAAGTTAAATTCACCTTCAATGTCACCCCAAGTTCTCAAGAAATCCATATTACCAGTAACCATTGCGGAACTTATATTTCCTGAAACATTTGAAGCTACTATACCGCCTATTATTTTATAACCTGTGTACTTATATTGGTCGTTAGATGTATATTTTCTTAAATCTACATCTAGATATGCACCGCTTTCAACATTCAAATATAAGTTGCTCATTTTGCCATTGCCAAACATCGCACCACAAATACCGCCAAGCAATGTAGCACCAGTAGAAGCGTATTCAACATTATCAAGTGTCCACCAAGCTGAACCAGCTGCAATTTTCATACCAGAATTTTGTTTCATAGTACTGCTTACATTTGTAATTGAACCGCCATCATTAACACCTACAACCAAACCTTGCATAATAGCAGCAACAGTATCACGTTCTGAGAAAATATGGTCATTCCAAGTTGAGTGGTCAGCTTTGTTTCCTTTAAATGAAGACGCATACAAATATTTATTACTTGTAAGCTCAACAGAAACATTATCAATACTACCACCATTATTGTATCCTACAAGACCGCCAAATGCTACTTGAACTTTAAACCATCCTTGTCGTTTACCTACAGTGTTAATACTACCATTACCATCATCCTCACGTCTATCAATATAATAAAAAGCGTGAGTAGAATCAATCTTAAACTTAAAGTTTTTAAGTACGCCGTCTTTGCTTAAAACATTAAGCATACCACCAAAAGCGTGATAACCGACTTTGTCATTGTCTTTTGAGTCTTTAGCATAACCTTCTTTTGCCTCATTTCTACCGGCAATATCTGACCCATCATTTCCTACAAGCACACCGGATGTTATATCATTGTAAACTTGACATTGTTGCATAGGAAGATTATGATAGTCAGCATCAGTACGACCACCTTGCAAACCAGACCCAGTATCTACAATTTCAGAATCACCAACATATGTAATAGTATATCCGCAACCATCCAATTGTACATTTAAAGCACCTGCTCTTTTTGGTGCTAGTGCAGCACGCACTCTTGAATCAAAAGTAAAACTTTTCCAATCTAATGTAACATCCTCTGTCAAATAACCATTTTTACCTTGATATTTACCCTCTTGTATCAAGAAATTTTCCAAATCATCATTTTGACTAGTAATAGGTTCCCAGTTAGAAAGATTAGCATAATCCTGCTCATTCATATAAGCAGTTCTATCACCTATCCTACCAACGTAATCATCCTCATTATAATTTAGATTAGCAGACAAACCAGCACCATAGCTATTTTTATTAACCATCGGATTTTTAAAAGCATAAATGCCTATAGCCGTCATTAAAACGGACAATATCATAATTATGCTTATACATACAGCTGATATTTTAGCTTTTCTCCTTTCCATAATTTCCTCCCTAAGAAATCATTAATAGACCACCACACATAATCAACACCAATTACTAACTAAAACAGAATTCAATGAGCATTAAATTTTAAATTGCCACCTACTTGTTATAAGACGAAAGCCATCAATTATCTAAGTCGCATTTTTTCTAAAACCAACAAGCATTTTTAGTTTGAATTATTATCAACTATTTACAAATGCCAACACGTATCATCTTAAAAGTCTTTACAGAATTTATTTTGTATGGCAAATCAATAATTTCAATAATGTACAATTTTCATATATATTGCTCATAAAAGACGCCTTAATTTACTATCCTTAAATTTTTGGCGTTACCTATATGCGGTATAATACAATATTATAATAAGGCATTAACCTTAATCAAACCTTAAACTGCAAAAATAGTACATAAATTTTACATAAAAATTAGCTACACTTTAAACTATTTTATTTTTTAGCCAATACGTGTCTTTTATTTAATTTACACTAGAAAGTTGCTTACTAAATTTTATCGTATAAAAAGTCAACCTATGTACAATGATTCCAGCCTAATCTAGTTGTATCTATTTGTCAATTACAATAGCTTTAAACACACCACATTAATAGCAACTACAACATACCGCAAACAGATATAACAATTACCTCAACCCACCCACAAAATTGAAAAATGTTTTTAATGATTGCAAGCCACTCAAAGCATTAGAATAGATATAATAAAAGCGAAATTTGATACTAAACATAAGGAATACCTTTTTTTGACTTGGTGTTTGATTTTGTTTTTTTGACATAATGTAACGCTATTACCAATAAACTAGATTTCATTTTTTTACAAAACATTTCTTTACTACTTATAAGTTGTTTTTTTGACAAATATTTCTTTAATTGCTTGTAGACTTGTTTTTTTTGTAAAACATATCTACTTTAAAAAATGTATTGCGATTTGTGGTGCAAGGTAAAAAAGTAACGTATAAATGACAATGCTGATAAGTAATATATTGCTAAGTCTTTTACTACTTTGCAAAAAGATATGACTTTATTAGATTGTAAATGCTGGTAAAGGTTAAAAATACAAAATTCGCACACTTTTTTACGAATTTTTAAAAGAATAGGTTGACACTTTCAAACAATATGCTATACTAAAGATAGAAATATTGTAAATAATAACAATATAACAATTTTAAGGAGATAATTTTATGTTAAAACACATTGAAAACAAAGAAGAATTTATTAACTCAATTAGTAGCGGTACTGTACTGGTAGATTTTTACGCAGATTGGTGCGGACCTTGCAAAATGCTAGCACCAATATTAGAACAATTTGCAAAAGAGGCAGAGAATGTTGAAGTACTAAAAGTAAATGTAGACCAAGTAAGCGATGTGGCAAAGGATTATGGTATAATGTCAATTCCTACTCTTATTTTGTTCAAGAACGGAGAGGAAAAAGATAAACAAGTTGGTGTAATGAACATTAATCAACTAAAGGCTTTTGTAAAATAGGATATAAAAAACTAAACAAAAAAATTATTTAAATGCAAAATTACAAGAATTTGACTAACAACAATTGCTTAAATTAGTATAGTTTAATATAAAAGCAAAAATTAGTTAAACGGATGTGTAACAAAAATTAATTAAATAAAAACTTAAAACACTTGCTACTCCGCAAGTGTTTTTTTTTGTCTACATTATGTAGATATTCATATTTTTAAATTTTATTCATTTATAGAAAACCTATAAAAATTCAACTAAAACAAGCCTTTTAAGTCAATTATATCTATCTGCACAATGTGGATAGATATAATTTAACAAGTATTCTTGTTGTAGAATTACACAATTATTATTTTCTTTTTACATATTCCTTAATCAATAAACATTTATGCTTTTACAATTATTTTAAGCAACTTACATAAGCAAAAGTTATCTAATATTACAAAGCTATAGATAACTTTAATAATCAAAAGCAGTTGCCAAAGACTTTGACAAATTTGTATTAAACTAAGCAAAATATATAAAAATAAAAAATTGCTAATCAAGTACTGATTGAATTTTAAATCAAACTAAAAAATGTTTTTGGTAAAGATTGGTAATAAATGTTATAAAAATTTTTAAATTTACTGCAAAAAATTATATTCAAATAATTGACAGCTTGCTTTATATGTGATATACTCAGTATGTTTAATTTTATTAAACTTTATGTTTAGCAAATAATGTTTTACTAAACTTTGTGTTTAATATACAATGTTTTGCTAAACTTTGTGTTTAGTATTATTAACTGGATATAACTTTAAAGTTGTTTACTTGTTTGTAATGTTTGATAGATATAATGAATATTAAATGTAGTTCAATATTTATTTAGAAAAAAAGTTAAACTTTACAAAATTATTGTAAAAATAGAGCTACTTCATTTAATAAATAAATTTAAATCAATTAAAATTTTAATTATAAAGCAAAGTTTTTAGTATAAGTGACCCAATATTTTATTTGGAAAGTCCGCAGTTTTTTACTTACCAATTATTGGTTACAAAAAACAACTATTATATTGCTTTCAAACTTTTTAAAGTTTGCTTTTAAATAAACTATTGATTTGTAATGCTTATAATTAAGTTTTTAACTTTGTAATTTTCTAATAACTTAAATAATACTTGCATCTAGAAATTTACTATTGCATATTAGGCAATTTAGTAGATATTATAAATGTGACGATTTTAAAAAAATTAGTATATGGTTTAAATATTTTAGTGACAGTAACTATGAGAATAATTCTAAGTAAGGAGTTTTTATGGAAATCGGTTCAAAAATTAAAAGATTACGTTTACAATTATCCCTCACACAATCAGAGCTTGCAGATAGGTGCGAACTTACAAAAGGATACATATCTCAGCTAGAAAATGATTTGACAAGTCCGTCAATCTCAACTTTAATTGATATTTTATCTGCACTTGGTACAGATGCACAAACTTTTTTCAAAGAGGAGCAAGACGAGCAAGTTGTTTTTACAGAAAACGACTTTATTGTTAAAGATAGTTTAGAGCAAGAAAAAATATGGCTTGTACCTAACTGCCAAAAAAACGAAATGGAGCCTTTGCTTGTAACTATAAAACCAAAGTACAGCTTGCCCGAGGATATGCCACACGAAGGTGAGGAGTTTGGATATGTACTTTCTGGCAAAATAATATTACATCTTGGCAAAAATAGCTACACAGTAAAAGCAAAAGAGAGTTTTTATTTTACATCTGATAAGCTACATTATATAGAAAATGCTAGTACAATACCAGCAAAAATTATTTGGATTTCAAGTCCACCAACATTTTAATGGAGAAAACACATATGAGTACACTAATTGAATTAAAAGACGTTTGTAAAGAATACGATGGTCAAAATGTTGTTGACCACGTTAATTTAAATATTGAAAAAGGTGAATTTGTCACCTTTTTAGGACCTAGTGGTTGTGGCAAGACTACAACTTTAAGAATGATTGCAGGCTTTGAAAAGCCTACAAGTGGCGAGATTATGCTTGACGGAAAATCTGTGCTAGATATTCCGCCACATATGCGACCAGTAAATACCGTATTCCAAAGATATGCGTTATTTCCACACTTGAATGTATTTGACAATATTGCATTTGGACTGAAGCTTAAAAAGAAAGAGTTATGTAAAGAGGTACAAGGCTTTTGGGCAAGACGCAAAGCGATAAAGAATTTAATTTCTGAAAAAGTTAAAAAAGCACTTAAGATAGTTGGTTTAACTGACTATGAATATCGTAATGTTACAAGTCTAAGTGGAGGACAACAACAAAGGGTTGCTATTGCAAGAGCTATTGTAAATGAACCACAAGTTTTGTTGCTTGATGAGCCATTAGGTGCATTGGACTTAAAAATGCGTCAAGAAATGCAATTGGAACTTAAAAATATGCACCGCAGGCTTGGCATTACATTTGTATACGTAACTCATGACCAAGAGGAAGCTCTTACAATGAGTGACCGCATTGTTGTAATGAAAAACGGAATTATTCACCAAGTAGGAACACCACTTGACATTTATAATGAGCCATCTAACGCCTTTGTTGCGGACTTTATTGGCGAATCTAATATTATCAATGGTGTAATGATTAAAGACAAGTTGGTTAGATTTGCAGGTGCTGAGTTTGTATGCGTAGACGGCGGATTTGATAAAAACGAGGCAATTGATGTTGTTATTCGCCCAGAGGATATATATCTAATGGATGAAGAAAAGGGACAAATTAAGGGTGTAGTTATTTCCTCTTTATTCAAAGGTGTACACTATGAGATGAGCGTTGTAGCAAACAAAATGGAGTTTTTAATACATAGCACTACTGAGTGGAAAGCGGGTGAAAAAGTTAGTCTTTATATTAGACCAGATGACATCCACATTATGAAAAAAGAGAAAAACAGCAATATTATCAATGCAAAAGTGCTTAACGAAACAGAAATTGAGTTTGCTGATGGTGTATTTAACTATGACAAAGCTGTATTTGAAAAAGCTGGATATTCTGAAAATGAGTATATCAAAGAGGAAGTTAAAATTTCAGTTGATTTTGATAAGATTGACCTTACAGACTATGAGGACTCTGCACCAATTGCTGGCAATATTGTGTCTAGCATTTTCAAGGGTGATAAGTACCAATATGTTGTTAAGTCTGATAACGGCTTTGATTTCTTTGTAGATACAGAAGACGAGTATGATAGCAATGACCGTGTTGGTATAACAATTAAGTCAGAGGATATTAAGCTTGAAAAAATAATTCAATCTAAGTAGGAGTATACTGATGAAAAAAATCACTATTAAAAGGAAATATTTAGCACTGCCATATGCTATGTTTATGCTTATATTTGTTCTTTTACCGCTTGCTTTGATTGTGTTTTATGCTTTTACCAATGCAGACGGCAGTATAAGCTTTGAAAATTTTGTCAACTTTTTCACGGATGGAGTTACATTCAACTCTTTCCTTGACTCAATATGGATAGCCTTTTTAACCACTCTAATTTGTTTTGTACTAGGTTTTCCAGTTGCATACATTTTGGCAAATAAAAAATACAACGCCAACAAAACATTATTCTTGTTGTTTTTGCTACCAATGTGGATTAACTTTTTGCTTAGGACAATTGCAACTCGTGCTATGTTTGAGGCTTTTGCGTCTTGGGCGAATACGGAGATAACCTTTGGTAAAGCCACCACTATTTTTGGTATGGTGTATAACTTTTTACCATTTATGATTATACCTATTTACTCAACACTTACAAGCCTTGACAAGAGTTATACTGAGGCAGCACTTGACTTAGGTGCTACACCTACAAAGGTTATTACAAAGGTAATTTTACCTCTTGCTATACCTGGTATTATTAGTGGCATTACTATGGTATTTATGCCTACACTTTCCACATTTGTAATTTCCGACTTATTGGGCAATAATTTAGTTCAATTGCTTGGTAATATTATTAATCTTGAGTTTACTCAAAACTCTTGGAACTACGGCTCTGCACTTTCATTGATTTTGTTACTGCTAATGGGCATTACAATGTTTATTGAAAAGAAATACAATAGCAAAACTCAAACTGCAGGAGGTAGAATATGGTAAAAAAGATTTTAGCAAAAGGTTACGTTTACCTAGTACTATTATTCCTATACGCACCAATCGCAGTTTTGGTAATTTACTCATTCACTCCATCTGCGACAATGCAATGGCAAGGTTTCAGCTTTGCTTTATACCAAGATTTATTTAACCCTTCAAAGAGTGTTGCTATATTGGATGCATTAAAAAATACAATAATTATTGCGACAGTATCGTCTGTAATATCAACCTTAATAGGTGTTTTTGCCTCAATTGGTATTTATAATATGAAAAGGCGTTCCAAAGAGGCAATGATGACCATAAGCAAAATACCTATGATGAATGCGGAAATTGTTACTGGTGTTTCACTAATGTTGCTATTCCTATTATTTGGGATTTCCTTTGGTATGGTAACTGTTATTATCGCACATATTGTATTTTGTACGCCTTATGTAATACTTTCAATTATGCCAAAACTACAACAGATGGATAATAATCTATATGAGGCAGCTTTGGACTTAGGTTGCACACCTATGAAAGCACTTGTAAAAGCAGTAATTCCTCAAATTTTATCAGGTGTTGTAAGCGGTTTCTTCCTTGCATTTACACTATCAATTGACGACTTTGTTGTTACTATATTTAACATTCAAGGAATAAACACTCTATCAACATTTATTTATGCAGATGCTGCTAAAAATGGCTTGACACCATCACTACGTGCATTATCTACTATGATACTGGTATCAGTATTGTTACTATTAATTATTGTAAACATCCTTTCACATCGTGAAAAGAAATCTAACTCTAAAGCTGTTACTAAAATTAAGGCAAGCGATAAAAATAAATCTAAAAAGGTAAAGGGGGCAAAGGTATGAAAAAGAGATTGATTATTTTACTTATGTTAGTTTTGACTTTGTCACTTCTACTTATCCCTGCTTTGGGCGGTTGCACTCAAAAAGTGCGTGTGTTTAAAATTTACAACTGCCAAGACTATATTGAGGATGATGAGGATAGTAGCGTTTTAGCCGATTTTGCAGAGTACTATGAGCAAAAAACGGGCGAAAAAATAAAAGTTCAATATGATACTTTTGATACTTTGGAGAGGGCCTATACAATTATTAATAAGCGTAAAGCAGATTATGATGTATTTTGTCCAAGTGATTATATCATTGAAAAAATGAAAAAAGCAAATTTATTGCTTCCATTAAACAAGGACAAAATACCTAATATTAAAAATATTCCACCATATCTGTTAGACAGAAACTTTGATAATGACAATCAATATAGCGTTCCTTATATGTGGGGAACATTGGGAATCTTGTACAATGCAGACCAAATTGCAGAGGAAGACATTAAAGGTTGGGAGTTGCTTTGGAATAAAAAGTACAAAAACGATATTCTAATGAAAGATAGCATTCGTGACTCAGTGTTTATTGCTACAATTTATGCTTACAGAGATGAGCTATCTAAAATTACTGACCCAGTGGAATACCGCAATAAAATCAACGACTTGGTAAACAATGTTGATGAGCAAAAGATTGCCACTGTTGAAAAGGAATTGAGAGAACAATATAATATACTTTATGCTTATGAGGTAGACAGCGGTAAAGACTCTATGATAAATGGTGAGGCTTTAATCAATCTAGCTTGGAGTGGTGACGCTGTTTGGGCAATTGAAGAGGCGTCCCAAAACAATATAAATCTTGACTACTACATACCTGAAGAGGGTTCAAATGTTTGGTTTGACAACTGGGTAATTCCTAAATATGCAAAAAATGCGGATATTGCTCACGAATTTATTAACTTTATTTGCGAACCAGAAATTGCACTACGCAATATGGACTTTATTGGATATACAACTGCCGTATTATCACCAGAAATTATTGACTATATGACAGACGAAGAAGTTGAAGCACAAGATTTTACATATTTGTTTGAAAATAAAGATGGCGTAATGGTTGAGTACTGGCAAAATTTAGCTAATGAATGGGATGTTGATTTTACTAGCTTACAAATTCACGAGGTAGTAATGCCGTCCAAGGAAAAGACTGAAAATTGTGTTGAAATGACAGATTTTGGAGACCAGCAAGACCTTGTGGTAAAAATGTGGACACGTGTTAAAGCACTGCCACTTGGAATTGAGGTTAAAATATTTAGCATTTGTCTTGCAATTGGGCTGGTAGCTTTAATTGCCTACTCTATTTACAAAAAGGTTGAAAAGAAAAAGCAACTCGCTGTTAAAATTGAACAGATTGGTGATGGCACTGCTGTTGTAACTGGTAGTAGATTTGAATTTTTTAACACCTTTGTAGACAAAACTAAAAACTTTGGGATAAAAGTTAAAGAACGCTACCAAGGCGTTGTAAATAAATGCAAAACCACTTTTGAAAAAAATAAAAATTCAAACATTAATCAAGATGGCAAAGACGATGAACAACAAAATGATTCAACACAAAATAAAGAATAAAGAAAAAGTTGAAATCAAATAAAAGCATTATGTTTTTTAAAAATGATAAAATCGGGACATTTAGTCCCGATTTTTGATTGTTTTTTTAATTTCAAACTACTAAAATAAGGCTATATGGTCTTTAATCAACATACAAGCACAAATACACTATTAATAATTTGCGACCTAAAATGTGATTATGTTTTTTAAATTCAAATTCATAAATCAACTCGCTTTTTAAAATTGCAATCAAATGCCTAATAACTAAAACTAGCTTTTTTCATAGATTTGATTGATTATTTTATTGATTAATAGTTAAATTTTAACCAATAAATTTTTAAATCAACATAACTCTAAAAAAGCTTAAATTGATTACACATTTGCAAATTTTAAAAATTAGCTAAAGCTAAATTTAACAAGGCACATTTAAATGATATAATCAATTATTTTTATTTAGGTACAAATACATTACTTAAAGAACCATTTTAATACGACATCTTTAATATTTTTAGGTGACAATAATACACCAGTATTCTTTGCAATATCACGTATAACATTACCTTTCATATCAATGTTTGCGACTGACTTGATACGCAACTTTTCAAGCACTTCTGTGTCTTTCATTTTGCCAACTGGTATTGTAATTTCAGCCTTACCACCTGCCATAATATCAAAGTAGTTATTACTAAATGGATTTTTATTGTCTTCCATAATAACAGCTACATATCTAGCAAATCTTTCCGCTTGGATGGTGATTTTTGCAATGCCTTTACGCACCATAACACCCACTTTTAGTTTAGGGTCTGGGAATAAGGCAAGTTTATTTTGAACAAATATAAAGTCCTCACTTGCAAGCACTTTGCCCGCTTTATTAGTAAGTTCAGCTATAAAGACAATCTCCCTTTCCTTACCTTTTATTATCTCTTTTAAATCTATACTTGCTATTGTGCTATTGCAATTGCTGGCTATTTCAACATTTTGCTCACCATTGGAGATAACGATTCCGTCAAAGTCCTCAACTTTCCAAATCAAATTACATTCCTCATTTATATCTTCGTCACAACTCAAGTTGACTTTTACTACACTCTTTTTACAAGTGATAGACATTAAAACTGGTGCAAATGCTCTTTTTAACTTATACATTGTAGCTTTGTAATTGCCTAAATAATCAATCGCAGAATAGTCAATACCCGCCCAACAATCATTAAGAGAGGTCATTATTACACCTCTGCACTTTGACATATTACGTCTTAAATGCTCAATCATTTCAGTATAGTATTCCGCTTGAGTAAGCTGAGAATAATATATCAAATCAGACATACTGCGTGGCACTCTAAACCTTGATGATATATAATAAAGCATTTTGTTGTTGCCGTCACGGAATTTTTGACGTTTTTCCATCTCCAAACCAGTAAAAGCATATTGTTTTTTAGTGATAAATTCGTCAAGTGCTGTGGAACTTGGCATTGACGGCAAACCAAATTCACCACAAAATCTAGGTGTTTGGTTAACAACCTTTTGCATAGAACGCATTCCGCCCCAAACTTCCCACATATGTGTTATTCCAGTTTTATAGTTATTTACTTTACTACAAAATCTGTTAGAAATTGGACTTGACGGAATATACAAAATATCCGCATCAATAGCATTCAACCTTTCAGGTATTTTCTTATAAAATACATCGAAAATCGACCCTTTTAAGCTCTTTTTGCCAAAAGTACGAGCAAGTTTCGATTCCATTCCAGAATTGCCACACAACACTGCACAACAAGGGTGAGAATGTAATTTTGTAATATTAAACTTAATTTCCTTATCTACATTTAGTGCAAAATCTTGGTACTCAAAAGGATAAATCATTTCCACAAACGGCATATCTTGCCATACAAGAATACCTCTCTCATCACACATAGAATAAAACTCATCTGGCATATATCCAGTTCCTGCAAATACTCTAATAAGATTGACATTTGCATTGATAACACTATCTAAGTAACCTTGCATCTTCTTTTTATTAAATAGTGAGGACATACTATCAAGTGGCATCAGAGTAACGCCTTTAATAAATATCTTTTCACCATTTAAAACTATTCCAAATTTTTTGTATTTATCAACGCCCTCTTCTTCAAATTCAATACTCTTAATTCCGTATACTAGTGTTTTGCTATCTATTACTTCCCCGTCCTTAATCAATTCCACATTAATATCATAAAGTGGAGGCTTATTATTTTTACTATAAATAGTCCACAATTCTGGCTTATTAATAGTTGCAACAAGTTCGTTTTGTTCATCAACTTTATTACTTATACAAGTTATATGGTTTCCATTTGGCTCAGTAATAGTAAGTTTTAAGGAATAACTTGCCCCATCTGCTAGCGATTTACCCTTTATAGGTGCTTTTACAATAACTATAGCCGATGTTGAAATACTTTCGTGCCTTATTACCAAATCACCTAAATATAATTCGTCATAAGCCACAATCTTAATATTGCCACAAATACCACTGAATGGCAAAACTAAATTATTATTCCAGCCAAAGCCTATTGTAGGCTTACGCACAAATTGTGCTCCATTCATACCAAACTTGCTGTTTGGTAATGGCATATTTTCAAGCATATTCTCAATATGTGTAATTGGTGACCTAAACTTAATACGTATTTTATTTGTAAGCCTTGAAACAAAGTTTTTAATATCTATTTTATAAGTTAAAAAAGCATTTTCTGTTCTAGCAACAAGCCTATCGTTAATATAAATTTCTGCAATAGTGTCAAGTCGCTCCGCCTCAAGCATAATAACTGGCTTTTTCAACATATCCATAGGTAAAGTAAACTCACGAGCATATTCCCAATCACGCTCGCTTACCCATTGTGTTAATTCCTCATTGTTGTCGTAATATGGATGGTCAATAATATTATTGGCAAGTAGGTCAATATAATTACTTCCTGGTACTACTGCAGTGTACCATTTTCCTCTGCCAACTTCGTGAAATACCCATTTTCCATTTAAATCAAAAGCCTTCATATTACCTCACATTAAAATTTTAACATAAATTTACATAAAAGTAAAGAGATTAGCAAAATTCGCCACAAAATGTTTAGTATTTTATTCCTATTGTCCTTTATTTTTTGCAAAATACGTTATCCTTTTTGGGACTATCATTTTTTATTTTTGCTACTATTGCATATAAGTAGAACAAAAAAAGACATTGTTCAATTTAATTTTTATATTTCCTATTGTTAATTGCCAATAATTATGGTATAATGATTATGTTTACAAAATAAATGAGGTTTATATGGCAATTAAAAACTGGTTCGGGTTAGATAATAGTGCAAAACTTTACCCGTTTATAACCACAAAAGATACTCAAAACTTATTCCGCTATACTGTTGAACTTGCTGACGACATTATTCCAGATAAAATGCAACAAGCAATTAATTTAACATTGGAGCGATTCCCTTCCTTTGCAGTAAGGCTTAGACGTGGCGTTTTTTGGTACTATCTTGAGCATAATGACAAAACATTAATTTTGCGTCCTGAATCTGACATTATAATGGAACAAATTACACCTCACAATGCTGATGGTTATTGTTTTAGAGCAATGTATTACAAAAAACGCTTATCATTTGAATTTTTCCACGTACTTTGTGATGGTAGTGGTGCGTTGCAATTTATTAAAAGCACACTATATAATTACCTAAAAATCTTAGGTTTAGATGTTGAGGACGAGGGTAAAGTTATAACAAATGATACCCCTTTTGACCCATTAGAGGTTGAGGATAGTTTTGCGACAAATTACAAGCCAACCAAATTAAAGGATATAGATATTTCTGGTATGACTGGTAGCAAAAGCAGAGCTTTCACTGTACCAGGAGAACAATTTGACCATTTAGGAAAAGGGGCAATAACTGCAGACCTTAATGTTAAGGAACTACTTGCTTACTGCAAATCAAAAGGCTGTACAGTAACACATTTATTAGGCGGATTGTTTATGTATAGCATTTATATGACAAAAGGTAAAAAAGTGGAAAATCCATATGACCTTTCACTTTTTGTACCAATGAATATACGTAAGCTTTATTCAAGTAAGACTTTGCGTAACTTTACTCTATTTTCAAGAGTTAAAGCAAGCATTAAAGAAGATAACATTACCCTTGATGACTTTATAAAAATTATTCAAGATTATATTGAACATTGCTATGACAAAGAATATCTTGATGTCAATATAAACACTGCTATGATGGGCGAAAAGTTTTGGCTTGTACGTATTATGCCATTATTTATTAAACACCTAATTTTTGCAAGTAGCAATGTAAAAACTATAAAAAAGCCTACGAAAACCGCTACATTTAGTAATGTTGGTGTGGTTGATTTGCCAAAATCTTTTGAGCCTTATGTTAAAAAAATAACATTTATGTTACACGCTTGCCCGTCAGTGCCTATCTCGTTTACAGCTATAACTACATATGATACTCTAACTCTTGCTTTTGTTAGACTAATAAAGGATACAGACATTGAAGAATATTTTATTAAGTATCTAGCAGCCCTAGGATTTAATATAACAGTAAGCAGTAATTATTGGGAGGTAGATAATGCGTTGTGATAAATGTAATATTGAAGTAAAAAATGGCAATGTGTGTCCGTTTTGTCATAAAATTTTAGATGATAATGCAACAGCTATTGAAAGTGAATATCCTCCAAAGCAAGAAAAAAAACCTTTACCATTACGCTTTTCACCAAAAACAATTTATTTAATATTTGCAATAATTGCATCACTTGTTTGTATAATTGTAAACTATTTTACTGAGCGTGATGTTTTGTGGTGTTGGTTTATGGTATCAGTTTTTGCTTATGGATATTTACTTATCGCTAATACAATATATTCTGAAACTGAGATTGGTGCAAAAATATTTTTGCAAGGTGCCAGTTTGGTTGGTATAAGTTACATATACGAAATTATATTTAAAACAAATGTTGCAACTGGTTATTGTATTCCTATAATTATTAGCGGAATGATAATAATAAGTGGCGGATTATTGATATTGTATTACAAACACAATAAATCATTATTTATATCTACAATACTTAATAGTGTGCTGGGTTCTGTACCAATAATTATTTATGCTTGCAAAGGTACTTCTGTGCTTATACCCGCAATAATATCCGCTGTAGTCGGTGGAGCAACATTAATTTTATGTGTTGGTTTTGGCTTAAAACATTTGAAAGAACAATATAAAAAAGTATTTCACATTTAAAGTTTTAAATTAGTTAATTTTTGATATTACTTTATTTAATTAATGTAATAGTATAAAACAAATTAATTTGTTTTACAACAATTATGCTTTACTAAAATTTTTATCATATGTTTAAATTTACTACAAATATGGCGTTGCCAATTTTATAGCATTTAATATTATAGTTATATGAAAAATGGAAAGACTATTGATAATTTAACATAAACTATGAGAAGTAGATTTTAAGCCCGCTTAAAATTTTGTATTACTAATACAATACTACTAACGCAAGTGCTTCTCGTTTGAATTAACATCAGTTAGTGCAAAATGTGGCTATGCCACGCTGTAGGGGTCCCCACAAAATAACTTTTTTGTGGGGTGTATGGACAGCTTCCGATAATATAAATATGTGTCGTTAAATTTGAAAAAATCAAATTTAAA
>CAJTNA010000015.1 GCA_910577845.1 uncultured Christensenella sp. | reverse complement strand
GGTATTTTTAAAAAATCGACTTTTTGCAAAATTACAACTTTACAAAAAACTCAACGCTCTAAAAATTTTACTTCTAGAGGTTTGTATTTAAATAACTGATTTTTATTTTTTAAGCCATTATTTTGCTAATAAAAGTTAAATATGTTTTAAAATATAATTTGTTTTATATTTAATAAATTATATATTTGTTTATTTATAACATATTGATTTTGTAAAATTGTTATGTTATAATTGATATAATTTAATAAAAGCAAAAAGGGAAATTATGAAAAAGAAAATAAGTTTTTTACTTTTAATAGTTTTGGTATGTAGTGTGTTTATAATTGTGTCAACTGGTTGTAATAGTAGTAATTGGAAAGATAAGTTTGATACATCTCTACCCGATTTGACTGATAGCAAATGGCAAAATACTATGGATGTAGATTTTGCAAAAATAAAAGATATGCAAGAATTGTATCAAGCTGGTTGGGCACCATCTACACACAGCAAAAGAAAATATGAATATTGGTGTGACCAAATGGTTAATTTTAGTGACAAAGGTGTTGTAATAAAAAGTGAAAGAAAAAGTAATCATATTTGTGACATTTGCGATAAAAGTGAAGGAGTGTTTACAAGCGGAATAGAAACTCGCCCTGTTGTAAGAGAGGATAAAGTTGGAAATGACAAGAATGTTGGTTTTACTCAAGCATTTGGATATTTTGAGGCAACTGTAATTGTACCACGTGGTAGTGGTATGTGGTCAGCATTTTGGTTACAAAGCGATGCTACTCCTCAAGTTGGAAATGGTGGCAAAGATGGTTGTGAAGTAGATGTTTATGAGTCTTCATTCTGCCACACTAATCCCACTTATACGGGGCAAGCTATTCATTATGATGCGTATGATGCACCTTGGTATAAAATGACTGACAATGTTACCAAAATGCCTTACAATCTATATGATGGCAAAGCTCATAAGTATGCCCTACTATGGACACCAGACAGATATGTAGTATATGTTGATGACACCCCAGTTTGGGCAACAAATTTTGGTGGTGTTTCACAAACTGCGGAATTTTTAAGATTAACAGTAGAAATACGAGATGCTGTATATGGACCATACGGACAAAAAATAGGTATATTTGAAAATCATTTAGATGATACAAATGATTTTATAATACAATCAGTTAGAGTTTATCAAAATTCCGATTATGTTGATTCCATTAAATCAATTAGTGATTTTAAAGATATGAAAGGACTATTTACTGCCTTAACAATTGTGGGTTGCATTATTGGTGCTATTGTTATTGGAATTAGTATTTTATTGATTATTAAATTTAAAAAAAATAAAAAAGTATAATATAAAAATTAATACTATTTGAAATTGCTAAAATACTCAATAGCTGTTTAATTACAAGAATATATCTGATTAAAATTTTGCCTTGCATTATTTATTAATTTATCATAACCAAAAAAGCAAAATAATAAAATTTAGTGAACGATAAATTTATATAAAGGAATGTTTTAAATAACAAAATAAAAAAAATGTCATAAATTTTACTTATTCCCAGTATAAATTATTGTTATTTGCTTGACATAGTTTTACAATTATTATAAAATTTTAATAGAGCAATTTTGCTTATACATATGAGAATAAAATAGCGAGGTTAAAATGAATTTTTTTGGAGCTTTATTAGCTAATGTTACCACTGCTACCTCAACAATTCCTGGAGTAATGGAAATTATAGAGAGTGTGTTACTTATGCTGGCTGGTACTGGTGTCTTTCTTATTGGTATTAATGCTATGGGTAGCAATTTGGAAACTTTGGCGGGTAGCAAAATCCGAACAATATTTGACAAAATTAGTGGTAACCGCTTTACTGGACTACTAACTGGTGCGGGTGTTACTGCAGTTATTCAGTCATCTGGAGCTACAACGGTAATGGTTGTAGGTTTTGTTAATGCGGGACTTATGACACTAACTCAAGCTACCCCAATCATAATGGGTGCGAACATTGGTACAACAATAACAGCACAAATTGTAGCTTTGGAATCACTAAAAATTACAGCGTGGTTTGCAGTCCTTGCAGCTGTAGGTGCATTTATGCAAATGCTTGGCAAAAAAGATTCTATTAAAAAAATTGGTGCATTACTTGCGGGTTTGGGAATGGTCTTTGTAGGTATGAATGTAATGAAAGAATCAATGTCCGTTTTTACAAAAATACCTGCAATTACAGATGCTTTAGTAAAAACAACTAACCCTGCTTTACTTATAATTATTGCAATGGCACTTACCGCTTTGGTACAAAGTTCTTCTGCTACAACAGGTATAATGATAGCACTTGCTGGCACATTCGGGATACCGATTAAATCTATTATGTTTGCAACACTTGGCGTAAATATCGGTTCTTGCGTGACATCTATCATTGCATCTTTTGGAACAAACACAAATGCAAAGCGTGCAAGTTTTATACATTTATTGTTTAATGTTATTGGTGCAATTGTATTTTTCCCTATTATCTTTTGGGCACCTATTGATAAGCTGTTTGAAGCAATGTTCCCTAACCTTATTGAAACGCAATGTGCTATGTTCCATACTTTCTTTAACGTAGCAATGACATTACTTTTGATTCCGTTTGTAAAAACTCTTGTTTGGATAGCTACAAAGGTTATACCAGAGAAAAAATCTAAAGACGACATTGAAGAAAACTTTATGCCAGAAAGATTCAAATACATTGATAAACGCATTTTGTCAACACCAGCAATCGCAATAAACCAAACTAAACACGAAATTATTTTAATGAGCGAGCTTGCATATAAAAACTTCAAATTATCATTAAGTTGTGTTAAAAATGGTAAAGTTGAAAAGCAAGAAAAGTTTGCAGACAGAGAAAAGCATTTGAACTTTTTAAACAGAGAGATATCCAAGTTTTTGGTAGAGCTTTCTGCAAAAGAAATTTCCTTTAAAGACGAATTAATGCTTGCCTCATTCTATCACGTAGTATCTGACTTGGAAAGAGTTGGTGACTACTCTGAGAATATTATGGAATATGCTGAGGAATTACAACGATTAAAAACCACTTTTTCTGATATGGCTATTGCACAATTAGACGAAATGACAGAAGCTATACATAAAGTTTTTGAGTTTGCGGTTAAAGCTTTTGAATATCAAGATATGGAACTTTTGGAAACTGTATATAAATATGAGGATATGGTGGACGACTTTAAATCAATATTAGATAGAGACCATATCAAAAGGCTTAATAACAATCAATGCTCTGCTAGCACTGGTGCGGTATATTTGAGTTTGGTATCAAACTTGGAACGTATATCTGACCATATGCAAAACATTGCAAAGAGTATAACTGACTACACTGCAAAGCCTAAAAAAGTATATGCAATAATCAAATAGTATTGAAAACAATTATTACAATTCAATCACAAAGTGTTATTCCTAGCACTTTGTGATTTTTTATTAATAAATAAATATAAATACATTATAGGAGTTACGTATGAAAATTTACGGATATGCAAGAGTATCCTCTCACGACCAAAATTTACAAAGGCAAATGGATGCTTTTAAGGAATTTGGTATTGATGAAAAGAATATTTTTTGTGACAAAAAAAGTGGCAAAAATTTTGAAAGAAAAAACTATCAAAGACTTATTCGGAAGTTAAAAAATGGAGATTTAGTTGTAGTAAAATCTATTGACCGCCTTGGCAGGAACTATTCCGCAATCATTAGAGAATGGAAAAAGATTACAGACAAACTAAAGGCGAATATTTTTGTAATGGATATGCCACTACTTGATACACGTATGGCAGACGGCTCATTGACTAACCGCTTAGTATCTGACTTAGTATTACAAATTTTGTCTTTTGTTGCAGAAAATGAAAGACGTAACATTATAGACCGCCAGCGTGTAGGTATTCAAGCTGCAAGACGGCGTGGCGTACAATTTGGTAGACCAAAAGAAGTTTACTCACCTTACTTTATATCAGTAATTAATGATTTTGATACTGGTAAAATCACAATGAAAGAAGCCAGTGATAAATTAAAGAAAAATCGTACGACTATTTATTATCATCTGGCAAAAATCAAAAATTATAATGAAATAAAATAAATTGTAATTACGTTTTAAATATATATTAATTCAATTGGCTAAAATAAATTTACTTTATAAATAATTTTATTTATTGCAATTGAAAATTGCATACACTTAATTTTTTAAGTAAAGTTATTATTCCTTATACTTTAAAGCACCTACTCGTTTATGTTCAGTTCTATTATGAGCAGACTGAATTTTTTCCGCAAAATCACTCTTACCTGTTTTGATATATTTATCAATTTCGGTATAAGATACACCCATTTCCAACTCGTCTGTTTGACCTTCGTACAAACCAGCACTTGGTTTTTTTTCAATAATTTGTTCAGGACAATTTAAGTATTTCAACATACCATAAACGTCTTCTACAAGCAAATCGTTGATAGGGTTAAAATCATAACCGCCGTCCCCCCATTTAGTAAAATACCCCATATAAATTTCGCTTGCATTACCAGTACCCGCTACAAGGTATCCCTTTGCTTGACCAATAGCGTAAATTACAGACATTCTAAGTCTTGGGTTTATATTGTTGTATGCCATAGGAACATCATTACCAGCAAACGGCTCAATAACTTTTTTTAACTCTTGTTTTGCACGTGTAATATCAACTTCAATTGTTGGAATATCAAAAGCCTTTGCCACAAGATAGGCGTGGTCTCTATCACTGCCATAATTTTGAGACGATTCACAAGGCATTATTACAGATAAAACATTTGGTGTAGCCATTCTACACAGAATTTCAACCAAACTGCAGTCCTTTCCACCACTATTACCCAAAATAACACCCTTAGCTCCAGTTTTGTTTAAAACATTTTTTATCCACTCAACTCTATTTTTAACTTCTAACTCATAATTCATAATCAATCCTCACCAAAATGCACATTAGATAACAATTGTTCAACAGCATTGAAACCAAGCTTTTTCAAACGTTCATTACGTGCTGCAACCTCTACAACAATTGCTAAATTTCGTCCAGGCATAACTGGCATTGTAAGTTTTGGAATTTTTACGCCTAAAATTTCCTCAAACTTGCTATCCAAGCCAAGTCTATCATATTCTATATCACTACGCCAAACTTGCAATTCTATAACTAGGTCAATGCTTTTTTCTTTTAAAACTGAGCCTACACCAAACATACTACGTACATCTATTATGCCTACACCTCGAATTTCCATAAAATGTCTTATAGTATCTGGAGAAGTTCCAATAATCTCGTCTTGAATACGTTTTGCAACCACATTATCATCTGCAATTAATCTATGTCCACGATGGATAAGTTCCATAGCAGTTTCGCTTTTGCCCATACCACTATAACCAGTTATAAGCACACCTATACCACTGACCTCTATCAAAACACCGTGTACTGCTGTTGACAATGCAAGTTTTCTGTTAAGATATGTCACAATATCATTAACCAGTTGCGATGTAAGTTTATTAGACTTAAACAATGGCACATTGTATTTTTTTGATATTTCCAACATTTCCTCAAAAGGCTCAACATTTTTAGATAAAATAACACAAGGTATTTTACGTCTAAACAATGTATCTAATTTACTATATCTTTCCTCTTTTGAGCAAGATGCTAAATAGTAATATTCTGCATTACCCATTACTTGTACTCTTGACTCACCAAAATAATCTGCAAAACCAGCAAGCAATAGTCCTGGTCTGTTTACATTGACAGTAGTCAAAAACATTTCGTGAGCAAGCTCACCTTGCACCAATTCCACTCCGCAATCAGCAATTAAGGAAGCTACTTGAACAAGCTCGCCCTCTCTTTCCTCTTTTTCCTCTAACATATTTCTCCTACTTTTGCACTAATAGCTGTGCAAACTTATTTTTAATTATTTTATAATTTAGTACCGATTTTCAAAAGGTATTATCCATATTTGAGCAAATTATTTTAATAAGCAAATTTATCAGAGACTATTTTAAAATAACCTGTTCAATAAATTTTGCAACACCATCATTATTGTTTGTATCACAAATATAGTCGGCTACACTTTTTGTGATTTCCATTGCATTACCCATTGCAACACCTAGCCCCGCATACTCTATCATACTATTATCATTTTCTGAGTCACCAATAGCACAAATCTCATCTTGATTTATGTTGTATCTCTCTGCTATCCATTTAATAGCATTTGCTTTGCTAGCTTTTATATTAACACATTCTAGTAATGCTTTGCTAGATTGATTGACATTTAGTTGGTCACCAAATTTATTAATTAAATCATTAATAATGTGTCTTATAAATTTTTCATCTGCTAAAAACAAAATCTTTCTAGCATTGATATTATTGTCTGCCACATAAACATCTAGTTTTTTATTTACGCAAGTTAAAGGAACTTTTACTATTTGTGAAAATATTTTATTATACTCGTTTTCCTCTTCAACAATACATTTATCCTCATAAAACAAAATAGGTGAAGTTATTTCCCCATATGTATTGTACATATATTGATATAATTTTATAGCTAATTTATTTTCAATTTCATTTGATAAAATAATGCTATCTGTTTTTATATCATATACGCCACTGCCTTGATAAGTAATAATTTCATCTGTAAGGTTAAAAAGTTGTGCAAAAGGCTTAATTGCTTGATACAATCTACCAGTTGCAATAACAAATTTGCCACCAGCTTGCTTATATTTTTCTACCGCATTTATAGTGTTTTGAGTTACTTTAAAGTCATCAGTATATAAAGTTCCGTCAAAATCGCAAACTAATAATTTATATTTCATTTTTCTCCTCAACATTAAAAACAAGCTTGTTTTTTCTAAAATTTATCTTAATTTATTAAAAAATATCAATATATACAATTTAAACTACCTATAATGTAACATTTTTTATACAATTAGTCAATAACTGTATGATAAAATTCGTATATATTTGTTGCAACCTTTTTATTAATACCTTTTACTTCCGCAAGTTCTTCTACACTTGCATTTTTTATCCCAGTAAGAGTTTTAAATGTCGCAAACAATTTTTTTATAGTATTTTCGCCAACTCCAGCGATTTGTAAAAGTTCGCTTTTAGTTTGCCTTTTCCCCCTTAAATTGCGGTGATAAGTTATGGCAAACCTATGTGCCTCATCCCTTATCCTTTGCAAAAGTCTTAACGCTTGGCTATCTTTAGATAAAACCAATGGTTCACTGCAATGTGGTAGATAAATCTCTTCCTCACGCTCTGCCAAGCTTATTATATTAAAATGCACACAACTCTCTTCCATTGCTTGCAAAGCATATTTAAGTTGACCTTTACCACCATCAACTACAATCAAATCGGGTTTTGAGCCAAACGAAATATCCTCGTCATTCAAATGTGAAAAGCGTCTAACTAATGTTTCTTTCATTGAAGCAAAGTCATTACTGCCTTCCACCGTTTTTATCTTGAATTTTCTGTACATTTTACCAGCCTTTTCGCCGTTTTCGAACACAACCATACTAGATACTTTATCTGTACCACTAATATTTGAAATATCATAGCATTCTATTCGGTTAGGAGGTATATCCATATTTAATACTTGTTGCAATTGACTTACAGCACCTAAAGTCATATTAAATGTCCTTTCCTCTGTTGATTTACATTTAGATAGATAATCTTTTGCGTTAGCATATGCCATATCCACAAGCTGACGCCTAATACCGATTATAGGTGTTGCTACCAATACTTTACTACCTTTTTTCTCACTCAAATAATTGCTTATAAGTTCAATATTCTCAAATTCCTCATTTACTAAAATTTGATTTACAAGTAAATTATCAGAATTGTAGTAACTATACAAAAAACTTTCCAAAGTGGATTCATTATCAATGCTTAAGGCATTAATCAACTGTTTATCACCACCTAAAAGTTTACCCCCCCTCACAAACAGCATAGAAATTACGGTATTTATTCCGTCACTTGCAATTGCAAAAATGTCCATATCCATATCACTTGGCAAAGCGGTTACTTGTTTTCTTACTAGTTTTTCAAGCACTTTTAATCTTTCACGGTAGTAAATAGCAAGTTCGAACTCCTCTTTTTCACTTGCAGAAACCATTTTATCTTTAATAATTCGCTCAATAGATTTGTCATTACCTTGCAAAAACTTGATAACCTCACCAATTATATCCATATATTGCTCACGTGTAATATTGCCAGTGCAAGGAGCTAAACATCTGCCAATATGATGATTTAGGCAAGGTCTGTGATTTTTTGGAGGATTTTCCATATTTATATTACAAGTCCTAAGTTGAAAAGCTGAATGTATTAACTCCATAATCTCTTTTGCAGATATTCCTTGCATATATGGACCAAAGTATTTTGCACCATCTTTTGTAAGTTTACGTACTACTTGAATTTTTGGAAACTTATCTTTCATATCAATACGAATAAATGGATAATTTTTATCGTCTTTAAGCAAAATATTATATGGTGGTTTATGCTTTTTAATAAGATTATTTTCCAGTACTAAAGCTTCAATTTCATTATGAGTAATTATATAATCAAATGTGTGAATTTTAGACACCATTATAAGAACTTTAGTGGTTTTATTTTTTGGAGAACCAAAATATTGACGCACCCTATTTTTTAAAGAGCGAGCCTTACCAATATACAATATGTCCCCTTTTTCTGACTTCATAATGTAAACGCCAGATTTATCAGGTAAATCTTTTAATTTTTGTGCAATAATTTCATTCATATCCACACCAAAACAAGATTGAACATTTATTACATTTAAAAATGTAAATTCTTATATGTATTTTATCATAAATTTTGGTGCGGTGTCAAAACTTTATCCCAAATTAATTATTTTTTTAATATTATACATTTAAAATATAACTATTGCAGTTGCATTAAGTCTATCACACTCTTTTACTCTAAGTCTTGTACAATTTTCAAACTTAATATAATTATCCAATTTTCCTATACTCATAAGCTTTTTGATAATTGTCAACACCAGTAACAATTACATCATTGACAAAAGGATTTGTAATGTAATAAACTATCAACTTACCATCTCTTTTGCAACCAACAATTTTAGCGTCACGTAAAATTTTAAGTTGATGTGACACAGTACTTTGATTAAGTTTTAAAGTATAACATAAGTCACAAACGCACATTTTTGCAATTGACAACGCAGATAAAATCCTTATCCTTGTATTATCACCAAATATAGAGTAAAAATCTGCAATCATACTACTGGCTTCATATGATGGCATATATTTCCTTAAAAACTCCTCATCTGCCTTATTAATATTAACGTACTCTTCCATTTTTACCTCCTTAGCTTTTAATTATTGCTGTTTTTTCAAATATTACCAAATAAAGAAAATAATTTCTTTCTGATTTTGTGTCACAATTTCAGTAATTGACGCATATTGTAGTAAAAGATAGAAAACATTTGGAGGTCTAGCATATGTGTAATTGTAATGGTTTATTACCTTTAATTTTTGGTTATATTACAGGTGCAAACAATCAAAACAACTGTTGTAACTTTGGTTGCAATTGTGACCAAAACGTTATGCCAATCAATAACGGATTTAATGGTAACAATAACTGTTGGATAATCTTATTGTTGTTATTCATTTGTGGTTGTGGCAACAACAATTGCAATTGTAATTGCAACAACTAATTTAGATTAAGTACATTTTATAAATTAAATTAATTTAAGCACAAAGTTATATCAATTAATATTGATATAACTTGACAAAAAACAATTTCCTATTTAAAAAATCACTTAAGTTTAACTACTTAAGTGATTTTCTTTTTTATTTGAATTATTATATTTTCTTAGCTAATTCAATTTAGCAAAACATTTTAAAAAACGCAATTATATCGTCAAAATTTTATTAAAGAAAATTTATATTTATTTGCCGGCTATAATATTTTTACATAATTATTTTGTAATTTTTTATCAAAGTAAAATTATTAATTTTGCAATTATTTATTGCTTTAAAAGGTTAATCTTTTATCGTAACAACAATTTTAATGCCGATTTTCAGCGTGTTTTAATTAACTTTATCTACATCTTCTTGAATAGGATTTTCATTTACTATTACTTTTTTAGCCTCTTGATTATTGCTATCAGCTACTTCATTAGAGTCTTGTACTTTTTCATTTTCAGCGTTGCCATTTTTGTTTGAATCATATGTTACGTAATGGTCATCATCTTTGACATCAACTTCTTTTTTTATAGAAAATAGGCTAAACATCATATAGGATACGCCAATTAATATTACGACAACCGGTATAACATATTTCCATACATTCAAAATAGTACTTACTAGTATAGTTGCACTGCTTACTGCTACTACAAGCCCAAACCTCATTGCTTTGGGTGACCACTTACAAATTCTATCCGCCAAAATAATTCCTATGCCTATAAACAACGGAATTATCATAATTATTTTACCTATTGCAAGGTTTTCAACTTTTGCATCAATAGAGATTACCAAATATATTCCTGCAAAAAACATTGATAAAATATAAAATATAGGTGACTTTTTACAAATTGCATACGCAAGCAAGCAACTTGCTACAAATAAAATTACTATTGTATACCAAGGTGTAAACAAATCATCAATGAATGGCAGATTCAATTGGTCAAGCAACAATAAAAGACCAAACACTACAAACAATGCACTTATAACTATTTTTAAAACATTATCCTTATTTTTCATACTCACCATAACCGCACTAAAGTGCCTGTTCCTAAACTTGTTACTTTGTTTTATTGCAATTAATAGCAATATTGTTTATTTTAAATTCATATAAATTTTTATTATAAAAATAATATCCAAACTCAACATTCTTCATTATTGTTTTGTTCCACATATGGTGGTGGCTCGTGAACTACTTTAAAATGTTTTTCGTACATTTTTTGTGTTTCCAACTTGATATATCCAAGTTGTACTAATACTAAAACTACAACACCAATCACTGCACATAAGAAACATATTAATTGCACTGCTTTAACACTACCCCACATTAATTGGTTGACTTTTACAAATTCAAGAATACCTCTTACTATACCATACCAAACTATATATAGCAATGATAAAAAGCCTACTTTTAATTTTTTCTTTACAGTGTAAGTTAATGCAATCATTATAATAAACATTACTAAGTTCAGCATCATTTCATAAAAGAAGTTTGCTGCGTGCCAACCATATTTGCCAACTTCATAATCGTAAACCCAAACTGCAATTGGAAATTTTTGGAATGCTGGATTTGTAATCTCAAAACCAAATAATTCACCATTTACATAGTTACCCCAACGTCCAATAACTTGTCCTAACAACAAACAAGGAACAACTAAATCGGTAATTCTAAAGAAAGATTTTTTGTATATTCTGCACGCAATAAAAATGCCTAATGCACCACAAGGTATACCACCAATAATAGTAAGCCCACCTTCAGTTATATCAAATGCCCTTCCAAAACCTTCCCAACTAGTAAAGTATTCATTAAACCTTGGTACAACAAAGAATAATCTAGCACCAAATATCGCAAACACTATTGCAAATAAAAATGCTGACAGACAAAATTCTGGTTCTAATTGTTCACGTTTACCAAGATAAATCATTAAAAACAATGCACAAATCATACCAGTTGTCAATATTACACCATACCAAGCAATATCTACACTACCAATCGTGAAGCCTTTATCATTAAAATCTATAGCTGTTAATAAATTGCTAAAAATATTACTCATAAATGCCTCAATTATATTTCAATCATTCTAGTTCCACTATTCCTAATAGATATTTGGAATACATTGTCAGTACCAAAAACAGCTTTTAATTTTTTAACAAGTTCACTTGTCAAGTCAGATGGTACATATGCAATCATTGTACCTGCAAAGCCACCGCCGTGAACACGGATAGCACCTTTATCACCGCAAATATTATTACTTAATGCAAGTGCAATTGGAATACGCATATCACGGTCACCCTCTGGATAAACATTTTGCAAAAGTTTATAAGAGCTGTCACCGCTTGCGTTAATCATATCATAATACTTGTCAATATCTACATTCTTGATTGCATCGGCACATTTTTCCACACGTTCATTCTCATTAAAATAGTGCATTGCTCTCAAAATTGCTCTACCAGATACATCACTTTGTATAATTGGTATTGTTGACAAAAACTTATCCTTTTTAACAAATCTTAAAACTTTTTGCCCAAATATTGAAGCAACTGTTTCCATTTCGGTACGTATTGAAGCGTATTGGTCTGTTAGTCCACAATGGTCACCACCGCAATTAACTAATACAATGTCAACATTTTCAAATTTCCAAGGTATACTCTCCACCTCTGGTGCTTTTGTATCTTTAAAATCAATATAACTTACACCACCAAGTGCAATAGCAGATTGGTCCATCAAACCGCAAGGCTTACCAAAAAACTCACTCTCTGCAAGATGTGATGCGTATGCTTTTGTAAGAGCGTCCATTTTGCCGTCATTGTATAAAATATTTAAAATTTCACAAACAAGGACCTCAAAGCAAGCTGAAGAACTAACTCCTGCACCTTTAAACACATCTGAGCTTGTAGTAGCATAAAAACCACCTATTTTGTAACCATTTTGTTTAAAGTAAGCACATACACCACGTACTAAACCTTCGCTTTTGCCATATTCTGCAGTTTTTGGTTCCAAATCGTTAATATCAACAACAAGTGGCGGATATCCAACAGATGCAATGGTAATTACATCTTCAATTACTGGCGTAACCATTGCTATTGTATCAACACTAATAGAGGCACAAAGAACTTTACCATTATTATGGTCAGTATGGTTACCACAAACTTCAATCCTTCCTGGTGATGAAAACAATAAAACATTTTCACCACTAAACTCGCTATGTATCTTATATAAATCTTGATATCGTTTAATTTGATATTCAAAACCATTATTTTTAGCGTACAATGCAGAACACTCTTTTGCAAAGTTAACATTTGAACCTAAATTGTCAAAATCTTGCTTACTTAAAAATTTCACAATTACCCTCCTATCGAAACAATTAATATAGTTTATTCCGATATTTTCATTATATATTGTATTTTAACATAAAAAAAAATAAAAATCAATATTTTTTACAAAAACTTATAATATACTTGCTAAAAAATATAAAATATTATATAATTATTAATACAATATGTATTTTTAACTATAAAAACAATATTTTTTTATAAAAACAGGAGACTTTTATGGCACAAGACAATCAAATTTTAATTGCTATTGAACAATTACTTGATTATGCAACAAAAAAATTATCACTTGACATCTATGATGTTCACTATGCAAGGAACACTTTGCTAAATAATTTTAAATTAGGTGCAACTCAAACTTTTGAATCAATTCCTGAATATGATATTCAAAATACAGTGGACTTTATGGTAAACTATGCTATTGAGCAAGGCTTTACTACCAAAGATGATGCTATTTTGTATGAAACAAGACTTTTTGGCATTGTAACACCAGCACCATCATCAATCATAATGAAATATGACATAACTGAAGCATTACTTGGTGTTGAAGCTGCGACTGATTATTTATTTGATTTAGGTGTTGCAAACAATTATCTAAGAATGCAAGATATTAACAAAAACATTATGTGGGAATATAATGGTTCAAAAGGTGGTTTGGTTGTAACAATCAATTTGTCTAAACCAGAAAAAGACCCTAAACAAATTCAAGCTGCTTTAAAAGCAAAAACTGGTTATCCAGCTTGTATGCTTTGTCCATCAAATGTTGGATATGCAGGTAATGCAGGTCACCCAGCAAGACAAACATTAAGAACTATCCCAGTTGAACTTTATGGTGAAAACTGGTGGATTCAATACTCACCTTATCAATACTATGATAAACATTTAATCTGTTTTTGTGATGAACATAGACCAATGAAAGTTAATCACGATTGCATTGCAAGACTTGTTGATTTTGTTGAACAATTCCCTCATTTCTTTATGGGTTCAAACGCTGCTCTACCTATCGTAGGTGGTTCAATTTTAACACACGACCATTATCAAGGTGGCGGTAAAGGTTTACCTATGTTTAACGCACCAATTAGAAAAACTTTTAAATCACCTATCAAAGGTGCAGACATTGCAATCGTTGATTGGTATAATAGTGTAATAAGAGTTAGTGCAAAGAAAAAAGTTGTCGCACTTGAAGCTGCTGACTATGTACTAAGACAATGGTCTGAATACACTGACGAAAGTGTTGGTATCATTTGTAAAACAGATGCTCAACACAACGCAGTAACACCTATAGCTAGATATGAAAATGGTAAATTTATTGTGGATATGATTTTGCGTAACAATCGTACTGACGAGGCTCACCCTTATGGTATTTATCATCCTACAGAGGATTTACATAATATCAAAAAAGAAGGTATTGGTATAATTGAAGTTATGGGAACATTCATTTTGCCAGGAAGACTTGATAAAGAACTAAAAGCAATTCAAAAATATTTGACTGGTGAGGAAAAATTTGATTATGCTGAAGTTAGTAAGGAAACTCATCCATTAACTAAGCATAAAGATATGATTAACTATTTAATTGAAAATAATGGCATATCAAACACACCTGAAGCTAGCGAAAATATTGTTAAAGATTATATTAACCTAACTTGTGAAAAAATTCTTGAATGCACTGCAGTGTTTAAAAATACAGAGCAAGGTGCTGTTGCATTTGATAAATTTATGATTGACTGCCTAGGTTGCAAAGTTAAATAAGCTTTTTATTAATTGATTAAATACTAAGATAAATAAAATAATTGTTAATAAACTAGTATCTTATATATTGAATAACAAATTTAGCAATATTATTTTTAACCAAATAAATATAAACATTTATATATATTACACTACAAATGAAATCCCCTAACTAATGCTAAGGGGATTTTTTTGTTTTAAAATATAAATTTTTGTTTTCAAGCTATAAACAAATATAAAATTTATTTATTCTTAATTAAATAAATTCTTAAATAAAACCCTTCAAAAATCGATACTAAATCTGTTTTACTAACAAAACTCTCACATACTCTATCAATATATAATTGCACAAAATCACAAAACCTTTAAAAAAACTTTTGAAATGAAAATATCATTTGACAACAAATTTAATTAATGATATATTAAAATATATAATTAATTTTAATATGTCAAATTAATTATCAACTATGAGGTGAATTATGATAAAAGTAACTTTCGTGTGTCTTGGCAATATATGTCGCTCTCCGATGTCGGAATTAGTCTTTAAAGATTTAATTAAAAAACAAGGATACTCTAACCAATTTGAGGTTACTTCTTGTGCCACCTCAAGATATGAATTAGGCTCACCTATTTACCATAAAGCAACTGAAACACTAAAAAAACACGGAATAACTGGCTCACATATAGCAAGACAGATTGATACCCACGATTTAAAAAGCGACTTTATATTAGTTATGGATAGTAGTAATTATACTGATGTATTGCGTATTAACGAAATACAAAAAGAAAAAGTGCATAAATTGTGCGACTTTACAAAAAATCCTCGTGATGTTGCTGACCCTTGGTATACTCGTGATTTTGAAACAGCTTACAACGACATTTTAGATGGTTGCAAATCATTTCTACAATATTTAAAAACAAATAAACTAATTTAAATAAGAAATTATAGTTTTTATAAAATATAAACTAACTTTGTCATAACAAAACAAATAATAGCAGACTTCTCTGCTATTATTTTACTAAAGAATACATTTTCATATCAAGTACTTGTCCATTTTTAATTGCATTTTTTCGCAATATTCCCTCACATTTAAAACCAGCTTTCTCAAGCACTTTGCAAGACGCCATATTAAATGCGAAAGGCTCTGCAAAAATTCTAATTATATCTGTGTTAGTAAAAATATATTCACAAATGCTTTTTACTGCTTTAGTTGTAATACCTTTGCCCCAATACTCTTCTGCTACATAATAACCTAGTTCCGCAGTTTTTTTATGTATATTTTCTTGCCTAAAAGCACCAATACTACCAACTATTTTACCATCAAATTCAATTGCAAATGCAAAAGTCTTATCTTTATCACATTCCAACATACAATTGATAAATTCTATAGCATCTTTTTCTGTATATGGATATGGTATACCATCTCTCAAATTATTTTGCACATTTTTATTAGATATTGCTTGTGCTAAATCTTTTGCATAAGCCAAATCCCAATTTTTTAAATTAACATTCATATTAATTTACACCTCTATTAATAAATTTAATCAAGCACAGCAATTTTGATACTATACTAAAAATAAAACACTTAATTTTTAATTATTGAACTGAATAAATTAATCTTTATTTAAAATCTATAAAATGCATATAATTCAAAATAATATAGCATTTAAACTTTTTAAAAGCTAATTAAAAAATTCAACAACACCACTATCCCCAAAATAAACTGCCCCCACCACTTTAACTTTATCATTGCCAGCCAATACTTTTTTAACCTCAGTCACACCAGCATTAACATTTAAACGAGTGGCAGTATAATCATCTTTTTCGTCACCAATTACTGAACTTATTTTGTCAATAGTTGTCTTAATCAGTCCACTTGCTTGTCCGCTAATAGCAGTGTTCACTGCACCACAGCCAGTATGCCCCAAAACTACAACAAGTGGAACATTCAAATGTGATACGGCATATTCCACACTTGCAATAACTGTATTATCAACAACATTACCTACAACACGAATAACAAACAAATCTCCAATTCCAGCAGAAAAAATGCTTTCTGGAATAACACGAGAATCTGAACAAGAAATAACAACTGCAAAAGGTTTTTGTCCATTTATAAAAGTGCTTTTTCTTATATCTAGTGAAACATCACCACAGCTTGTCTTTGCATTTAAAAACTTATCATTACCCACTTTTAATGTAGTCAATACATCTTGAATATTACTAATGCGACTATCACACATACTCTTTACCTCTTGTAATAATTTTATATATAAATTATTACTAAATTTTTATAAATTTACCGCTTTTTTAATTGCTTTTCTTTATTATATTTACACTTTAACGATATAAACCCGTCAAAAATCGATACTAAAGCACTTAAACAAGCAATTACCGCATACCCAATTGAACCATCAATATATTCAAAGACTTCACTAAATGCCCTATTTGGCAAGCCTATCCAAAACATCAAAATTACTGATATACAAACAATAATAATAGACAACCAAATTGTTAAAAATCGTTTTTTAAAGGTGCTATTAGTGTTTTGACAAAGCAATACAAAAAATACAAATATTAACACACTCACCACAAAAGAAAAGCAAGTCAAATTTACTATCAACATATGTTACAACATTGGAAGAATTGTCAATATTAAAACTTGTCTTAGGAAAGCCTAAAAGAGAAAGTAATTCATTTTCTGACATCCCAATATAAACATTATTAAACTTTGATTTTTTCTCTAAATTTTTTATTGCGAAATTTAATAAAATAAAAAAGCAAACAATTAATAAACTTATCTCCAAAATACTTCATATAATAATCAGCAAAAGACTTGTATCTACCATTTTTGTATCCTTCCTATTTTATTTAATTATTATAACATAAATCAATTTATTTTTCAAGTGATAAAAATCACTAACAATAAGCATCTATAAAATTTATAAAATCATACATTATATTAAGCATTAAGTTATAACTTACAATCACTAATTTAGTGTAATAATATAGAAATTTTATCACCAATAGCACCAAATTAACAATATGTAGTTGTGCATTTTCACGGTGGAGATAGCACTCAAAAAATGAATAGTATGTACAGATAAATTGCAGAAAAATATGCAAACTTTCAAATGCACAAGTCTATACTATTGACTATCACACTGGCGAGGAACTTGTTTATCCATCAGTACACAATGAATGTTATAATGCCTACATAAATCTTATTTCAACAGTTTTAAAGGACAAAAAATTTATTCTAATAAGCAAGTATAAAATAAAAAGACTAAATAGTTGATATTAATCATTTTTTATAAACTATTGTTTTTCCAAAACATTTTCTAATCTAGTAAAATCGTTAGTGGAACAAGGTTGTTGTACTTTATTGATTTTATACAATTCAATTCCAAACTTGTACATCTCAATTATTGATTTGCACAACTTATTTCCTAGTTCAGTCAAGGAATATTCAGTTTTTGGTGGCACAACTGGATAAAGTACACGATTTATTATACCATCATTTTCAAGTTCTTTTAGTTGCTCCGCAAGCATTTTTGGTGTTGCTTTTACAAGTTTTGCAAGTTCACTATAACGCAAAGTCCTATCAAAAAGATAGTAGATTATTTCTAATTTGTATTTACCGCCTATTACTGCAATAGTAGCATTTAATGGGCAACTGCACGCCCTTAAAATATCAATATTCATAAAAAATCTCCTACATACTTTCCTAATAGTAAGTATGGCACTTAAAAGTGCGTTCTTGACAAAATGAAAGTATAGTTTTATTATAGTATTAGGCAATAAATTTGTCAATATTTTTTAGGAGGTGTCTATGGAATTCATAGAATTAGCAAAATCACGCTATTCAGTGCGTTCATTCTCCAATAAACAAATTGAGGATGAAAAGTTAAATAAAATTTTAGAGGTAGCAAAATTATCCCCAACAGCAGGAAATAAGCAACCGCAAAAAATTTATGTGTTGCAAAGTGAAAAAGCATTAAAGCAAATCAATACAATATGTAAATGTATATTTGGTGCCCCAACTGTACTTTTGATAGTTGCAGACGAAACGGAAATGTGGAAAAATCCATTCTCAAACAACTACAATACTGGTGATATTGATTGTAGCATTGTATGTACACATTTAATGTTACAAGCGTGGGAACTTGGCATTGGCTCTTGCTGGGTAGGTTATTTTGATTTAGAACAAGTCGAAATATCTATGGAATTACCAGATAATGAAAAAATTGTCGCAATTCTGCCAATAGGATATCCATCTGATAAGTCAAAACCATCACCTATGCACTATTCACGTAAAGAATTAAACCAATTAGTTAAATATCTTTAAAGTTACACACACTAGTAGCATTACTAATATATTATTTTAATAAAATAACAATAATTAATATAATAAAACACAATAAATCATTAACCACTAATACATAATTATAAATATACCTAATAAGTCTTATACAAATTTTTAGTAATTTATCTTTATATTAGAAAGAAAGGCATTAAAAACAAAAAATGTGCTACAAATTCAAATAATATGTTATAAATGATGGATAAACCAACATTGCAATACCAATATTTAACTCTAATATCTTATTTAACTTTTTAATTTTTACCACTTGACAATTCCGCTCTTTAATGATATTATTTAAATGATAGTTGTAGTATCAAAATGATAGTTAAACTATCAATGGTAAAATTATGAGTATGAAAGAGTTAAAAATTAATTTTATTTTGGACAAAGCAATTGCTTTATTTTTGGAAAAGCCAATTACTGATGTTACTATTCGAGAAGTTGCCCAACAAGCAATTGTAGGCGAAGCTACGGTTTATCGTTATTTTGCTTCCAAGGAGAAACTACTTTGTGCAGTAGCGACTAAACTTGAAAAAAGCATTTTTGAGCAATATTTTATCTTTCCGCAAGATGTTGATGGATTCACTGCACTTTCACTTTTTTATGGTTGCTATTTAAAAATTTTCACAGAACGAAGGGAATTATTCCAATTCATTAATGGATTTGATGCGTTTATGTTAAGCTTGGGCAGAACAGATGCTGACGACTATGCCATCGGCTTAGAACTCTTTAAATCGGCATTTGGTGATGCGTATTTTCGAGGAATTGAGGATGGCAGTGTTAAAACATTAGCTAATTGGGAAATTTTCTATTATTCAACCGCACACGCTATGTTAGAACTTTGCAAAAAGCTCTCTGCACCTAATATTGTCATTCAAGACGCTTCTCATCAAAAAGAAAAGGAAATTGAAACATTAATTGAAATAATATTAAATACTTTAAAAGCATAATTTATTTGTCACACAAACTTAAAAGTAAAATTAAAGGGGGAATAGCGAACTTATTGGACAATTCGCTTAAAAAATATGAAACAATTAAGCAAAAAACAAATGTGGATATTTTCAGTTGGTCAACTTGGCTGGTCAATGCTAAGTGGTATTATCAGTGCGTGGCTAGTAACCTTTTACCTACCAACTGCTAACGATTTGGCACAAAATGGTGCTATTCAATATATAACACCAGGGCTTGTAATAGGCGGTTTTTTAACAGTTTTAGGGTTAATAACATCATTAAGCCGTATATTTGACGCAGTAACTGACCCACTTATAGCCTCACTTTCGGACAGAAGTAAAAACAAACGTGGCAGACGCATACCATTTATGCAATATGCTTCCATACCTTTGGCAATAAGCACTGTTTTACTATTCTGTGCACCAGTACCCGCTCAAAGTGGCTGGAATATTGCTTGGATATCAATATTTATTGTACTTTTCTATTTGTTTATGACAATGTACTGCACACCATACAATGCACTTATTTCTGAATTTGGTCAGACTCAAGAGAACAGAATGTTTATCTCTACAGCAATCTCACTAACCTACTTTGTTGGCACTATGCTTGCTTATACACCATTTGTATTAGCTGGTTTATTAAGGAAAAGTGTTGGTTTTGCTTGGAGTTATCGTATTTGTTTTATAATTTTGGCAGTAATAGCAACTATTTGTATGCTTATTCCTACATTCTTACTAAATGAAAAAGACTTCGTTAATGCTAAACCATCCAATGTTAATATGTTCAAATCTCTTGCTTCCACATTCAAAAACAGTGACTTCCGCATTTTTACTCTATCAGATATTATGTACTGGGTAGGCTTAACACTATTCCAAACTGGCTTGCCATTTTATGTAAAAGTGTCAATGAACATAAGTGAATCATTCACAATGATTTTCCTTGGCGGACTAACTGTGCTTTCAGCGATTTTCTATCCAATAGTATCTAAACTTGTTAAAAAATTTGGCAAGAAAAAGCTTACAATTGCAGGTTTCTTGGGCTTAGCACTCGCCTATATGATAGCAACGCTTATAGGTGTACTTGGCACAGCAGAAAACTCTGGACTTTTAGGAATAGGTGTTATTCCAGGTGTAGTATTTGGTGTTTTAATTTGCATAATTGCTGCTTTTCCTATGGCATTGCTAGGTATAATACCACAATCAATTGTAGCAGATGTTGCTGAAGCAGATGGCATAACTACTGGTGAAAAGCGTGAGGGTATGTTTTTTGCAGCTCGCACATTCGCAATGAAATTTGGTCAGTCGCTTGCAATGTTGCTCTTTACCTCACTTGCAATAATAGGCTCTACACAAAATGCCAATAGTAATGATATAACAGCTTCAACACTTGGTATGACCATAGTTGGTATTGTAGCAGTTGTCTTCTGCGTACTTGGTGCAGTTATATTATTGTTTTATAATGAAAAAAAAGTAATGAAAACTATCTCAAAGGAAGAACCAGTAAAAAATGAACTTACCCTAACAGAGCCAATTGAACAGCCTATAGTAACTGTTGAAAAACCAACTATTATATCTGACAAAACACCACTTAGTGATGACTAAGAATTAAATAGTGTTAAATAGTTTTAAAATAATGTAATAATTAGCCAACAACTAATACAAAAGCCAAGATTCCGTTAAGGTTTCTTGGCTTTTTAATTATATAATGCAAATTTGACAATAACCATATACTAACAAATTGCTAATAATCCCAATTTTAAAATGAAAGAGTCAACCTTTTTTAAACTATTAAAATTTTCTTTACACAAAAAAATAGTTCTCAGATTAGGTTAAAGTTAACCACAACAAAAATTAATAATTTATAAATGATAAGCATAAAAGCAAAAAATTAGTTTACAGATATGCCCAAAAAGTAAACACAATATCAAAAAAAGTATATTAAATTCATTCGCCTAAAATAGCAAAAAAACTAATAGACTATTTGACCTAGTGATTTTAAGTATATAGCAATTTAAACAATTTGCGATTAATTTGCTTCCACTACTTTACTATAAACGATTTAAATATATTTTTTTTAACCATTATATTTTGTTTTGATAAGGCAAAATTTAGTCAAAAACCCTATTTTCACGAGTAAGTTTTACACTTCCGCAAATTACATCCGCAACACCAAATTTAACAAGACACTTAAAAAGTACTATAAGGCTATTTTCAGTATATTCGGAAATAACAAGCTCACCATAGTCAATTTCATCATTTTCCGAAGTATCTAAGTCGCATACGTAGCCATTACCAGATGAAAAACTTATTGTTTTCTGTATAAAATCCGATTCTGGAAGTACTAAGCCCGTTTCGTTTTCTTCTGTTAGAGGACAATCTTCAAAATAACCAATATTTAATTTAAAAAGATTATTTTCATAATCAAGAACATCATTATAATTTTCAGGCACTGAAATCAATTGAGTTCCACAAATTTGCATAGCTAGATGGTTGCCTTTAACACCTTTGAAATCTTCTTTAATTGTAAATGTGCCTTGTGCCGAAAATACTAGGCCTTCATTCATAAAAGCAACTTGGTCAAAATCTTTGAACTCTTCATTGTCATCACAATCTTTAATAATTATATTTGAAAATAATTCAGTAAGATATTTGTCGTAATCTTTGTTTGAAGCAACAACTTTATCTCTTATCTCTTTCAAGTAATCTACATTTTTTTCTAATCTAACTACATAATACCTACAAAGGAATGTAAAAATTAATGCCGCTATAAAAAATATTATACTTAAGGCAACAAAAAAATATGAATATGGAAACTTTAATCCAATACCAAGTAGAGGTAAAGGCGTAAGTATAGAAAAGAGAATTGTAAGAAATTTAAAAGTTTTTATACGCTTTTCCAATATGCGTAAATCTGTATTTTTTTCCATTTAATAGCTCCTTGTTGCTTGATTTTAAACAAACATAAACAGAACAATACTTAATATAACGTTAATTTTAGGCAACATTTTGTGTAGCATTAACCAATTGAAATTTAGAATCACGGAGATTCTCAAACTGCAAAAAATAGTCACTTAGTGCAAAAAATGCCCCACAAAATAGTTGGCTATCAGCAATTTGACAAAAATTGAAATTTAGTTGTTGATTTCAAAGTTCGACTCATCAAATAATATTTTCAAGTCTATATCTTTGCAATCATATCCAACAAATTTCAATCGGTTTAATCCGCTTGTTAAAGAAATGGTTTTTTTTACATTTTGCTTATTGGAATCGTTTTGTGAGCATTCTATTAAAACTATTACATTATTGTTGCAATCAATATATACGACTTTCGCACTACCACTTGAAATACTCAAATCAAGTTGTATTTCTATCTCTACACTCTTTTCAAGTGTTTTATTCCATAACGTTTGCCGTCCGTTGAATTTTGAAACCATAAAAGAGTATCCACCGTCTATTGGGTTAAAAACTGAATTGTCTTTCGCATAACGATCTTCAATTTGCACTATTTTTTCAGCATCATTATAATCTTGTTTTGCAAATTCATTTCCGCATCCCGTTAATCCTATTGTTATGCACACAATTGAGCACATCAAAACGATTATAATATTTTTTTTCATTGTATCTACTCTCCGCTAAATTACTATTTATCACATATATATCATAGCAAAAACAAAATATTTAATCAAGCAAATATAAACACATTATTGATTGCTTCCAAACAATATAAAAATAACAAATAAGTAAATGTTTCTTATCAGTCATATAATGGTGGAGCGATAATAACTTAGGATAAATTTCTTAACCACTCTTTTTTCAATATGGCATATTGATAAGTGTTTTCGTATTTCGGAGTCCCGTCCAAATTATTAACAAATGAAATGAATTCTTAAAAAGTCCTTCTTTTCTCATATTAAGTTTTTCGCATAGTTTTTGACAAGCAATATTATAATCTTCTGTATAAACATATATTCTACGGGCAAAAATTTCATTAAAAAGATAATTGAAACAAGCCGAAACAGATTCATAATCATAACCCTGTTTTTGGTAGCCAGTGTTAAGCATCCAACATGGGCTAAATGTATCCTTTTCGTGTTCATCAGCACAAGCGAAAAGTTCACCTATTACTTTTCCTGTGTCTTTTAAACATATTACAAAATAAATTTCAGATTTTTCGTTTTTAATGCGTTCTTGAATAACTTTCTCTGCTTCTTGCAAACTTTTTATTTTCATATCCATAAAACAATTAACGATAGGCTCAGCTAAATATTCATATATGTCGTTGGCATCATTAAGGTTGAAATTGCGTAATACTAATCTTTCAGTCTCAATAGTTTTTTTCATTTTTTATTCCATAATTAAAATTTATTTAAATAAGTATCTCCAAATAAAAATATAAGTCTAAAACGGATATAATTGTTTTAGACTTATATTGGTGGGCAGGGGTGGATTCGAACCACCGAAAGCGCTGCTGACGGATTTACAGTCCGTTCCCTTTGGCCACTCGGGAACCTGCCCATATAAACTATAGAAAGCAAATTTTAATTTATGATTAAAATTTTATATTGCTCTTGCAATAAACTTGATAAATCAAGTGCTTTCTGTTTGAATTTACATCAGTTGCTGTCAAATGTCACTACGTGTCGCTTGACGACAACCTTAGTAAATATAATGGAGCTGGTGATCGGAATCGAACCAACAACCTGCTGATTACAAATCTAAATTTGCAAACAAAAACACTTGTATTATCTAGCTATTATACAATAAAAAATTTATCATACCCACTACTTACCCATTTAATAAAAGCCTAATTTTAATAAAAAAATAATTAAATCGGTATACCGATTTAATTTGAAATCGAACTTTGTTCGATTAGATAACAAAGCGGACTTGTCCGCTTTGAAATTTGTTTGTAATAAGGCTTGATTTACACGAGAATAGAGCAACCCCTTGCTAAAAATTCCAGTTTTTTTGAGCTATCGCAAACAAAAAATACTGAATTTTTTTACGCAAGGGGGTTGCTCTAATTTCGCTGTCGCTCAAACCTATACAAAAATATATCTCCGCACAGCTAGGCTGGCTTACTTTAGCCCCGATTTTCATACGCTTTTTTATTTCACTATACTATTTGTATTTTTTAATTTCTTCAAACATCTAACACAAGTTACTTGTTGCCCCTCCCAAAAACTCCAATCGCTTAATCTTCCTGGTTTTGTTCCACAAAGTGCAACTCCATTTTTTACTACGTGATAAATTGTTCCTGCACCTCTTTCGTTCCCATCACATAATCGACCTGTTTTTCTTAAAATTTTATAATCTTTTTTCATTAGTCCTATTTCCATATGTCACCCCTAATATTTAATAAAATCTTTGCCGTATATATTATTAATCACATCAATGCAATGTTTCATACCCAAGCCTTTTGAGTTTGGTTGCCAAATGCCTTGTTCGCCATACTCGCCACCATTCATACAATACTCGTATTGTTTTGGGTGCGTTCGTTTGAGCATTTGAAATCTACCCTCGCCTCTCTCTTCTTGACATCCAAATGCACAAAACATACAACCAGTTCTTTTACATTTAGTAGTAGTTAATGTTCCAGTATCACATAATAAATAATCATAATAATTGCCATTTTTATCAACATATACAATATCTCCATAAATATTTGCAATTTTTACATTATTATCTCTTATGTAATGTAGTATATCTTGTTCAGTCCAAAATGACATTGGGTTGCTTATTGGACTTTTCATATCAAAACCATTACAACCATTTTTAAGCCATTGTTGTGTTCTTAATCTGCTTTCTTCAGATAATTGTGCTGTCATAGGATATTTATCATATAATTTTGCAAATAAATTTAGCGGTTTCTTTTTCATAATATTGCAACATTTTGAGCTTATTTTAAAATCCACATATAACATTGGTTCGTATTTTTCAATATTATATATGCTTTTATTTCCGTTTTTATCAAGTGATTTGCCTTGTAATTTTAACAAACGATAATAATATGTACCATCATTCCTTTCCAGAGCCTTTTTTCCTTGCTCAATACATTCAGCAATCTCTTTTCCAAAGAATGGATAACCATACTTTTTAATTACATCAACAAAAAACATTTCTGGTCTTATTATCGTTACATTGTCAAAAGTCTTTGCAAACTTTCGTAGTTCTGGGTACTCAAGCCCTGTGTCAACAAAAACTGCCTCTATTTCGGGATACATTTGTCTTGCTATATATAATAACACTGTGCTGTCTTTACCACCACTAAATGATACATAAACTCCATCAACTCCATAATGATTGACCCACTCCCTTACCCTTGCTTGCGTTTTTGCAATCTTAATATCTAATGGCAGTGCCTGCAACATCTTTAATTCTTGCAATGTTCTCATACTTTACCTCTCTACTCTAAGAACATTGTCATCTGTCCGTCAGCTCGTGTCTGATTCAATCTGTCACAAGCTATCTTGTGGTATTCTTGATTAATCTCACACGCAATAAATTGTCTATTTAATTCCCTGCAGGCAACTGCTGTTGTTCCACTACCAACGAACGGGTCAATTATAATGTCGTTTTCTTTGCTACTATTTAGCACAAAGTTTTTTATTATTTGCAATGGCTTGATTGTTGGATGCTGAAATTTTGATTTATCTGACTTGTTTGTATATGTCACATAATACTTTCGTTTAGTGAAATAATTCCCACATAAAAGCACACCTTTTTCACGGAAAAATAAGCAATATTCCGTGTCACATATAAATGTATTGTTTCCTGTCGGCACAGCGTTTTCTTTATGCCAAGTTATTAATTCCCAATAACAACCTTTTCTATTAACAAAATAATCTAATAAAAATTGTATTTGCTTTTTACTGCACCAAATATAAAGATTTATCTTTTTTAATACTCTAACAAACTCGTCTAATATTGAATAATCAAAGCCGTAAGACAAGTCAACTATTTGCTTAAAATGTAGCTTTTTCTTTTTCCCAAATGCTCCTGCACTATGGTTAACCTCTTGTTCATAAGGCGGGTCAGTTATAATAAGGTCAATGCTGTTATCTGGAATCTGCTTAATAAATTTGTAACAATCTTCTAAGTAGATTTTATTCAATTCTAAGTCCATTGCTACCCCCTGTATGTGTTGCAAATTCTTTATAATATTCTTGTGCAAGCTCGCAAATTTTATCAATTTTTCTTTGTATTCGTTTGCTATGTTTTTGCTTATAATCTTTACAAGGTCCTAACGGGCAATATTCTTTTATTTCTTCACAAGATAAAACACTACATATTCCATTTTTATCTGCGTATCTACAATTTAATTCTTTTATTGCCTTGTTATATGATTTGTTTTTCATATTTACGCCACCTCTTTAATCTAGTTTTTTTAACATTGTTTTAACGTTTTCTTTGGCTTCATTGTACATTAAGTCAAGTTGCTTGTCTGTATAGCCAATTGACTTTAAATACTCCTCTTGCTTTGCTATCTTTTTTGCAAGCTCTATGTTCTGCGTGAGGGTCACCATTGGAACATAATGCTCATTTATTAGTTGCTGTAGATACAATTCTTTTAATATCATTATTCTTCCTCCAATATCTCTTTTGCTTTTTTCTTTGCTTTTGCTTTGTCAACTGCTTTCTTTTCCTCAGCCTCTGTTTGTGCCTTTTCAATAAATGGCTTTTTCCAGTCTGGGTTGTGTAAATCATTTCCGCTTGTGCTGTGCTGTTCGCCAAGTTCACTGTCAGACATTCTTACTTTTTTGTAAGCCTTATACTTTAATATACCGCTTCCGCTCTTTCTTGCTTTTTCCTCAAAGTGTGATGCGTGAGTATCTGTTGTGTACACATCTGCATTAGCTATTGCATTTAATAAATATAGCTTTACTAATGTTTCGTTGCCATCCATTACTCCAGCTTCTACCATTTTTGTCACTATGACATATCCATAGCGGTTTTTACGGCGATAATAAAAGTTATACAACACCGCAGATAAATATATTAAGCCATAGTAAAATAACGTGTCATCACCTCTGTAGTATTCTTTATCGTCTATTAGTTTCTCATCAATAAATCTACTTATCCTACAAGCCATTTTTTCAATAAAGAAAAATGGTAATGTATTCTTTTCCTTGCTAGGCTTTTTCAAATGTTCTAAGGTGCTAATTTCTCTTGTGTCTGCGTTCAAGCTCATTGCACGTTGTCCGTCTTTAAATATTACTGCGAAGCAATATCCCATTACTGTTGCGTGGTGACGTATAAACTTTTCAAACAAAGTAATTCCATCGTTCTTAGGGTTTGGATACGGACTTTTTGAGCTATCTTCAATTGAGTTTGGAGCGTTCTTTTGTTCTTTATCTGCTTCTGTGATTGCGATTATACCAAACTCAAAAGAATCTTTAATTGGGCTTGGGTCAAATTTTGTCAACATTCTAATGTAGTCAAAGTCAAGTATCTTACTATAATAGCTTGCTTCCTCATAATCTTTGTCAAAGTTGAAAAAGTCGCAGTCCCAACGCACACTATTACCCAATGTCTGCATTTGCTTGCTTTCACGTATTGGATAGTTTGCTACAATGTATGAACCAGTAAATATGTATATAAAGTGCAATTTAATGTAATCTTTTAGCACATCAAACAAATGCTTTTTAACTAAACCATTGTTATATGTTTTTTTGTACTTTTTAACGTTATATCCAAACAAATTATGACTATCTGCATTATATAGTTTTTCAATGTTCGCTATGTAATCAACTGCCGTTGCCCAGCTATACATTTTGCCAGCTTTTATGTTTTTCTCAATATCCAGTTCATAAAGCAACCATGGGAAAAATGGGAACATCTTTTTACATACATTCTTTAGTTCATATGCTTTGTTTGTAAATATTACAGATTCCTCTAATATCTCTTGGGTCATTGTCTTAGTCTTACCACACCCCATCACACCATCTTTGTATGTTACTAACTCTCTTCCCTCAAGCACTTTGCGATTATATTCTTCAAATGCTCTCAATCTTCTTAATGCAGTATTAATTCTTAGCTTGTCCAGTACTATTATTACAACTGGTACTATTATTACTACACCTAACATTGCTATATATTTTGTGCAAGCTATTTCATACTTGATTAATGAATACAAGTTTTTGAAATTTAAATTAAAACAACTATACAAGTAATATGGCAGCAATGGAATAACTATGGCTGGCAAGTTTAAATTAAAGCACCAAATAGCTATTAAAATTATGCGTAGTTTGCTCTTCTTTATATGCTCCCACCAATTCCTTGAATATTCTACTGGTGGCTTTATAGCTACCTTTGACACTGCCAAATAACATTTTAACGGTAATGTGTATTGTCCGTGTCTTGTGTTAGGTTTAAGATATATTGCTACTATTAATTTTTTTAACAATATCCACGTCAAAATTACAAGTGGTGACCACATAGCAAGCAAAATAACATAGTACATTAATTTACTAAAAAAGATAGAATATGTACCAAAATTTACGAACATTAAGCCCCAAATTCGCAGTTTAGCCACAAAAATATCTAAATTTATAGGCAAGTTTATTATTCCGCTATTATCACTTGGTGGTGTTGGCTGTGGTGGTGTTGTTCCGCTTGAAGTGTCAACAAACATACCCACTATGTAATCTATAGCTATCTTTATTGATTGTACTAAATCTTTGTATGCACCATTGAACACAAATACAGCTAATATTATTGATACTGCTATTAACAACCACGTAAAAAAGCTATATTTATTTTTTCTACAAAATGTTTTAAGCATTGTTAACACCCATTTTATTAGCTAAATACAAGTATTCTTTTGTTTTTTCGCAAAAAATCGTATTTTCATTCACAAATTTTATTGCAAAATCGTCGTCAATGTCGTGTATTAATATTATATCGTGTTCTGTTTTAATAATCTCACGTGAGCCAATGCGTTTATTTTGTCTAATGTTGATACTTTGACTACTCGCAATCGTAATTGTTGTTTCTAAATCTTGTGATACAAACGATTTGCCAATGTAGTTATCAATATTTATATCCTTATTTGTAGATAAAGCTGTTACTGACGTGTGAATAATAAATATTATAAACACTGCATATATTACTATTAGCAATACTTTGCCTATTTTTATTAAATTTTCTTTTAAAACCATTTATTGTTGCCCCCTTTGGTACTTATTTTGTAGTTCTTTTGCAAGCTTAACATTCTGATGTACAAGTATTCCTCTAAAATACTGCTCGACCGACTGCGTTATATCTTTTTGTCGTTCGTAGCATTCTTGCAAAGCATATACCACTGCTGTTGCTGACGAATTATTTAATACTTGTATAAAAAAGTCATTATTCACTGCAACTTTTTCAAGCCCACAATTATATGCTTGCCACCTTGTATCATTACATGCATGTGTCCAATACTCTGCATATAACATTACCTTCTCTGTCACTCCACGTTCATCAAAAAACTTTTCTATATTAGGATGTTTGCCATATATAATCGAAAGCACCTTATCTCTAGTAAATTCCTCATTTTCTGATATATTATTATTAAGATTATATTTGACTAACTCTCGTGTTGTGTTTTGTTGTGTATTGTTATGTCCGCAATTATCCGAATAAATGTTACATTTATTATCATAATTGCTACATTTATCGTCATTAATGTTACATTTATCGTCCGCTGGTGTAGGCATAGTATCAACTAAAAGCCAATGCTTTAAGTTGTCGGCACTTATTTTAGCTCGTTTACTCTGCTTAGCTTTGAGCCATTCTTTTTGAATATCTAAGGATGTTAATATGTTATTTTTTAGGTATGCACTATCTAAAATGCCAAGTTCGCCAAAATACAATATCATTTCCTTGATATGAGGTTGTCCTTTACTGCAACGACCTAGATTTTTATGTATTTTGCGAATTAAACTATCTGTTAATTCAATATAATACCCGTTGGTTAAGCTCATTTTGCCACGTAGTATGACATATATTAAAAAGCTTAATGCTCCTTTTTCCTCTATTAAGTCGCTAAACTTAAAGTCTTCCTCGAACAAGTTACTATTAATTACCCAGCCAGACAACCTTACATCCGTTGTCTTGCTCATTATATTTTTACCTCCAGTTTTATTTATTTTGTTAAATTATTTAACTATTTTTTAAAAGTCAGTTGACTTTTTATAAATTATTGCGTATAATATTATTGAAGAAGGGGCGAAAGCTGTGAATAAGGACGAATTAAGTTTCGGGGGTCACAACCTTCTTTTTTTATTTCTTTTTATTTTTGTGAAAAATATTTTTTAAGGTTCTTTTATCCCTTTTATTTAATTTCCAACCATTTTTTTGTTTTCCTAAATCGCTTGCTTTAGCAACTTTTGCTTTATTAACAGCATAACTGTCTTTTGTATCATTTGGGTTTGGATTTTGTAATAATTTAACATTTCTTTGCCCATCAGTAATATTTGAATGTGTAAGGCTTACATAGCCATATTCAGCATTTTTTCCTATACCCTTTTTTGTGATTACATAACCATTATGCCCTTTAGTTTCTTTGGTATTGACTGGTCGAATTTGCCCCACATTATAATCAGTATACTTTTGCTCTTTCTTTTGTTTCTTGTCTTTTACAAGTCCCAAAGCACGCAATAACTTATGTATAACACTTTCTTTTTCTTTGCTTAACTTTGGCTTATTACTACCGATTTTTGACGTGTTATTAGCCTTATTTTGCGTTGTTTGGCTTGTCCTTGACTTGGTGCCAGCATTTGCATTTTGCTTTGTTCTAGCCGTGCTATTTGTGGTTTTATTGCTAACTCTTTTATTAGTCCTATAAACAGCTTTTCTGCCTTTTCCCTTACGCTTTTTTGCCATTTACATTACCTCTTTTAACGTTTGTATTCGCTCTGGATACTTGCAATCTGTCATGATATGTGATACTAACTTATTGTTCAAATATGTACATTGTACTAGGTAGTATATATTTGTTTCAATAATACTCTCGCCTTTGTCTACAAAGCTCGTTTTTGGCGGTTGCTTAATGTGATTAAATAAGCTGTATATTTTATCATAGTCCGCATTCTCGTTCAATCTAGCTATATTTACCTTGCTTGTAAGCTCATTTAAATAGTGCCTATACTCTATATCCGACTTAAATTCCTTGTTCGCTGGATAGCGTACCTTTACCCTAATTATGTAAAACTTATATCTTTTCATTTTTTCTCACACTCCTTATACTCAATATATAACTTAATATTTTCAAATGTTTTATTAATTGCTACTGAATGAAATTCTTGATTATTTATATACACCATTACATTTATACTTGCCTTTATTTGACATACATTTTTAACGTTGATATAAATAATGCTGTATATATTAACATTGGCATCTAACTTTACGTTTTTAAAATTTTTCAAGTTAAATTCGTTTATTAAATAATCTACTATAACGTGGTTTAAATACTTGTCGTCAATGTTTAACGAATATCTAATTGTTTCGTCAGTCAAGTCTACTGCATTATATGGCATTTCAATATAATGCTTTTTTATACTAATCTTTTCCATATTTACTCCTTACGGCTTATTGCATACCGCTCGCTTATTTTTTAGATAACAAAATATATCTGCTATCTTTTCTTACGCTTATGTTTTTTACCAAAAATCGCTCCGAAAATCGTTATTAATATCAATAACCCTATTCCGCCAAAAGCTAACATAACTAAATTTTTGTTTGCCTCTAAACTTTCTTTAAAATCATTAGAGCTTGTACCTTTTATGTAGCTTTCAAACAAATCAATACGCATATCCTTAGTTACAATCAAATCATTAATAAACTCGCTCGGAATTGTATTGTCAGTATATCTGCATTTTGCAACGTGCTTATCCTTAATTGCTAATTCATTTAACAATTCACTTAATGGCAAATTATAATCAACACTATATGATTTATAAACATAGTTGTTAATAAAAAATGTTATTGTACATTTTACCTCTTGCCAAACTGCAGTAAAATATGTTACCTCTTCATATAATGGCAAGTTGTTGAACTCTTTCCAATAGGCAAACCTATAGCCAACTTTTTTAGGAAAATAATTACCGCCAGTAGAGCCAATTTCTATACGTTGCTCATACAATATTGTGCCGTCTTCTTCTATATAAATTACTTTCAGCTTATGTGTTTCCCACTCTGCTCGCAAATATGTATCTTCTTTGACTACTCCATCAAATACTTGATTATTTGCGTCATTTATCCAACATACAAAATCGTAATTATCCCTTGTTGGAACATAATCTACACTTTCACCATAGGTGTAAGTTTTTTCTATTAAATCTAACAACTGGTCATCCTCTGTTCTGCAGTCAAATGTAATTGTATATGTATTAATTTCCCATTTTTGATAAAGTTC
>CAJTNA010000014.1 GCA_910577845.1 uncultured Christensenella sp. | reverse complement strand
CCATTCAGAGCCGAAAATAAACTTGAAAAAACCTATATCACGAAAAGCGGGTATGCTTGCATAAAGCAAATAACCGATAATCGTAAATACGGCAAGAATGGAAAATGCCGCAAGGGCTATAAATATTGCTTTTGCGATATTTTCCTTTGAAAAAAACTTTGCCGTCTTTATCTTTGTAAGAGTAGTCATATTACTTTACCGAAATATAACCTGCACCCGCAATAACCGTTTGAGCTTCGCTACTGAAAATATAGTCGTAAAAGCCCTGTGCCGCCGCAGACAGTGTTCCGTTTTCTTTGAGTACGATTACAAAAGGACGTTGCAACGCATAAGTATTATTCATAATATTTTCCACCGTGCAAGCAACGCCGTCTAAACTTACCTTTTTAACCGTACTTTTCAGACTGCCGTAAGATATGTAGCCTATGCTGTTTGTCGAGCCTTTTATCGCTTCGATTACGTTACCCGTTTCGGCAAGCGTGGCAACGCTCGTAGCGTAACCGTTTTCGATTTTCAAAAGCTCGTCGAACGCCGTGCGAGTTCCGCTTGACGCATCCCTTCCGATTGCCGCCGTAATAGAAGTGTCGGGAATTGACGTACCGTTTTCGTAGAGAGCTTTAACGTCCGCTTTGCTTACGTCCGTAACCGAACAATCTTTATTGACAATAAGAGCAATGCCGTCCATACAAAGCGTATAGCCTTTCACACCCGTTTCGCTTGATTTTAATTCGCGCGAAGACATACCAAAGTCGTTTAAGCCGTTTTGCGTGTCGCTTATGCCCGCGCCGGACGAAGACATATTTACCGTAATTCTTACGTCGTGCGTTTTTTCGTATTCCGCCGCAAGTTTTTCCATTATAGGGGTAACTGATGACGAACCCGAAACGGTTATACTTTCCTTTTTGCTACCGCAACCGCTGAGCACAGCCATAGAACCGCATATTGCCGTAATACACAATGCACTCATTAAAATTTTTGTCAGTTTCTTCATTTTTTGTTTCTCCTTGAAATTTTATTTTTGTCGCTTGACAAGTATAGAATAGCAAGAAGAAGTAACAAAATTAGTCAGTCAGTTGCAATAAAAATGTAAAAAACAGGACTTCGATTTGAAAGCCTGTACTTTATTTATTGTGTTTTCGCTATTAACCTTAAAATAAATATTATTGCCGTTTTAACTGCTATAATTGTGTTCGGATAATTAACAGTCGGGTCACCACAAGAGAATAAGACGAACTCTTTATCTAGTAAGGAATTCGTCTTATTTTTTATGAATGATTGTTTTAGTGTAAGATTATATTTGAAATATTAAAACTTTTTTGATAATTAATTGAATTTTCAAATTAAGTTGAAAAAAATAAACAATTTTGTTATAATTAAATAAAAGAATTTGTCATAAAACTATTGAATCATAATTTTTACTACTTACAATATAGTTAAAATATATAATTGTGAGGTGTAAAATGCTAGCAGAGTGGACAAGTAAATGGTTTAAAGTTGAAGACAAGTTAAATGATGTTGTTATTGATGATTTTGATTATAAAAATGGAATACAAGGACAATAACAAAAAAGCATTGTGTGAAGTGTATAGCTATCAATCAATGTTGGTTTTTGAATGAAAAAAATAAAAAACCAGAACCAATGGAATTTAGTATTGAAGAACTATTAAAGGATACAAAAAATATAAGAGGACTTTATCATTATAATTGTCATTGTCAAGAAATAAATATTACTGCTCCTAAGATTTCGGATATAGAATTAATTATTCCTAAAGGAAAAATAGATTTTTGCTTTAAGGATAAATCAAATTGGATATGTGCTTGGTGACATGAGCCTAATGAAGAATTTTTAGAATATTTAAAGAATTTCGTTGTTAAAAATTATTGTGCAGGTGATTATTTCATATATGGTCATAATGAGCATGGAGTAGCAATCAATGTTATTGTCGAAATTGAAGGCAAAGGAGAACATTCTGGGAATAAATATCGAATTAAAACTGGTTGGATGGTTTTTACGAATGGGAAATTAAAAAATAATACACTAATTGCAGGGAGAAGAAATGAAATTATTTGATAAAGTAAAAGTATTAGTTTCACGACAAAGATATAATGAAAGAGAAGTCTATGAAGGCATGGTTGGGACAATAATTGATGCAGAAATTAGAGGAAGGACATTTCATGTGATTTTTACTGATCCTACACCAGTAACAGCTGATAACTGGGATACTATTGACTTGAAAGATGATATTCTTTGTGCAATACACATAAAAGATTTGGAAGTTGTTGAAGAAAGCGATTGTACTAATGAGTATTTGTTAGAAAATTTACCAAAACAAAATCCTAAATGGTTTTGCAAAGTGGAGGATGGTTTTATCATCAACTTGCTTGGCGAAAAATTGAATAAAATTCCTTACGATTACGATAGTTGACTTATCATAAATCTATATTAAATTGAAAAATATATTGTACAGAAAACAATATCTTTTGGTTCGAATAAAGGAGACAGTGCTTCACCATACTCAACCTAAGTCGAACATCTTTATGTTTGATTTAGGTTATTTTTTTACTTATGGAATATGAAAAAAATAAAAATGTCATATAATTCTTGCAAAGGGGCAATTTGCTGTTAAAATTAGGGTAGTAAATTTTAAGGAGGCATTTGCAGATTGTGGGAATATTAGATAAAATTATAAAAGAAAATTTAGAAGGTGAAATTTTTTATGACGGATGGATAAAATGTAAACATGTGCAAAGAGGCTTAACACATTGCAAAGAATGTTTAAGTGTGGATAATTGTTGGTTTTATTCATTAAAAAAACCAAAACTGCCTCATCATGATCATTGTCATTGCAACTACGAAATGATATCAAAACCTACAATAAAAATATGTAAAGCAGAGTGTGGAATTGGCAAATTTAGGGACTATATTTTTGGTGAAAACCAAGAGGATAAAACCAAACGAGAAATATTTGAGTTTTTAGGATTTACTATTGAAGATAGTGAATATTTGGCAAAAGAATATGCAAGACAAGCTTTAAAATCTTATGTGGAAGGCAATTATAAATTAGGAAAATGGGATGATAAAGGGCAGAGAATAACAATAGATATTTTTCTTGAACATAATGGGAAAAGGTATTTAAAAGGCTCTGGGTGGATGGTGTGTGAAAATGGAAAAATTACCAACAATACGCCAATTGCAAAAACAATTAATAAAGAATTAGCGAGGAAATATAAAGATGAAAATAGGAGATATAGTTGAAATTATATATAATAAAGAAGAGTATTCATGGAGAGAAATAGGTAGTATTGGGATTATTACTCATCCTTTTGGTAAATATAATTGGATAGTTGACATAATAAACCCTGTAACAAGAGAAAAAAAAGACTCTGATAGATTAAAAGAAGAACAATTGCGAGTTTTGGATACTATGCCAAAAGAAAATAAAGTGTATACAACAGAGGAAATTGAAGAGTTTAAAAAAATTTATGAAGAAAAAGAAAGCGAACTTAGAAATTTTAAGGAGTATGATGTGCTTGAAATTATTCGCGACCGTCCAGAATATGCAGAAGAGGGGTTTAGAGTTGGCGATTTGGTAACGGTATGCTCAAACATTGAAAGCAATGGAAAAGTTTATATGCTAGGTTTTGATAAGGAAGAGTGTGCAGATATCGACTTGAGTGTAAGAAGAGAAGATGTTAGATTTATTGAAGATAATATTAGAAATTATCCACATAAATACACTGAAGAAGAAAAGCAAGAACTTATAAAATTGTCAGACGAGTTGGCTAAATTTTACAAACAAAAAGACGAGGAACGCCAAAAAAAATATGGATATTAAAATATGTATTGTATAAAAATAACACAAGTATATTCTAAAGAGTCTGTATAGTGAGATGCTGTTAAAACGAATAAAAAAATGCTGAAGGGGTCGATATCGACCCCTTTTTTGACTTAACATCAGATTATTTAACCTCACCATTTTCGCCAGGATAAAATCAACTTTCACCATTCAAAACATACTTGATATATTTCTTTTTTACTTTTTGTCTGCGACTCCAGACTGTGCTTTCTACAACTCCGTGTAGTCTAACTATTTCTTCAAAACTCATTCCAGCCATATAGCACGATAGTGTGTCATATTGCACATCGGTTAGATGCATTCTCTCGATGGTGTCTTCGACCATATTCCATTCTTGCTCGTATTCTTCCATATCCATACTTTCATTTGCCATCAAGTAAATGACTTCTGGACTATTATTGTTTGCCATTATAAAACTTTCTTTCTTGGCTTTTGTTATAAGTTTGTTTACAGCATTGAAACAAGCATATTTGACTGTTATTGCTTTATGCTTTGCATTAGTTCCACATGGCGAATTTAATCTTTCGCCAATATGCTTACACAAAAACTCAGTAGCAGTCATTACTAAGTCATAGCCATCTGACAAAACATAGTCCTCTTTATTCTTGTTTGTAATATCTGTATTCAAGCCTATGTATAATTTATACAACTTTTTATTAAAAGAATAACTAAGTGTCTTTTTAAGCCCTTTAAGAGCGATTCTTTCACTAATCTGCATAAGATTATACTCAGTTATCAACTCATCTTCTTGCAACTTACTTTTGCTACCATTTACCAACTTTTCCATTTTCAAATGCCTCGTAAATTTTATTTGCCTTTCGGCAGTGGCAAAGGAGCATAGTTTGAAAATGTTTTTTCAATAATAATCTACTTGTAAATGTAAACCACCATAAATTTTTCTATCAAGCCAGCAAAAAATATTGCATAATAGTATTTGATAGCAAATTTTAAATACAATAACGCATAAAAAAATAGGCAGATATTTCAATATGACTATAGACGATTATTCAAGTTTTAAGTGATATTTTTTTGAGGTTTACATTTAAGCAAACTATGCTACAACCAGACACAAGGAAAGGAAAAATATTGTTGTATTTTTTAACAAACACCAAAATAACGCCGATTTTTGCAAGGTGATTATGTTTTTTTAGAGGTTAAAACTTCATTATCAGTCTAAAATCTATCATTTTTGGTTCAATTACATTTTGCACAAAATTGGGTATGGAATATTGCAATTATAAAAACAATAGCCCTGACCATCATCAAAGCTATTGTTTAGTGTGTTGTATGTTATTATTATTTTGTCATCAAAAAGTTTAATTTCTTTCACAAGATAATTTATTAAAACTTTTGGTTCTTTCTCTAAAGCAAGTTTGTAGTAACGCAAAATATCTTCTTTTTTAAGTTTGTTTGGTGATTTGGCTTTTTCAATTTTTATTTGCTTTTCAATCTCACTGGTTTGCTTTTCAAGGTCTCTTAATCTTTTCATAGCAGTGTTACTTGTTCCACCATTTTCTATTGCTGATATTATATTATTGATTTGCATTTCTGTTTGTTTTTGCCTTTTAATTAGATTGTTTAAAATCACATTTTCTTTAATGTTGCGGTCTTGAAATTCTAACAACTTTTGTGCCATATAACTCATATAATTTTCATTAGTTAAAAAATTTACAATATTGTCAATAACATATTTTTCTAACACATCTTTTCTTACTGCTGTTTTAGTTCAACACCTACCATTTTTGCGACCTAAACATTTGTAATATCTTTTCTTTGTACCATTTTTTGATGTTCCACATTCTGCACCTATTGGCTTGCCACAATAACGCATTTAATCTTATTTTTTAACAAATATACAACTTCCGTACTTTGCTTTCCATAATGATTTTTGTCTATTTTCGTACGCACTTTATTGTAAATTTCTTGTGGAATGATTTGCGGATAAATATTTGTATAAATTTCTTCATTGCATTTATATATTCCAGAGTATTTTTCGTTTTTTAACATTCCGTATAACCGTGTTTGCAACAAATGGCTTGTTTTTGTATAAAATGTTGGTTGCGGTAAGATTAGATATTATCTCTTTCACAGTTTTACCAAGAGAATATTGTTCATAAATTAATCTAACTATTTCGGCTGTTGTTTCATCTATTACTACTTTTCTACCATTTAGTTTGTAGCCATAAGGCAGTGGTCCACCTTGAAAGTATCCTTTTAATCTTGTTTCTCTCATTCCACGACTTACTTTTTGTGCTAGTTCTGCTGAATAGTATTGATTCATACCTTCTAGCAAACTTTCCAAAATAATGCCTTCTGGGCTATATGGAATGTTTTCCATAGCTGACAATACTTTTATACCATTGTCCTTTAATGTCTTTTTATGAATAGTTGTTTCGTACTTGTTTCTTTAGAATCTATCTAGTTTGTACACTATAACAAAATCCCACTCTTTTTTACTACTATCCTTAATCATCCGCTGAAAATCGGGTCTATTATCGTTTGTGCCAGTCATTGCATGGTCAATGTAGGTGTCTAAAATGAGTATGTCATTGTTTTTTGCGTACTCATTGCAAACTCTTAGTTGTCCTTCAATAGACTGCTCACTTTGACTATCGCTAGAGTATCTAGCATAAATTACTGCTGTTTTTGTCCTCTCTCTTTTACTCCTTATGTAAAGTTAATTTATTTTGTCTTTCAACAAAAAGAAGATAAACGCAACTGGCGACAAAAACAAAAGTTACCAATAATAAAATTACTTTTTGTCAAGGGTTGCTAAAAGCAATGCACTTTACCCTTGACTAAAAGGGCAGTTTCGTTTACACCGTGTCAAGCCTACATTCAAGGCTTATCCGCTACCAAAACGAAAGACAAAATATCTAATTGCATTTTGGTAGTTTTTCAATTACTTGTGGACTTACTTGTGCTAATATCTCGCCATTATCTATGCAAGTAAAATTGTCAAATAATAGCACCTTTTTATCGTCTATACCTATTGGGCAAACAATGTCATCAGCAACTATGTCTGACACAAAGTAAGTTGGCAATTTGCCACCATACATAAGCCGTTCGCCACCTTTCTCAATGTATTTTAATATGTAGCCTATTGACTGCACAATATCTTTTTGTGTGCCTAGTTCTTTAAAATCATTTCTTCCAAAGTGTTTTATAAAATGGCTATTTTGGTATGTTATTTGTAGTTTTTTACTTTTAGTGCTGTAATCTGTTGTTTTTACAAGTTCGCCTATCATTGAGTTGTCGGGTATATAAAATATTCCGTGAAAATGTAGCCTTTGATTTGGGGATATTTCCCAAACACCTATGTATTTCCAGCCTTTGCGACTAACTAGGTGTTTTAAAGTGTTTAACAACTTGATTTTAAAACTTTCTTCTGTGTGCTTTTGACTATCGTAAGTTAAAGTTACAAAGAAATTCCATTTTTGCAAATACACCTTTCTCATAAGCCGACTTTTTCTTTTTAAGGCATTTGTTTTCTTTCTTTCAATGTTTTGCTCAACAAAGTTTTTGGTTGCTGTATCAGTTGAAATAGTGTCTTTCATTTGCTCAATAATGTATGTTTTTCGTTTTTTCTTGGGTAGTCTTTGACTATCTTTGTATGCAATTTCAAACTTTTCTTGAGCTGGTGTTTTAGTTGTATTCTTTAACTTATGCTTAGTCTTCCTTTTGCAACTCTTTCCGTGAGGGAAATTTACTTTGGGTATTCCTATGTAATGACTGCCGTCAAAATATACTTTAGTTTGAGGATAATTCTTATTTTCGTTATTCATTGCTTATTCCTCCCTGTACTTGGTTATTTGCTAATTTCAAAATATTTGCAAACAAGGATTCAAAAAATGTGTGTTGTTCACTCTCGCTCAACACTTGAATATTCGGCTCGCCGATTGTTTCAATTTTCAATTCCGTTTTTAACATTTTTGTTTACTCCTTGTTGTTTGTAATTCTAGTGTAGCAGTTTTTTGGAAGAAATGGAATGAACTCACTCGTAATTTACCCGTAGAATTTATAAACTAAGTTAAACATAATTTAAACTGCATTTATGCTCACTTAAACTATTTATGGATAAATAATAGCACACTGGCAAGTTAAAATGCTAGTCCTTTTTCCCGTACACTTTCAAGGGAAATTCATTACTTTTGCCTACTTAAATCAAACTTTACCCAAACAAAAATAATACTAAGATAGCAACAATAAAATTGTAGCAAACAACAATATTAAAAGTAAACCGCCATAGTCGGTAGTATTTAATTGCTAATCTGCAAATATTACGCATTACTATGCTATATACTGCAACATAGATATTTTAATATTATAATTTGCGGTTAATAAGGTGTTCAACCCTGAATTTACACGGTGTATTTTAATAAAAACTTATATAAAACTATATAAAGTTATAAAAAGTAATACAAACTTGTACTAAAATTGCAAATTCATTCCAACAAAAAAGCGACAACTGGATAAAAAATTGGGGAATCGTGGCAAGTTTAAGCACGAACCCCAATTTTCAGTTGTCGCCTTTGTTAGCAATATTTTTTATGGGAAATAGTTTTCTTAAATGTGTCTAATTTTATTCTTTTAGTTTAGTTGTTGGTGGGTGCTTGAATAAACGAGAGCGTTGCTGTCGCAACGCTTCAAGCACCCACGAAAGTGTCATTTTAGTATAATTTTAAATATTGTTACTTATTGAGTGTTGAAAAATAAGTAACAATAGAATATAATTTTATAATAGAAGTGAGGTTATTATGATTGAACAAAAAGTTGGCAACAGAATAAAGGAATTAAGAAATAGGCTTGGTATTAGTCAAGAAGAACTAGGCTTTCGTTCAGGTGTTCACAGAACATATATCGCCAGTTTAGAAATTGGCAAACGCAATATTTCAATTGCAACATTAGAAAAAATTGTTGTAGCACTTGAAGTTTCTTTTAGTGAATTTTTTGATTTTTAAGGAGTAGATATGACAAAAACAGAATTGTTTGTTGAATTAGCAGAACCAAACGAAGAAGGAATTAGTCGTTGGGTAAGCGTATTAGAATTTGTTGGAGATTATGCAAGTTTAACTTTTGGAAACGGAGCATCCTGGGCAAGAAAAGAGTCTACTCTTGCAAAAAAATATATAATTGAATTTGATAAGTCAATAACTCCTGGTAATGGAATTGATAGAATACGATTAAACGGCTTTAACAATGGAGATTATTCACAACATATTCGTGCTGATATCAAAAGAGAAATAAAAAAACGCCGTTGTGTAGTCTTAGGCACTTCAAATCCAGAAGTTGATCACAAAAATGGAATGAAAAATGAAGATAGAGTTATGCGAAATGAAGAACAAAGACTTGAAGATTTTCAACCATTGAGCAAAGCTGCAAATGATGCTAAGAGGCAGTTTTGTAAGGAGTGTAGAAGAACGGGAATACGTTACGATGCTAAATTGTTGGGATATACTATGTCCTATTATCAAGGCGGTGCTGAACATAATTTTGAAGAAGATGCTTGTGTTGGGTGCTATTGGTATGACCCATTGGAATTTAAGAAACATTTAAAAAGTATAGATGATTAATATAAAACAGAAAGGAGAAGTGTGGTCACTTCTCCTTTCTAAATATAAAGATATATTCGTGTTTAAATATATATAATCCGTTTTGTAGAGCTCTTCGTCTCCATAGTGCTTTTTGGTTCATTTTGCCTTTTGTTTCTTCAAAATTTTTTACAATAGTAGCTTTTAAGGTTAAACCTTCTTCTTGCATTGCTTGCATGCAGTAAAATCCTAAAGGAACTATTTGACTATTTGCATATTTATCACCAATTACAACGGCACAATATCTTTTTTTCTCTAAAATTTTTATAGTATTGTGAATAACTTGTTTAAAATTTGAAATAAAATCGTTCAAAGTCTGTGAATTTGATAAATCATTGCAGTCTTCACTAAATTTAATTATGTCCCAGTAAGGTGGATGATAAATTATAAATTGAACTGCATCTATATTGTATGTGCTTAATATTCTGTTAGTGTCAAAAGTCTTGCTATCATCAACAAAAGTGTCAGCAATTATGTCTTCTTTTGCTTCTGAATGAATTCTGTTTATTGCTTCCATTGCAACTTGTGGTTGCAATTCAATTCCAATTGAGTTCCGATTCATTCTTTGTGCTTCAATAAGAGTGGTACCACTTCCTGCAAACGGATCTAAAACAAAATCGCCTTGTTTCGTGTATCGTGATAATAATTGATGTGGAATTTGTGGAACAAAATTTCCGTGATAATGTCCACTATGTGCACCAGAATTGTCTCTATTTGGTATTATCCAAAGGCTATCAGTCCAAACATCGGTTAATTCTTTCCAATTTTCTAAGTCTATGTCGTTAACTTTAGTCATAATTATTTTTTAATCAAGCAATGTAAATATTCTATTGTATTATCAGCTTTGGATTCTCTTGCGTTATCAGCTTTAAATCGGTGATATTCTTTCATATACACTTTATATTTGCCATATTTTTTCATTATTTTTTCAATGGTATCAAATGACATTAACCCTTCGTTGTTGTAACTTAAAAATATGTATTTGAATTTTGCGTTTCTAATTAAATCTGCAAAAACGGATTCTACTTGACTGCTTGTACAAAACAAACTTTTTTGTTCTGAATATTCTCTCAAACCAGTTTTGCCGTGAATAACTGGATTATCGTTTCTTGCAATAGTTTCCAACATATGATAATTAGTGCAATATTGTCTTGCATTATATGGTGGATCAAGGTACAAAATATCTCCAGAGATTTTTTTTATCAATTCGTTTATATCCTCATTATAAACTTGGTAATTTCCTTGCCCCTGAATAATAGGCAAAGGCTCTAAGACCATTTCTTTTTGTGCAGATTTTTTTAAATTTTTTAAGAAAGCACCATAAACAGAGGCAGTGTTTGCGTATTTATCAATACTATTGATTAGTGAGCCTAATAGAAAGAAATATTCGTTATCATTGATTAAATTTGTTGTATGTTTTTCTTCAATGGCAGTTCTTATAGCATCACATTTTTTTGCATTGAATTCTGAAAAATAAATTCTTTGAATTTCTTTATTTATAGTTCCTTCAAGACAATAATTGTTATATACAAATCCTTCAATACCATCAATGTCATTTAACTCATTAATAATAGCATTGCATTTGTCTATATTTAGAGTTTCATTGTTTTCAATTAAATGCTTATTGATTACATAACTATAATATTGGATATCGTTTGCAATAACTGAATACCCATATTGCTTAAACGCACATCCAACAACACCAGTGCCTGCAAACAAATCAGCAAATACCATTTCGTTTGCAGAGCGAGTTTCATTATTGTTTTCTAGAGTTTTATTGATAGATTGTATTAAAAAATCTATCAAAGATAATTTTGAGCCTATGTAATTCATTAAAATTGCTCCAATTATAATTATTTTATGTTTATTGTAATAACTTGATTTTCATCAATCATCCAAACAGCTTCTTTTGGAAGCACGGAACCATCTGATTGAATAATTTCGTATTTTTGGAAGAAGTCTTTGCTGTTAGGTATGTATAAATATTTTCTAGCTGGCGAATATGTTAATTCGTATTTTTCGCCATTAATAATTGCTTGTATTTTTTGTTTAGCATTGTTATTTTTAATATGATTTACAATAAATCTTGGCACAGAGATTAAGTTGCAACGCACATCATTGCTAGTTATAAGCTTTTTTACTTGGTTTTCTCTGTTTTCAATTGTGCAATTATTGTCAATAGATATGTTTTCGATGCTAGATGATTTATTGGTAAACTCATCTAATGCTGCTTTACTAAAAACTGGTCTATATGCAAAGCCTATTTGTTTTTCGATACAAATTCTTATTAAATCCAAGCCGTCAATAACAAATACCGGTTTATAAGGATCTTTAGTAATTGCATTTTCTTTTGCTTTTTCTGATACCCGAGCAGTAGTTATAAATAAAACTTTTTCATTAAAGGCCAAATTACCTCTTAAAGCATCAATTTTCTCAGGTGAATAAGAGAAGTAGGAGTGTTGCGTTTTGCTTGTATGCGATAACTAACACTATTGGTATTATTTATTTCTGATAAGCCTTCTTTAATGGCCGTCAAATCAACTCCACCATCTTTTGTTTTTTGAGTAACAACCACTTCTGTTAAGCCTATGGATTCAAGAAAGGGTTTTAAAAATTCTTCAAATTCAAATCCAGATTCAAAATAATTATGGAATCATTTAATAATTCTTTTAATTATATTTTTGTGAAACTCTGTATTATTCTCATATGTATTTTTCCTTTAATGCGATTATTTTTAGAAAGCCTTTCTGGTTAAATGAATTATTATGTATTGTCCCATTTTTATTTATAATGGAGACATTACCATAAATTCGCTTATATAATTATATTTTTAAATACCAATAATATTATAACATCTTTAATATCCCTTGTAAAGTAAAAAATGCTTTAATATTTGTTACTCAATAATTAAAACCAAATTTATTCTTATGATTCGTTGGCAAACAAATTAAAGAGAAAATTTTGTTATTTTGTTTAATTTGTTATGTCAAATATATCGTACAATTGATGATTTCACTATTATTTTTTCACTTTGTCTCACAGCTATTGAAATCCTACACTCTTGACACAATCCTTATTCATTTTTATGTTGACTAAACATAAAACTTATGGTATAATAAAATATATTAGGAGGAAATCTTATGCCAAATTGGGGTGAACTATTACAGAGAATAAATAATGGAAATCCATTAGATGTTGAGCGTAGGAAATATTTGAAAATATTAAACGAATATACTGGTAGAAATGTAATAGCTTATTATTCTGGTTTTCTACAAAAGCCAGGGATTGCAGCTTCTGGAATTAACGATAATGATAAAAATGGTTTTATGCAGGCTGTATGTGGACTAGACCATTCTAAAGGACTAGACTTAATTTTGCATACGCCTGGAGGTGAAATAGCAGCGACTGAGTCTATAGTAAATTATTTAAAATCAATATTTGGGAATAATATTCGTGCAATAATTCCTCAAATAGCAATGTCAGCTGGTACAATGATAGCCCTATCATGCAAAGAGCTTATTATGGGAAAAGAATCAAATATTGGAGCAATAGATCCTCAATTTAATGGGATATCTTGTGATGCTGTATTAGAAGAGTTTGAACAAGCGTGCAATGATATAAAGGCTGATCCATCAAAAACTCCACTATGGCAAGTTATAATTGGCAAATATCATCCAACATTTCTAGGCGATTGCAAAAAAGCAAAAGATTGGTCTGAGCAAATGGTTAAATCTTGGTTGAAAGAAAATATGCTTTCAAAATCAAAAAATAAGGATGAGATTGTGAAACAAATATTGGAAAACTTGGCTAGACATTCGGAAACTAAAACTCATTCACGGCATATACATATAAAGGAATGTAGAAAAATGGGTATAAAAGTAGTGGCATTAGAAGATATTATTAATGATAAGCAATATGGTGATTGTAAGAATTTTCAGGATTGTGTTTTAACTATACATCATGCATATATGCATACTTTTTCTAATTCTTCGGCAATCAAAATTATTGAAAATCATAATGGATCTGCAGTTATAACTAACTCTCTTCTTAAATAAGGAGCATCTATGGAAAACCAAAATAAAGAGACTAATTTAGTTGACGAATATAATAAATATTTTATATCTTATATCAATAATTACTCTACCGCAGAATATCAGGCAGAGCAATTCAGAGTTATTTCCTTGCTAAAAAATGTTTCAACAAAAGAATCGATCAATTCGCTCGTTGACCAATCAGATTCTAATAAGTAAAAATATAACTTCCACCTTAGTGTAATAAAAATTATAACTGTTAAATATATTTATTTTGTCAAAGTAATGATAATTAATTCAAAATCGCCAGTTTTTATAAGCACCTAATTTTTGTAATCTTATGCATTCAGGCGTAAAAAAGTACGAACTCCATTTGATTGGTGTTCGTACAATTTCTTAATAGTGTAGCATTGTATCAAACAAGTATGAATGAGGTATTGAAAGGTAGACAGTCTTTTAGAAACCAAAATCTTGTGTATGTAATGAATAAGTTTGGATATATAGAGAACTATGCAACGGGCTTGAAAAAGACAACGGAAGCATATTTAGGATATGCTCAAAAGCCGATTTATGAGTCGACTGAACATTTCTTTGTTGTTACACTTCCAAACGTCAATTATGAGAAAAAGGAGCAAAATGACAATGTAAATGATGAGGTAAAATTGAAACCTAATACTCAAAATGTCCTTAAAGCTATAAAAGAAAATGTTTTTATTACTCGTGAAAAAATTGCAGAGCAGTGTAAAATTTCAAGAGCAACCGTTGATAGGTGTCTAAAAGAATTAAAAGACAATGGCTTTATTGGCGAAAAGGAAGTTGCAAAAACTGGTTCGTGGAAGATTTTGAAAAGATAAAGACAAGAATGTGGTCAATAATAACAGATGTTATTTGGTGGAATTCCGCCGAATTAAATGAAGATTTATTGTAATAAATAACACAAATAAAAGTATTTCAATATCACTACAATAGCAAGAAAATAAAAAATAGATAAACTGGATGATTTTTGTTGATAGATTGTGTAATATGTGGTTATAATTGACAGCTAGATTGCGTAATGTATGGTTTTTTAGCATTTTTAGATTGCGCTTTTTCGGAAATTGTGTTGTGAGAGATTTTTTAACTTTGATTTTAATTGATAAAAATCAAATTAAAACGAATAAATAATTATTAATTATCTGCTGACCAAAAGTGTAAAGATTACAAATTTGGTCAGTTTGTTTTTATCAAGTATTGATTAACCAGTCTTAATAGAAGAATACGATGGTAGCAATATTTTTTTTGCAATTTGTTCTTGCTTTCTCATAAAAAATATGTTACTATATTTGTGCAGTTACTATAAATCTAAACACTTTCAATGAAAGTAGGTTAATGAATCTTCTGGAACGCTGTTATGAGGATTGCCCTTTGAGGTTTACAGCATTAGGTTGCCCTAACGATTAATCAATGCATTTATAAAGAACTGCAAAGGAGGTTCTTTTTAAGATATAAATTTCACAAAAAAGGAGATTTATATTATGCAAGAAAATACAATGGTAATTAATCGTGAAACCGCTATGCGTATTTGGAATAAAGCGTATGGCAAATCTAGCAGAGTTAAAGACTTTGCTGGAAGAGAAATGGTAAAAGCTGCTTATGATGATAGAAGTAGCGAGTTTGGTTGGAATATTGACCATGTTTTGCCGCAAAGTAAGAATGGAAAAACTAACGATAGCAACCTTATTTGTTGTCACATTAAAACTAACGATGAGAAAGCAAACAAGTTTCCGTGTTTCAATGCAAATGGTAAAAAGTTTGAAATACTAAAAGTTCAAAACCATTTTGAAATAAGAGAAATTGGAAATGACAGCAATGGTAATGAGAGTAATGATTCACATGTTGATTTCTTCGATTCAGCATCGGGAGTAAGGTTTTTTAAAAAACTAAAAGGCATTCAAAACAAAAAAATCTTTGTCGGTTCAATCTCTATTAGATTGCAGGGAATTGGAACAACGGCATTGGTGGATTTTATAACAGAACTATTTGCTGGTTGTACAGTTTCTTATGGATGGGATGACAACTATTTTGTAATTTGGGTTTCGGATTATAATATGCCACAAAAAGAAGATGCAGCTGATTTACTTGATTTGTGTGTTTTACTAAATACATATTTGGGCGAATATTTTGTTCCTATGGACGTAATTGATGACTATCAAATTTTTTATGGAATTCATCATTATTCTGACAAAATCGATTGTCTAACATCTTTCAATGATTTTTACGATTACGATTGTCCACTAATTATTAATGAACTAGTTCGTATTAATACAGAGGCAAAACAAAAATTAAATAATCCAATTGCAATTGGAAAAGATGAATTGTCAAATGAAGTGTATGAATATAATTATATTTACACACAATTAGCAAGCAATTTGAAGAAACTAATAAAATAAAAAATATATCTTAAAAGAACTTCAAAGAAGGTGTTGGGCAACAAACACCTTCTTTTTTTAGTAACCGTGTCAAAATCGATACGGTTAAAATTGTTTGAGAAGTGAACCTATACTCCCCAAAAAATAATTCTGTGTGTTTACACTGATTTAAAATTTGTAACAAATAAATACAAATCGACAAAGGATAGAAACAAGATAAAAAGTTATCGATTGTATTTCATAAGATCCTTTCAAAAATCGGCACTATTTTTAAAATTCTTTAAGTATACAGCACATTTCACCATATTCCTATGATACGAACTTTTTTGAAAAACAAAGGTTCGTATTTTTGGTTTGTGAAAACCACTAGTTATGTTAGTGGTTCAAAAAAAGGCTTTTGCCGTTGATTAATAAATCCCCCTAAATGTATAATATAGAGTGCCAACTGTATATTAAAGCATAGGAGGATTTAAATATGTACAATAAAAATAGTTTATCACACACAAAGTATAGGTGTCATTATCATATAGTATTTGCACCAAAATATAGAAGGCAAGTAATATATGGTAAAATCAAAAGTGATATAGGAGTAAGTTAAGAAAATTATGTGAATAGAAAGGTGTAGAAATAATAGAAGCAGAAACATTCCCAGATCATATACATATGTTAGTATCAATACCACCTAAATTGAGTATAGCATAATTTATGGGATATATCAAGGGAAAAAGTTTGATAATGATATTTGATAAATATGCAAACATGAAATATAAATATGGTAACAGACATTTATGGTGTAGGGGATATTATGTGGATACTGGGACATATTTTTATGGACATTCTTAGATATATAATTGCCAGTAAATAATTTGGGATTGGAAAAATAGCAAAAACCATTTAAAAATCGATATATAACCATATAAACAACTAAACACATAACAAAAATAAAGCCGGGAATTCTATACGAACTCTTGGCTTTTTGTGTGTTAGGCAAGTTAAACAAATGCCGTTAATTGTGGCGAATTCGCCATAACTAAAGGTAGACATAGTGCTATAAAGAACATAACTGCATTAAAAAATTATAAAACCACTTGAAATTTATCGCTTTTTATATTATAATTAAAAATAATAGCATTTTTGCACGAATAACAAGGGAAAAGATATGTTTGAGAATATTGATAACAGGACAAAGTTATTAGGGGATGATTTGAAAGTTGAATTGCAATCTGGCTCAAAAGTTAGGATTGCAGCATCTTGCTTTTCAATTTATGCGTTTAGTGAGCTTAAAGAAGAGTTGTCAAAGATTGATGAGCTCAAATTTTTGTTCACATCTCCAACTTTTACTAAAAATCAAGTTACAGAAGGTGTAAAGAAAGAAAAAAGAGAATTCTTTATACCAAAACTTGATAGGGAAAACAGCCTATACGGCAATGAATTCGAGATTAAACTTCGCAATGAAATGACTTTGAAAGCGGTTGCGAAAGAATGTGCTGACTGGGTTAGAAAAAAGGTTAAATTAAAAAGCAATATAACAACTGGCACAATCCCAAACAATATCGGCATTGAAAAGTCTGATGGCACAAACATAACTTACAACCCTATTGATGGCTTTACAAGTAGTGATTTAGGTTATCAACAAGGCAACAATATCTTTACTGCGACAATGAAAACGGATATGGCAGAGCAAAGCAAGTTTTTGATGTCAATGTTTGATGAAGTGTGGAATGACAAGTCAAAAGTTGAAGATATTACTGATACAGTCGTAGAGATGATTGGCAGTGCATATCAAGAAAATAGCCCTGAATTCATCTACTTTGTAATCCTATACAACATCTTTAGCGAGTTTCTTGATGACATTTCTGAAGACAATATGCCAAATGAAATGACTGGCTTTAAGGATACAAAAATTTGGAATACATTGTATGACTTCCAAAAAGATGGTGTTATTTCTATTATCAACAAACTTGAAAAACATAACGGCTGTATACTAGCAGACAGTGTTGGTCTGGGTAAAACATTTACTGCATTGGCGGTAATGTGTTATTATTCATTGCGCAATAAGAGCATTTTGGTGTTGTGTCCAAAGCGATTGTCAGACAACTGGACTCAATATAGTGGTGGAAGCAACGATACAAACAATATTTTTTATGAAGATAGAATTCGTTACGAAGTGTTTTATCATACAGACTTAGGCAGAGTAGGCACAGCTCACAATGGCAGAGATTTGCGACTTGTGAACTGGGGTAACTATGACTTGGTTGTTATTGATGAATCACACAATTTTAGGAACAATAACCCTACCAAAGACAGAGAAACAAGATATGACTTTTTGATAAACCATGTCATCAAAGAAGGTGTTAAAACAAAAGTTTTAATGCTTTCTGCAACACCTGTAAATAATAGATATAATGATTTGAAAAATCAGTTAGCCTTAGCATATGCCCAAGATTATAATGCTTTTGAAAAAAGTCTTGACACAAAATATAATATTTCAACAATTTTCCGCCAAGCACAAGCAGTATTTAATGATTGGAGCAAGTTGCCAACCGAACAACGCAAAACTAAAGATTTGATAGATGGTTTGAGTATTGATTTTAAAATTCTGCTAGATAGTGTAACTATTGCAAGGAGCAGAAAAAACATAGTAAAATATTATAATATCAATAATATTGGTAAATTTCCTGACAGATTGTCACCACAATCATATTATCCAGAACTTACAAAAAGAACAGATGTGCCACAATATAAAGAAATATATAAAGCCATAAAAGATATGAATATGGCTGTATATGGTTTATTTGATTTTGTGCAAGATAGCCAAAAAGCAAAATATGAAAGAAAATATGATGTTGAAATCAAGCATAGCAACTTAACAAGAAGTGGTCGTGCGTCTGGTATAAAAAGATTGATGACTGTAAATTTGCTAAAACGACTTGAATCAAGTGTACAAGCATTTAGACTAACAATGCAAGGAATGTTGGATTTGAACAAATCCGAACTACGCAAACTTGATATGTTTGAAAAGGGACAAATGAGACCAGATGCAACAGCAAATAAGCAAGTGTTTAACTATGAGATTTTTGACCAAGATGAAGATGGAAGCCTTAATTTAGTAAAAAAAGACAAAGGGAAAGAAATTGAGATTGAATATGCAGATATTGATAGGTTGTCGTGGAAAGTCGCAATGGAAGACGATGTTGAGATTTTGGAATGTTTGATAGCTGAACTTGGCAAAATAACGCCTGAATACGATTATAAACTTGAAACACTTAAAAATATCGTTGATGAAAAAATAAAAAATCCAATGAATAGTGGCAACAAAAAAATGCTTATATTTTCAGCTTTTGCAGATACTGCAAACTATTTGTATGACAATTTAGGTAAGTACTTAAAAGAAAAATACAACATTGAAACAGCAATGATAGAAGGACAATCTAATAAAGCAACACTTAAACATTGCCCAAAGAAGACAAATTGGTTGCTTACAATGTTTAGTCCAGAGAGTAAACATAGAGAAGAAACTTTTGGTTGGATACATAAAACTATTGAATCGTATAATAACATGGATTTAAAATGGAGTACAAAAATAGATAAGCACGAGTATGACGATTGCTTTAAGGATATTGATGTACTAATTGCCACTGATTGTATCTCTGAAGGTCAAAACTTGCAGGACTGCGACCTGTGTATTAACTACGATATTCATTGGAATCCTGTGCGAATTGTGCAACGATTTGGTCGAATTGACCGTTTAGGTAGTAAAAATAAATTAATTAAACTTATAAATTTTTGGCCACCTTTACCATTAAATGAATATATAAACTTGACAGATAGAGTAAAAAGCAGAATGACTATTGTTGACCAAACTGCAACTGCTGACGATAACTTGTTGAATCCAGATGACCAAATGGATGATTATCGTGAAATTCAAATTAAAAAACTTCGTGAAGGTGAAAACATTGAACTTGAAGACACGAACAATGGTATATCTATTTCTGACCTTGGACTTAACGAATTTAGAATGGATGCTACAGAGTTTATTAAAACTTATGGCGAGCCAAAAAGATTGCCAAAAGGCTTGCATTGTGTTATTCCAGCCAATAATGCAAAAGGCATTGTGCCAGGTGTAATTTATATTCTTAAAAATTACAATAATAGTGTTAATATAAATAGGCAAAACAGATTGCATCCTTATTACTTAGTTTATGTTAATAGCGAAGGCAAAATTGTTAATAACCACTTAGAAGTTAAGCAGATTTTGGATGTAATTCGCTCTTCATGTAAAGGGGAAAATGTTCCAATAGTATCAGCATATAAGCAGTTTAACAAAGAAACAAATGATGGGCTTGATATGCACAAGTATTCAGAATTGCTTGAATTGGCAATCAAAAGCATTATTGAAGTTAAGGAGCAAAGCGATATTGTTGCACTATTTAAGCAAGGTAGTAGTGTTTTAAGTGGAGACAAAATAAAAGGTCTTGATGATTTTGAACTTGTGGCATTTATAGCAGTAAAATAGGAGAATTATGTTTAATTATAGTGAACAAACTTTTGTGAATTTAAAATTTAAAATGCTTGATTTGTTTCGCACAATCAAGGCAGATAAAGAAATAAAAACAAGTGCAAAAAATGTGATAGACGTTATGCTTTCTAACACATTGTCACCAGAGAGAACAAAGCTGGATGCAAGTGATAATGTAAAAGAGATATATGTAATGGATATGCACTTAAATACAAGCGAAGTTCCTATAAATTTTATTGAAGCATTGAATAAGTTTATCAATTTTCAAATATTGTTTAGGTTGCATTTTAATTACGAAATAAAATATGTTATATCGCTAAAAGTTTTTCAAGAAGAAAAAATAAAAGTTTTAAAGACGTTTGAAAGCGAATGGCAAGGGCCTTTTAAGCAAGAATTACCACTTACAACAAAACTTGAAAAAGTTTATAAACTTATGGTAACAAATGTGGCAGGATATTCTTTTAGACAAGAAGAAATTTTTGAGCAATATGCTGACAGAATGACTGCGATTAAAAAGCAAAAGGCAGAAATTGAGAAATTAATAAAAATGCGTGATGCAGAGAGACAGCCAAACAAAAAGATTGAGTTAAACGACAAGGTCAAAGAAATGAAAAAAGATTTACAAAGGATGGAGAGCTAGTTGTTAGGAATTTCTGAATAACTGCTAGTCTTTGTAAAAGGAACAAAAAGTTTATAAAAAACAGACTATAAATTCTTAATTTTTCAAGTCAAAATTAACACTTTGAAAAGAGTAAAGTTTTATGTCAAACATTAAAGTTTTTGAAGTTAGAAAAATAAGAACGCAGTGGAATGAGCAAGAGGAAGATTGGTATTTTTCTGTTGTTGATGTTGTTGCAATACTTACAGATAGTGCAAATCCAAGAAAATATTGGAGTGTTTTAAAAACAAGATTAAAAAATGAAGGTAGTGAGTTGACTACAAATTGTAGTCAACTGAAATTGCAGTCGGCAGATGGTAAGTTTTATAAGCAAGATGTTTTAAATACAAAAGGTATTTTACGTCTTGTTCAATCAATTCCTTCTCCAAAAGCCGAACCTTTTAAACTTTGGCTTGCTGAAGTTGGAAGTGACAGACTTGATGAAATTGCCGGCCCAGAAAAGCAATGCAACGAGGTGCTGATTTTTATCGCGTGAAAGGTTATTCTCCAGAATGGATAACTCAAAGACTTTTGTCTATCAAGATACGCAAAGAACTTACTGACGAATGGAAAGAACGAGGGATTGAAAAAGAAAGTGATTATGCCATTCTTACAAACGAACTTACAAAGGCTTGGAGTGGACTAAGTGTTAAGGAGTACAAAAATCTAAAAAATTAAAAAAAGAAAGTCTTAGGAATAATATGACAGACATTGAACTTACTATTAATCAACTTGCAGAACTTACAACAAAAACATTATCGCAACAAGAAAAACCACAAACATTTGACGAAAGTAAAATTGTGGCAAGGCGTGGTGGAAAAGTTGCAAATAATGCTAAAAAAGAGTTTGAAAAAGCAACAGGCACAAAAGTAATACCAAATGCAAATGCTACAAATAAAATATTATTAGATACAAACTCCTAAAAATAATAAATAAAACTAGACGGATAATTCTAAAAGATGAGAAGTAATAAAGAGAAAATTGAAAAGGAATATATTATGGAAACATTAAAAATATCGAATGATGTATTTTGTGGAAACATTGATTGCTTTAAAAATTTAATAGACATATATAATTTTTGTGGCAATTCAAAAAATAATATTTTGGATTTGAGTGAAATAAAAGAAGTTAATCCTTTTAACATGCTGGTAATTGCACTTGCACTTAAAGAATGTAAAAATAAATTTGGAAATATCGAGTGCTATATACCAAACAATGAAAATACAGATAAATATATGCAGTACATGGGATTTTATGAAACTTGTGATGCACCTGTTAGAGATGTTGCAAAAGGAAATAGGCGTCAAGGAAGGTACATATGCATTACAAAAATTAGTCTAGAATCACAAGGTTCTATAGAATCTGATTACGATATGATAGAACAAGAAGCAAAAAAATTAGCAGAAATGATTCAGTTTGATAAAGAATTGGGGGAATATGTTAAATATTGCTTTTTTGAGATGATTAGAAATGTATATGAACATGCAGACACAAACGACGTTTATGTTTGTGCACAATATTGGCCAAATCATAATCTTATAGAAATTGCAATTGCTGATAAAGGGTGTGGTATTCAAAAAGCCATGAGTAAAAGATATAAAGATTTGCCAGAAGATGTGTTAATGAAATATGCAATGACACCAGGATTGAGTGCTTTGTCAAATCATGCTTATCTTGAAAAAGATGATTATTACAAAAATTCAGGATATGGGCTGTATATGACAAAAGAGTTAGCATTAGCATATGAAGGAAGTTTTATTATTTGTAGTGGTAATTACGCAAGAAGATATTATTGTTATCAATATAGTTTAGTTGAAAAAGAACATAAAACTAAATTCAATGGTACAGCAATTGCAATTAGATTTAGCACTGATAAAACGCCAAATTTTAGAAGTGTTTTGGAAAAAATTAAGAATAAGGCGGAAAGTAAATCAAAAAGCATTAAAGGAGCAATAAAAAAAGCGTCAAAATCATCAGGAGGAGATTATGGAAAAGTTAAAAATGCAGAGTGAAAATTTGGTGAATGAGAATATTGGGAAGATTGCTGAGTTATTCCCTGATTGTGTTACTGAGGGATTTGATAATAATGGCAAGTTGATTAAAATGATAGATTTTGATTTGCTAAAGCAGGAGTTGAGCGATATTGTTGTTGAAGACAATGATGAACGATACACTATGACTTGGCCTGGCAAAAAACAAGCAATACTTACTGCAAATTCACCAATAAATGCAACGCTTAGACCTTGTAGAGAGGAAAGTGTCGACTTTGATAACACTCAAAACCTTTATATTGAAGGAGACAATTTGGATGTCCTAAAACTTTTGCGTGAAACATATTTGAATAAAGTAAAAATGATTTACATAGACCCACCATATAATACTGGTAATGATTTTGTTTATGAAGATGATTATGCAACATCTGCAGAAGAATATTTGCAAGCAAGTAAAAGCTATGATGAACAAGGTAATAAATTATTCCAAAACAATGATAGCAATGGTAGATTCCATTCTGATTGGCTTTCAATGATGTATTCTAGATTAAAACTAGCTAAGGATTTGCTTGCTGATGATGGTGTAATTTTTATCTCTATTGATGATAATGAAATTGATAATTTAATTAAGTTGGGAAATGAAGTATTTGGTGAGAAAAATTTTATATCTAATTTAATATGGCAAAGTACAGGTGGTAGTAATACAGGAACTAGTATTGTTACTGTTACAGAGTACATTTTGATTTTTGCAAAGAATAAAGAAAATGTTAAAATTAAGTTATTAAAGAAAAATGATGAAAATTATACTCTAAAAGACAAGTATTTTGAGGAACGAGGGGGTTATTATTTGCAAAAGTTAGATGGCAAATTTACACCATCTCATTACACTGATTCGCTATGTTATCCTATAGTTTATAAAGGTAAAGAAATATGGCCAGGTGGAGAAGCTCATAAATCAAATGAATTATGGAATTGGCGTTGGAGTAAAACTAAAACAGAGTGGGGAATTCAAAATGAATTTATTGAGTTCATAGAAAATGCAGGTAAAGTAGTTGTTAAATTTAAGAATTATGAACTTGTTGATAATCAGGGGAATCCACGAGTGCCATCTGTTCCTCCAAAAAACATAATAGGTATGGATGTATGCACAACTGCAACTGGTACATCTGAAATTTATAATATATTTAATAATGATTATTTCCCATTCCCTAAATCTTCAAAATTAATAAGATATTTATTGAACTTGATAGATATAAATGATGGTTTTATAATGGACTTTTTCAGTGGTTCTGCAACTACTGCACACGCAGTTATGCAATTAAACGCCGAAGATGGTGGTAATAGAAAATATATTTGCGTGCAATTACCTGAAAAGTGTGATGAAAAATCGGAAGCATTTAAAGCGGGATATAAAAATATTTGTGAAATAGGAAAAGAAAGAATTCGTAGAGCAGGAAAGAAAATATTGGAACAAATGACAAGTAACAAGGGACAGGTGACAAATGATAATTGTCAGTTGTCAAATGTCAATTATAAATTGGACATTGGCTTCCGTGTTTTAAAACTTGATAGCAGTTGCATGAAAGATATTTACTATAATCCTGAAGATATAACTCAAGATTTGCTTACTGGACTAGAAGATAATATTAAAGAAGATAGAACACCGGAAGACGTGCTATTTCAAGTTATGCTTGATATGGGTGTTTTGCTTTCAAGTAAAATTGAAGAGAAAATTATCAATAACAAAAAAGTATTTATAGTTGGCGAATACGATAATGATAGTCAGCCAAACCTTATTTGTTGTTTTGATAATGACTTGACCGATGATGTGGTTACTGAAATAGCAAAAATGCAACCACTTTATGCAGTTTTTAGAGATTGTTCAATCGCTACCGACAGCGTAAGCGTCAACTTTGAGCAAATCTTTGAAACCTATTCACCAACCACCAAAAGGAGAGTGATTTGATGAGACTTGATATAAATAAAGCATATAGCCTGTATTCAGAGATTGCAAAAAATAAATTTAGATATAGTATTGATATAAAAAATTACAATATATCAACTGCTGTTATGGATAGATTGATTGACTCTGTAAAAAATTTAAATAATATTGATTTTGGTGAAAATATTACGCAATCTTCTATAAATAGTTTTATTTTGTGGATTGATTATGCGTATTTAATGCTAAATTGTTTTGAAAAACTTGCTAAAGAATATGGCTTTGAACTAAAACAGAAAGAAAATATTCTTTTTAAATATCATAATTTGTCAAACAAAAATGATAATGATTATTTTAAATTTATAAGGGCAATAATTTTACCTCATTCACTTTCATTAGATGATAAAAAACAAAAGGCATTTACTAATAATTGCACTGCTTATTGTCCTACTATATTATGGCGTGGTAATCAAAATATCATTATAAATTACTTAACTGATGATGTTGATAATAATAGTAATTATATTGAAATTAATATAAAAGATTTTGAAGATTTTATAGAGGATTTATATATCAATAATATTGAAAGTATTAAGTGTAAAATTATTAAATGTAAAAATAATGAAAAGGCAAAAATAAATTATAAAATCTCATTATTACCTTATGACTATAATGACACAATTAATAAAAAAGTTGATAATTTAAAACAAATTATAAAATCATGTGGAAATATTGAAGATAAAAAAGGAATTTCTGCCTTATCTTCTTCATTATTAACGGCACAAGACATTATGACATTCAATTATCTATCTGAAATCAATAAATTGAAACAAGATTATGAACAACTGTTAAATAAAGGTTTAGACGAATTATATTTATATTTAAAAGATAACAATTATGAAAGATTTAAAAATTTTTATTATTTAGTCGTGCCAAACTTTAATTATTCAATAGAATATTCTGAATTTAATAATTGTGGTTATCTTATTAATAAACTTGCTTGCGAACATAATATAATAGGTACAATTACAGAAAAAATATATTTACAAGAATGGCTGAATGAGTTAAGGCCTTATTTAAAAAAATACTCAAAAATAAATTCTAATATATCATTGAAAGAATTGTCTTTTATAACAATAATGAGTTTTGTTGTTTATCAATCCAAATTGGAGGTAATATGAAATTCAAATTTAAAACACAATCATATCAACAAGATGCAGTATTCAATATATGCAAGGTGTTTGCAGGACAACCTTATTGTGATATGATTCAATATACAAGAGATTTAGGTATTAAGAAAAAGTCTGATGGTATTCAACAGATTAGCTATTTTGATACCTATGATATAAATGATGAAGGCTTTGAAAATGCAAAAATATTGTTAGATGAAAGTCAAATTTTATCTAATATTCAAGACATTCAAAAGACAAATAACTACAAGGTGTCGGATAAACTTGTAAGTGGACTAGGTAAATGCTCCCTTGACATTGAAATGGAAACCGGAACAGGCAAAACTTATGTGTACATAAAAACCATTTTTGAATTAAATAAATTGTATGGTTGGAGTAAATTTATTATAGTTGTGCCAAGCATTGCTATTCGTGAAGGTGTTAAAAAATCTTTTTCTATGATGGAAGACCATTTTATGGAGCAGTATGGAAAAAAAGCAAATTATTTTATTTACAATAGCAAAAGGCTTAGTGAATTGGATAGCTTTGCTAGTTCAAACAAAATTCAAGTTATGATAATAAATAGCCAAGCATTTAATGCACGAGGTAAAGATGCAAGAAGAATTGATATGGTGCTTGACGAATTCCAATCAAGAAAGCCTATTGATGTTGTTGCCAAAACAAGACCTATCCTTATAATAGACGAGCCACAAAAACTTGGTGGCGAAGCAACTCAAACATCGCTTAAAAAGTTTAATCCACTTTTTAATATGAATTTTTCTGCAACACACAAAAAGCAACATAATTTAGTGTATTGTCTTGATGCACTAGATGCTTACAATAAAAGTTTGGTAAAGAAAATTCAAGTAAAAGGATTTGAAATTAAAAACTTGCGTGGTACAAATAGTTATTTGTATTTACAAGATATAGTTTTGTCAAGCAAAAAACCTCCAATGGCAAAAATTGAATTTGAGATTAGTTACAATAAATCAATTAACCGTGAAACAAGAATTCTTGCAGTTGGGCAAAATTTATACCATTTATCTAATGAAATGGAGCAATATAAAAATGGTTATACTATTTCGGATATAAATCCATTTACAAACACGATAACATTCCTAAACGGCGAGGTTATTCACGTTGGTGAAGTAGTTGGTGATATATCGGACAAGGATATAAGAAGAATTCAAATAAGGGAGACTATAGCATCGCATTTTGAGAAAGAAGAAATGCTGTATAACAAAGGCATAAAGTGTTTATCTTTATTTTTCATTGATGAGGTTGCAAACTATCGAGATTATTCTCAGCCGGATGAAAAAGGCGAATATGCAAGGATTTTTGAAGAAGAATATACAAATGCACTTAATGAAAAATTGAGTTTGATAGAAACTCCTTATGCAAAATACCTATCAAAAATCGATACTAAAGACACGCATAAGGGGTATTTTTCAATAGATAAGAAAACTGGTAGAATGATTGACTCAAACGAGAAAAAGGGCGAAGGTTCAGATGATATTTCAGCTTACGACCTTATTCTAAAAAACAAAGAAAGGCTTTTGTCTTTTGAAGAGCCTACAAGGTTTATTTTCTCACATTCTGCACTGAGGGAAGGCTGGGATAACCCAAATGTATTTCAAATATGTGCATTAAAGCCAGGTGGTGATTCTGCTGTTGCAAAAAGGCAAGAAGTTGGTCGTGGACTTAGAATTGCTGTAAATATGCTTGGCGACAGAGTAGATTTACAATATTGTAAAGATAGGACAACATTTTTGAATGTCAACAAACTAACAGTTGTAGCAACTGATAGTTATAAGGACTTCGTTGCAGATATTCAAAAAGACATAAAAGCCAATCTTGCAGACAGACCAACAAAAGCAACTATTGAATATTTTATGGATAAAGTTGTTAGCGATGGCACAAGTCAAATTGTTGTAGATAAGGATATGGCAAGCGATATTCAAAGTTATTTGAGATTTAGTGGATATTTAAACAAGGAAAATCATTTGACTGATAAATATTTTGAAGATAAAGCAAATAATACTTTTAAAGAAATGCCAGACATTTTAGCTCCATATAATGAAAGTATACACAAATTAGTACAAGGCATATTTGATGAAAAAGTGCTTGATGACATCATTGCAGATGGACGCAAGCCAGCAGTCAAAGAAAACCCGCTTAATGATAATTTCTATAAAAAAGAATTTCAAAAATTGTGGGAGCAAATCAATCATAAATATGCGTACACCGTTACTTTTGATAGTGAAGAACTGATTCAAAAAGCAATTATAACCATAAATGAAAAGTTGTTTGTTTCAGAATTGAAATACACAATAACAGTTGGTGAACAACGCAAAACTATGGATGAACTGCAAGTTAATCAAGGTGCATCATTTGGTGTATCAAAGACAAATACGAAGGCTGTTAAAAATACCGCTAGCAATAATGCAAAGTATGACCTTGTTGGCAAGATTAAAGATGGAACTAACCTTACAAGAAAATCAATAGTAAGAATTTTGCAGGGCATAAGAGCTGATGTATTTGGCAAATTTAAGGTTAATCCCGAAGAATTTATATCTAAAATTATAAAACTAATTAATGAGCAAAAAGCAACTATGATTGTTGACCATATAACATATAATCTTACTGATGGCAAGTATGATAATGATATTTTTACTGCAAATCAAGCAAAAATTGACTTTAACAAGGTGTTCCGGGCTGAGAAAGCAATTCAAGATTATGTATCAACAGATGGCTCAGCAGAAAAGAGTGTTGAACGCAAATTTGCTGAAGACCTTGATGTAGCAGACGAAGTATGCGTTTATGCAAAATTGCCACGAACATTCAAAATTCCAACACCAGTTGGTGATTATGCACCTGATTGGGCGATAGCATTTAATGACAATATGGGAATAAAACATATTTATTTTGTTGCAGAAACAAAAGGTAGTATGGAATCATTGGAATTGCGTGGAATTGAAAAAGCAAAAACCGAATGCGTGAGAAAGTTATTCAATGATTTAAGACTTGCAGAAAATGTTAGATATGAAGTTGTTGACACTTATGAAAACTTGCTAAACAAAATGAAAGAAATTGAGTAAGATTTATCGTATTTAAAAAAACCAAATATACTTAAGGAGAAAATTTGTGCAAACACTTTTAACTAATTTTTGTTTTTCAAATGACAAAGCAGGATTGCTTTTGGTTGATATGCCAACAGGAACTGGAAAAACTTATAATGTAATTGATTTTATTTATAAAAGTTACCAAAAAGTAAAAAATAAAATAATTTTTATAACTAATTTAAAGAAAAATCTGCCAGTTAGTGAGCTTAAAGCATTATTTGATAAAAATGATAAATTAGAGCAATTTGAAAAAGATGTATTGTTTTTGGATAATAATGTTGATACTTTAATTGATAATTTTGATTTGATTGAAAATTCTATACCAACAAATTATTTTTCTAACAATTCAGTATTGAGCGGTGTAAAAAGATGCGTTAATATTATTAATACTTTAAGTAAAATTTTGAAAGAAAAAAATAATGATGGGCAAGAATATGGAACACAAGAAAATATTTATTTTATAATTAGTCAAGCTAGGGAAGATTTACGAGACAAGTATGAAAAAGAATTTCGCAAAGCTATTGAAGACAGCTTGAAGTTTGATGAGAATGGCAATAAACGAACTAAGGCAGATAAAATTAATTTAATCAAAAACAATCCTAACTATCAATGGATAGGGAAATTATACCCTGCAGTAGATACTGATAATAAAAAAATTATTTTTATGAGCATAGATAAGTTTTTAGTTCGTAATTCTACAATTATTGAACCTTCATATAATTTTATTGACAATAAAGCACTGCTAAATGAGTCAATTATTTTTATTGATGAGTTTGATACTAGCAAAGATGTGCTTTTAAAGAGTGTTATAAAGGATAGTCTTGATGCAAAAATAAATATAGTAGAGTTGTTTAGAATAATTTGTGCAGGGGTTGAAAACACATCATTTACAAAGTTACTAATAGAACTTTCAAAAGAATTAGAATATAAAATTGAAAATAAAGAAAAAAAATATTATAAGCCAGAAGAGATAATAAGTGAATTTAAATCTAGATGTTCAGAAATAAAATCAAAGTATAATTTAATTGATTATCATAAATTAGTTGAAACCGAAAAAGAGAATGCTAATTTTTTATTCCAAGATTACAAATTTCATACAATTCTTGATGATACGAAATCAATTATTTATATGGACAATGATAAAAATTATCACTTGAATTGGATAAAAAAAGCTGATAAAATGAATATAAACGAAGAGCAAAATTTATTTTGTATGCTTCAAGATATAAAGTCGTTTTTAAATTATTTTCAAAATGGAATAAAATTTATTGCTGAAAATTATCGCAATTTAAAAAAGCAGAGAAATCAAGAAATAAATAATTTTACTTATGAATCTTCAATTAAGACAGTATTGTCAGAGTTTGGAATTGAGGGTAAATATTTGAATTACTTGACTTTGCAAATTATGAATGCAATTAAAAATGTTTCTTATCAAATTGTTGATTTGAAAAGTGAATTAGATTTTTCAGTTTATGAAAAAGGCTTTAGATTTTATAATTTTGTAGATAGCGATGCATTTGATACTCAATCAAAAATTAATTTGCTTTCGTTCAATTTGTCTCCTGAAAAAATCATTATTTATTTATGTAAATCAGCAAAAGTAGTTGGAATATCGGCAACTGCAACTCTAGATACGGTAACAGGTAATTATGATATGCAATATATTCAAAGTAAATTAGGACAATTGTATTATAAAAAAAGTGATACAGAAAAACAAAGAATTGATTCGTTTATTTCAAACAAGTTAGGTTGCTATGATAATATAAACATTATTATTAATAAATGTGAAATAACAGATAAAAATTACTTAGAATGTTTACAAACTATTTTTGATAAAGAAACATGTGGTAAGATTATCAAGGAAATTTCAAAATATTCAAAAGATGATTATGTTAAAGCAAGATATTGTAAAGTTGCTTATGCAATTGCAGTGTTCTTTAAAAATGACATAAAATCATTTCTATTTTTAACAAATATTTCATTAAATATGAAATTAGATTTTAATAGTAAATGCATTAACAATATTTTCAATTGTATTAACCCGATTGGAGAAAAAGGTTGTTGGCATACTTTGGATGGTAGTGTTGAAAAATTTGAAAGAACAAAACAAATTATAAATCAAAAATTGAAAAGTGGAAAGAAAGTTTTTGTTATTTCTACTTATCAAACTTTGGGTGCAGGACAAAATCTGCAATACGAATTTAATCCAAAATATGAAAATGACTTAAAAACGATTAATGATAACAATTATAATAATGATAAAAAAGATTTTCAAGCTATATTTCTTGATAAACCAACTAATATGTTTGTAAATATGAATACTAATCAAAACGAAGAACAATTATTGAAATTTATATATCAGGTGAAATGTTTAGAAGAAAAGGGGCAATTCAATTTAGAACAAGCAACTATTGAAATAAAAAAAGCAATAAAAATTTTTTATCATGCATCTGCAAATAAAATTGCAACACCTCGATCAAAGCATATTTATATGCATACTGCAAAAATTATTATGCAGGCAATTGGTAGAATTTGTAGAACAAACATAAAAAACAAAAATATTTATATTTTTTATGATTGTCAAATGGAAAATGATTTAGCAAATTGCAAGAGTGAATTGTTGAATAGACGATTAAATTATGAATTTAAATATTTGTTAAACAATTGTAGAAATATTAAACAGATTGGTGATTTGTCGAAATTAAATATTAATAATGCTAAAATTAAAAAAAACAATGACAAAATAGAATCGTTATTAAAATTTAAGTATAAGAGTGATATTGATAAATGGGAAGAACTTAGAGAGGTTGTGCTTAAGCATCCTTTTGATAATGTTGGAATTCATAATGAATATGATATTTATTGCCAATTGATGAAACCGAGCAAATATTATTATTACAATATAGATAAAGAAAGTAATTGCAATATAACATACGATGATTATAATGAATATTCTGTTTCAGAAGATAAAGCTAATTTGAAAGTATTAATGGAAATTCCGCATATAAAGGAGTTTTTTGAAGAAAAAGGATATGCAACATCTTTTGAAAAATCTAACTATATTTTGCTTCCAAATGTGTTTGGCAGAATATATTTAGGTGCTTTAGGTGAAGTTGTTGGCAAATTCATAGTTGATGATTTCTTAAAGTCTTTTAACATGAAATTGAATAGAATAAGTTCTTTGGAAAAATATGAAAAGTTTGATTTTGTATTTGATAATGATAAATATGTTGATTTTAAATATTGGACTGGACATTTTGATAAAGAAAGAACAAAATGGTTAGAACAATGTGAAAAAAAATTGAATAAATGCGAAGGTAAATGTGCCTATATAATAAACATACTAAAACCAGAAAATTATGCCCCACAAATTTATATTAGTGAAAATTCAAGAATAATTATTATACCATATTTGTATGATTCAAGTACAAAACAAATTAATGTTGAAGGGTTGATTAAATTAATCAACAACTAAAATTAGTACTTAAATACTGGATTGATATTAATTTGGCATAATGTGTGTGTAAATTTGACACAAGTGATAATTTTTAATAAATGGTGTTAATATACAAACTGACCATAATGTGTGAGCCTGTCTTGATACAAGCGGTGTCCTCGTGCTTTGCACTCGGGTACCAAGACAAGCTCACACAAATAGTCAAAACATAACTAAATAAAAAGCAAACTAAATGTAAGCAAAAAAAGTATTCTTAACTTAACCAAATAAAAATAGATTAAACTCAATCTAGCAACAGCAGAGTAAATGCAAATAAAAACAGACTAAACTTAACCAAGCAAATAAAATGAAGTCTAATTTCAATTAAGCAAACTCATACTGAATACAACAAAGCAAAAGTAAAGGTGCAAACCGAAAAGTGGTGGCTAAAATTGGGTAGTGCGGTAAACCCTTTGCACATACCCCAATTTTAGCCACCACACTTTTTTTCGGCTTGTTTTTACTTTTTTACTGAAAATTTATGGCACTTTTGGTGCGTTATTCATTGTGTCTGGAGATACTTCGCCTATGTGTTCACTATCTTGCCAAATAGTGAATTTGTCTGCAACAATTAGCCGTATATCTCTTTCATCAGTGCTATCCATCTTGCATAGCACATCATTTCCGCATATATCGCTTTGTATAAACCTTTAAAGTCTTTGCGAATAGTAAGGTTTAACAACTTGTTTACTTAAATACTTAGTTATATATTTAGTAGCAGAATCATACATTTGCGGGATAATTTCGCGGAATTCGTTCCCTCCAAACTTTTCTGCAAAATACTTGCTTTGCAAATAAGATTTCATTTTTCCCGTTTGAGGATTGTAGTCTCTTACCATTTCAAGTCCACTTGTTATCTTTGTATTCGGGTCATATATTAAACCATGAAAATGAAGTCTATCGTGTTCATTTCCTCGTTCCCATACACCTTGAAACTAACAACCATATCTTTTATGCAAGTTGGATAAAGCAAATTTCAAACTCTTTTCAAAACTTTGCTCGGTATGCTTGTTATTATCGTAGGTTATTGTAAAGAAATATTCATACGATTGGTTATATGCCTTATACTCAAATCTTTGCTTGCGTGTATATAGATTTCTTCGTTTTCTATCCCATTGTTCATTTACAAAAAACTTATTGTCAATTTCATTTTGAAATAGTGGCAACATAACTTGCGTAATAGTGTTTTTCTGGATATGTGGTTTCAAATCTGAATATTTGTCATAAAGTTCATCAAATATATCTTTTAGAGTTGTAATGCGAATATTTTGTTTATCTTTACTTTTCTCGTATTTATCGTTATTTGTAGACTTTTCTTGTGTATTTTCAAGTGTATATTCCCCATCATTAACAGAAACGCTTATTGGTTTTTCTTTGCGTATAGTTCGCTTTGAAGTGTTTGTTGTATGCGGGGTAGCAATATATACATTGCCTTGCTTTCGCACCTTACATTTCAGATACCACTCGGCAATGCCATCTTTATCTAGTTTTACTAGCATATCTCCTTTATATCTATTGTTCGTTTTTATAACCTCCTAATTTTTTGTTAGGACTTGTCCGCTTATGAGTTAACTTAACACCTCCTTATATTTATTTTTTGCAGCCATAGAATAAACGACTTGTCCTTTGTCTATTAATATATTTTTTCACCCTATAAATAACAAAAAAAGTGCACAGATTTTTGTTTCTTTGCACTTTTTGTATGTTTTATCTCAAATTATTTTGTTGTAAGGTCGCCTAAAATGAAAAATTGTTCAGTAATATCGTTTGGTAATTCAGTGGAACTTTTAATAATATTTTCCGTAAACCAAGTGAATACTCCTAGCATTTCTTTTGTTTTTTATCAAATATTTTTATCTTAGGATTATTTTTATTTCTACAAAACTCAACTTATAGGGTGTGCCCAAAGAAAGACACTTTTTCTGCCTATTGAGTGGCTCTATATCCAATTTAATTGTGCCATATTTTGAATAAAACTCATTCCTTTTTAAGCATAACAAGTGTTTAGTTTTTTAGTTTTATCTTTCCAATAGCAATAGCGTAAAACCAAATATTTAATATCTTCTGAAATGACAAGTGGCAAATTGTTTTGTTCCAGATATTGTCGTCTTGCAATCCGTTTCTTAAACTTTATCTTGCAAAGCGAATATATGCTATGCCAATTTTTATCGTGGCTAAACTCATATTCTTTCCAAGCCAATTTCTAAAACCAACATTTTGTTTTGGTTATACAATGCTTTCAAAGTAAGCTCAGAGCCATAAAACTTACAAGCAGGACCTATGTATTTATATGCATTGCCTTTTTGCTTGCCATTTTTAGCATATTTAGGAGTTATCTGTATAAGCCCTTCTTTTTCCAACTGCCTTAAAATATTTTGTAACGTTCTGTCTGACACTCCTAGTTTATCTGCTAGTTCGGGGATAATAAAAGTTCTACCATTACATTGAATTATTGTATTAATTATTATCTCTCTGCGTTCTTTGGGTGTAGGTTTGTGTACTAAAAATTTTCTGTTATCGCCATCAATGTAATAATGTGGATTTTCAACATGAACAAAGCCATATCTATTAGGTCGCAATGCTTCCCAATACAATAACTTTTCTTCTTCCGCTTCAATCAGTTTGTACTTTTTTCGAAATAAACTATCCATATGTACATTTTAACCTTTTTAAATGAAAAAATCAAGTGCAATAGAAAAAATACTCCATTTTTGATTTTTGTCTTACGGTTGTTGTGGGTAAACGAAAAGCCAACTTAAGTCAAGGGTAAATGCACTCTCTTCGGTCGCCCTTGACTTAAGGAATGTGACGTTCCATCCATTATTATTAGAATTCTATTTACTTGCAATTTGCAAAATAATTATTGTCTTTCCATTTTGTTTTTTTGTTGCCGAAAGGCAAAAATAAGCCGAAAATCGGAGGTAAAAAGCAAAATGAAAGAAATAAGTTGTAACAAAATATTGATTTAAGTGTCCTAAAAGAAGAAATTTCTCCTGAAAATATTGTTGCTATGTCAGAAAGCATAGCTTTTATGGAAACACATTTTCTCATTAGATATATGGGTTTTCGTATGCAACAGTTAAACACGAAATTATATGTAGATATAAAACATAAGTATGACCTAACTCATATTTTTAGTGATGCTTACGATTTAGTACAAGGGTGTGCATTGTATCTATGTAAGCATTTTGGAAAGCATTTGAGCGATATTATAGGCTACACCAAAAAAAAGTAAAAAGATAACAATTCAAATTGCTTGTATTAAGAAAATGATGAAACTAGTAAACAGAAAAACAAGCGATAATTACCGCTCGGTAAGTTACAATAACTGAATAAGGGCAAAAGAGCCTAGAGTTGAAATTGAGAAAGAAATGCGATTGGCAGTAAATTCAATGAGTCTATAGGCTGGGCTAGTAATATGCCCTAAGGGGAGAGGGAATCTAGCACCAGCTTAGCTGGTGGTTTTGATTATTATAGATATATATTCAATAGATTATTTGAATAATTTTTGTATATTAATCTTAAGCAAATATACTTCTTAGCGCTCAATTTTTACGCAGATAACTCGTAAATAGGCTGTTTTTATGTAAATTCTTTGAAAAGTTTTAAAATTGCTATCTAATTCAATTGACAAAATTTGTCGAACATTGTAGTTTAGTTATGGTTATATTGATAATTGTTTTAATATAAACAAAATCATCAATATAACTAATTTTTTTATAAGGAGGCTTTTGTATGAAAAGCAAAATTATTGTAGCAACTTTGGTTATCCTAGTGGTAATCATTAGTGTTTTTGCACTGGTCGGGTGTGGAAAATTAAATGATGAGGAAATTGAAAATAAAGAGGAAAATGTAGATAGTTTTCCAAGTGATACAGGTAATCTAGAAAGTGATTATACTCTAGAGTTTAAAGTAAATGCTGATTCATCAACGTGTAGTGTTTTTAAGATACATTCTAAAAGTGGGAAAGAGGTAGAAAAGGTAGTAATTCCCAAAGAAAATGACAATAGAATAGTT
>CAJTNA010000013.1 GCA_910577845.1 uncultured Christensenella sp. | reverse complement strand
TAGCTAAAGCAAAAATTTTATATTGCTGTAGCAATAAAGCTTGTTATCACAAGCATTTTCAGTGTGAATTAACATTGGTTGCCAGCAAATATCCCTATAGGCTACTTGCTTTCAATTTCTGATAACGTATATTATTCAGTAAACTCAAAATTTATATTATTTGGTTCATCAAAAATATCCATTCTATGCTCAAAGCGTTTTGGTATTTTCACTTTTTTAAGCTTTAGCACTTCATAAAATTCTTGTACACAATTAAATGTAGCCTCACCTATTTCCATCACACTATTTGGTATTTCAACCTCTTCAAGGTCTTTACAAAATCTAAAAGCTATCTCACCTATTTCCTCAACTGATTCTGGTATAACTACTTTTTTTAGTCCAAGGGCAAAATAAAAAGCTCCGTCACCTATTTTTTTAATATCATTAGGTATAGTACTATTTTTACAGCCTAAAACCAGAGTTTTTGTAGCAGTTTCTATCAAGCAATTGTTTTCACAATAATAGTAAGGGTTCCCCTCCTCAACTGAAATACTTTCAATACTTGCACAAGGAAAAGAAGCATAACCAATCTTTAAATTTTTAGGTATCACTAAATGACCATTTAATCCATTGCACCAATTATTACTCCAACAAAAAGCCGTACGTTCTACCCTTTCAAGATTTGCTGGAATATTTATATTCTCTAATCTTTCGCAACTATAAAATGCTTGCTTTCCAATCACTCTCAAACTTTCTGGAAGCTTTACATTCTTTAAAAATTCACAATTAGAAAACATCTCCTCACTTAATTCTGTTACACCTTCCTCAATCACAAGATTTTGCAGACAATGACAACTTGCAAATGCTCTTTTGCCTATTTTTTTAATAGATGCTGGTATAGTCAAATTATACATTCCACATCCGCAAAAACTGCTATCACAAAGCTCAACTATATTTGCAGGAATAACGCAATTACCACTACCATTAGCTCTAAAAGCATATGATGCTATTTTTGTTACGCTATCATTTGCTGGTATTACACTTTTGTTAAGCCCCATAACTAACGTTTTAGTTTTTGTATCAATCAAACAATTTCCCTCAACGTGATAAGTCGGATGACCATCGGCAACTTTGATTTCCTCTAAATATCTACAAAAACTAAAGGAAGAAGTATTAATGACAGTTAGTGTAGTAGGTATTGTAATTGATTTTATATTTTTACCCGAAAAAGCATTTTCTGCAATCATAGTCACACCTTCTGGAATTACGACATCTAACTTTTTACTTTTATAATCACAAACTTCTGTCCCCTTTCCATAACAACCATTTCCTAAATTTTCATATTTAGGAATCATACTTTCTGGAACATACATACCATCTAATTCGTCATAACCTCTAAGTCTAACCATTTTTTCTTTCTTCTTTTCTGCCATAAGTTCACCTAATACCCGTTTAAAATCTATAATCTTAATTCAAAAACAATCTTTATTAAATTATAAAAGCTATTTATTAATTTAATTTTAACACAAAAATATTGCCTAGTCAATATCAAAAATTCAACAAAATATTTAAAAATAAATTCAAATAACTTGCATTGTAAATATTCTACACAATGTAGATATATAAACCATCTGTTTTCAATAAAAAATTATTTATATGTAACTATAACATTCTTGTGTAATTTAAAAAACTAATATAAATACAAATATTATTTAATCATTGTATAACTATTTAAAATAATAATATTAAATTATTGATTAAAAGTGATAAATTATCTTAAATTTTGTTTAGCATACCTAACAACACTTAATTAATACTTATCTCCAACTATATAAGCCAAGTGAATACAAAACATTAAACTCTCATTATAATAGTTAAGTTTAGCTTTTTAAATTTATATAAAAACTTTTAATTAAAATCATATTTAATTATTTCTCAAACAATTAACTTGATTGCACTTATGAAAGCATTACACTCGTACAATAAATGTCAATATATTTTTACAACACTGATAAAGCTTTGGTAACTTTTACTAGCTATTTGAGCAAAGATAATACCTCATTGTTTATAATAGTAAAATTGTAATGTAACTATCTAATTTGATAATATTCCAAATTATTTGTAGCACAGACTTTAATATATTGTTTATAGAAAATCGCAAAGCATACTATCCACGCAATGTGGATAGTATGCTTTCCCCTTGATTTATAGGACATATAGAGATTTTTAACAAAAACTTAATAATATTTTAAATTTATATTAAAAAAACAAAATGCAACCCTTAAGGGTTGCATTTTTGATAAATGCCCTAATTTGATTACAGCTAAAAATTTAAATTAAACTTTATCTTTAAAATAGCCTGTATAATTATTAATATTTACCTCACTTCTATCATAAGTGAAATAAGTTGTAGAAAACAAATCTGTCTTACTATCTACATTACTTCCAAGCACTGTTGCAACTACATTATATGCTTCCTCAGTTGCAATAGTTCTAATAAGACCATTGTCCCACATTACAACAGTTAACTTTAGCTTTTTAAATGTGATTTTTGCATTACTGATACCGCCTTTCTTTGTTTGGTATTTCATATTTTCCAAATAATCTTCAGTTGCGGTCTCAATATCCAAAACTAAGTCAAAAGTGTAAGTTTTACTCTTTGCATCATATTCTGGTTTTGTTGAACTTTTTACTGTATCAGAATTAATAATAAACATATTAATTCTTGTTGGGTCGTTCGGATATTTTTTCAAACCAGCCTTTAAACTACCAAAAGTTTCATTTTCAGGCCACACTTTTACCGAACTGGTACCACTTTTCTTATCAACTACTATATTCTTTTTGTTTGCTGACTGAACTTTATATTCACCATTTTGATAAAGGCTTCTATCAGCTATTTTTACATTTGGACTGCCAGACATTGTAAATGTGTTTAAATCCAAATAATATATTTTGTCTTGTTTTATTTTTAAGCTATCCAATTTTTGAGTCATTGTACCCACGATTGGAGCATTTGTTGTTATATTAGCTAATTGCTTTGAAGCAACAAAATCAACATTTCTAATGTAATTTTTAACACCAACTTCATACATTTGAAGTGCGTCCATTGAAGCATTGATTTTTTGTGTTCCATTTATATCTATATACTTATCACCAAATGGAACACCATTGTTTTTGGCAGTGGAATCATCTTTATTACAAGCCACCAAAGTTATACAAACTAAAACCATAAGAGCTGATACAAAGAAGCGTTTTAATGTATTATTCATTATAAACTCCTTTTTAGCGTGGAATTCACGCACTATCTCTCTACACATAGCATACAACAAAATTTAACAAAAATCAATTATAAACCATTTAATTAGTGTAAATTTTATGTAAAATTGCTATTTTTTTATAATTTTTGTGATATATTGAGTGTAAATTTCAATAATTTTTGCACATTATGTTAAGATTTAATAATAAAATTTGCCTATTTTTCTAATTTTTCGACTTTAGATGCCAAAAACAGAAGTTTGCCATTATTTTTTAGCCATATTATTGCTTAAATTTGTTTTTTAATTATAATTTTTTATCAATTATAAGCACAATTATTTGAACAAAACTCAATAATCTAAATATTTTGTAAATTAAATCTAAATATTTGTCAAATTTTTTGCTTTGTGTATTGACAATTATACACATTTACCTTAAAATAATATACGTATTATAATGTATACTAAAAGAATTGAACAACAATCATTATTTTTAATAACAATTCGCACAATTTAACTTTATAATACATTACTTGAGCATATTATATGCAAAGTATCAATAAGTTGTGAATAATATAATAACTATTTGCATTCGATTATACATATCATCCTAGTATATTATATGTTTAAAATTAATGATTATTATCTTTAAACACAAAAAATAGATTATTACTACCATTCAATTGATTATTGCATATGTTTTTGATATAATTAATAGAGTAAATTTTTATGCAAGCTAATTTTTATTATTTACACAACACTCTTGAATAAACTATTAGCTATTGTGCAATTTACATTTGATATTACTATAGTGCTAACAAACAATACTGACATTCACACAAAAGTAGTTTTTTGTTAAGTAAATGATAGCTTTTGTATTATAATTATGTGTCAATAAATTTGAGAAAACTCAAAATAGACAAGAGCTTCCACTTTTTGCTTGAAAAATCAAGCTGACACTATTTGAATTCATATCAGTTACTGCAGAATACTCTTTCAGGTGTTTTGCGATAACTTTTGATAATAAAAATTATAGAAAGTAAATTTTAAGCCCGCTTAAAATTTTGTATTGATAACGCTATCCACTTACTGTGCAAGTATTTCGTGTTTGAATTAACATTAGTTACTGCAAAATGTGGCTACGCCACACTTTGCGACAACTTCACATAATATAAACTATAGGAAGTAAATTTTAGCTAAAGCAAAAATTTTATATTGCTGTAGCAATAAAGCTTGTTATCACAAGCACTTCCTGCTTGAATTAACATTTGCTGATGTCAAATGCCACTGCGTGTCGCTTGACTACAGCTTTTGATAATATAAACTATGTGTCGTTAAATTTGAAAAAATCAAATTTAAACAAAAGCTGACACTATTTGAATTAACAATTGCTGATGTCAAATGCCACTACGTGTCGCTTGACTACAGCTTCTGATATATTATTTAAAATAAAATCAAATAAGAGGTTTTTATGTCTTACTTTATTACTACAGATGCAACTTGTGATTTTCCAAAACAATTAAGTTTTGAAAATTTTAAAATTATACCAATGTCATATATAATAGATGATATTGAATATGGCATTGACAAAGAATTATCAGGTAAAGAATTTTATGACCTAGTTCGTAATGGTGCGTTACCTACAACATCATTGATTACTACCTATACTGCTACTGAATTTTTTAGACCTATTTTAGAGGCTGGTAATGATATACTACATATTTGTTTTTCATCAGCACTAAGTAGTACATATCAAAGTGTTACAATCGCAGTAGAGGAATTACAAAAGGAATTCCCCAATAGAAAAATATATTTGGTTGATTCTAAATGTGCATCATCTGGTGAAGCATTACTTGTATATTACGCTTTAAAAGCTAGAGATAATGGTTTAAATATTGATGATAATTACAAACAAACAGAGGAAAGACGTGACCATCTTTGTCATTACTTTACACCAAACGATTTGTTCCATTTAATGAGAGGTGGCAGAGTTAGTAGAACTGCCGCAATTGCTGGCTCATTACTTAAAATAAAGCCAATGCTTTATGTTAATATTGATGGCAAATTATCTACGATTGACAAAGTTAAAGGCAGAAAAAAAGCTTTGACTGAGTTAGTCAATCATATGTTGGACAAAATGATTTTGGAAGATAATGAAATTATATTTATCTCTCACGCAGACTGCGTTGAAGACGCAACTTTTGTTAAAGAAAAAATCACTGAAAAAACTGGTATCCAAAACATTGTATTGGAATATATTGGACCTGTTATTGGTTCACACGCAGGACAAGGTACTGTGGCACTATTCTTTTTAGGTAAAGATAAAATTGAACCTACAGATGAATTATTAAAAAAGTAAACAATTATCTTATAATAAAATGCGATATATCTTAAAAATAAAAATCAAATAAAGCTTATATGGTTTTTAAAGTTTTAAAATTTATGTACATTAATATAATTTTAATAATAAATAATATTTTTTAAATTGATAAGTTTTAAAAAATAAATTATAAACTAAAATTAATAAAAAATAATTTTTACAAGACTTAGGAGGTTATATGTCTTATTACATCACTACAGATGCTACAAGCGATTTCCCAAAGGAATTTTCGGTTTTTGACAACTTTAAAATTATTCCAATGGCATATACCATTGGTGACACTGAATACGGCATTGATAAGGAGCTATCTAGCAAGGAATTTTACAATGCAATTCGTAATGGTGCAATGCCAACAACTTCACTTATAACAAGCTATTTTGCGACAGAATTTTTTAGACCTATATTACAAGCTGGCAATGATATTTTGCATATTTGTTTTTCTTCTGGTTTAAGTAGTACTTATCAAAATATGTTAAATGCTGTTGAGGAATTGAAGCAAGAATTTCCAGAAAGAAAATTTTATATAATTGACTCAAGATGTGCAGCATCTGGTGAGGGATTACTTGCATACTACTCATTAAAAGCACGTGATGCAGGAATGAGTATTGAGGACAATTATAATGAAACTTTAATTAGAAGGGACAAGCTTTGTCACTATTTCACTCCTGACGACCTATTCCACTTAATGAGAGGTGGTAGAGTTAGCAAAGCAGCAGCAATTGCTGGTTCATTATTACAAATTAAACCAATGCTTTATGTTAATATTGACGGAAAATTATCTAATATTGATAAAGTAAAAGGTAGAAAAAAAGCTTTATTAAGTCTTATTAATTATGTTGAACAACAGATAATTCCAGAAGAAAATGATACAATAATTATTGTTCACGCAGATTGTGAAGATGAGGCTCTATTCTTAAAAGAAAAAGTTGCTCAAAAATTAGGCATAACTAATGTAATACTAAATTATATTGGACCTGTTATAGGCTCTCACACTGGTGCTAACACTATAGGAATAGTGTTTATAGGCAAAAACAAGATAGAGCCAAAAGACGAACTTTTGGAAAAATAATATTTATAAATAAACAAAATTTTAAAAAGTGTACAAGTCATAAATAAAAAGAATTAAGCATATATTACTTTATAAGAATAACAAAGGAGTAATATATGCTTTTATCATCTTTATATAATAAACCAATTATAGATAATTATTCAGCACAACATTTAGGCACAATTAATCAGATACATATCAATAACCAAAAAATTGATTACTTTCTTACTAGTAGGAATGTGAAAATTAAAGTTAGCAATATATGTAAAATCAATGATGCAATTATGTATAAAGCTGAGGACAGATACTATCCTGACTTTAAATTCTACTCTATTGCAAACCAATTGATAACTGATGAAAAAGGTAAAATATATGGCAATCTAATTGACCTTATGATTACTAAAACTTTTGAGGTTCGCAAAATTATGAGCGACACAAAAAATCTCTGCAATGTAGATATTATTTCAATATCTCAAGATAGTTTGGTTTTCAAACGCAAACCAAAAGCTAAAAAGAGTGTTATAATTCAGCCCGCACCAACTGCTGACCCAAACATCATTACTACAATAAGTAATTATGGTTTTTTGATTGGTAGAATTATTCAAAAAAATATAATGGCAAATGGCAATATAATTTTACCAAGCGGTAAAAAAATTACTAAGCAAGATATTGACATCGCTCAAAAATACGGCAAAATTATAGATATTACAATATACTCTAAATTCTACAATATAGAGAATTTATAATCAATAATCAATGCTATTCTTTAAAATTATAAAGTTTTGGAAAAACTTTTAAAATATAAATAGTTGTAATCCTCTTACAAAACTATAGACTATGAAAATGACATATTAAATTATCATTTAACATACAAATTACTATTTTGTGATTGCTAAACAACATTGCATATAAAATATTTGATATTAACTAGCTTTTATTGATATATGGATATTCTATTATAAATGTTTATATTTATTTTATGGCAATTTATTTAAGCTATTTTTGGCAAGGTAACTTGCAAAAAGTATATTTGTAAGATTTATTTTATTATAATTAACAGCTAAAATTTTAGATTATTTATTAAAAAACAAAAATCTCTTTAACTCTACATTAAAGAGATTTTTGTTTTTTTTGAGTTTGCTAAAATTACAAAACTAATTATTTGCAATTTGAGCAATTTTTAGTACTAGACTTAGATGCACCCTTAGTTTGACTTGACTTAGATGCCTTATTAGCAGTTTTGTTGCTAGTACTTTGTTGACTTCTTGCCATAACTTTCTCCTCTGTAGCTTATTGCTACAATAGTATTATAAGCAATATTAAAATTTATATACTAAATAATAATCGCAAATTTACCAAATTTTACATTTTACGACAAAAAACAATTAACAACAATTTTTATCTTTTACCCAAAATTTTACAACCTTTCACAATTAACCAAAATAAAAAATTGCAATTTGATAACAAATCGCAATTTTTTATCACATTTTATCTGGGTGAACAAATGGTAAAACTTGTTCATCACTTGATATTTTACAATTAATTAAAACTGGATAATTAAAGTTTTTTACATCACTTAATATCTTTTGAAATTCTTGCAAATTATCTACTGAATAACTCTTACTTACGCCATATGACTTTGCAAGTAATTCAAAATCAACTCTGCCACTTATATTTATACCATAATAATGCTTTTTATAAAACTCTGTTTGCCATTGTTTAACCATTCCTAAAGCACCATTATTCATTACAACAATCAAAATTGGTAATTTTTTCTCAACCGCCAATGCCAGCTCATTGTTATTCATTGCAAAACTGCCGTCACCTGTAACAAGTACTCCTCTCTTACCCGTTGCAATCACTCCACCTATACAAGCCCCCAAACCATATCCCATTGCACCTAAACCACAAGATGTCAAAAAAGTTTTGGATTTTACAAATGGATAGCATTGTGCAGTCCATAATTGGTGCTGTCCTACATCTGTTGCAATAATATCATCAGTTTTTAAATTACTTGCAAGACTTTTTATAATATTACTTGGTGTAAAACCATCATTATTATATACATAATCATTTTGTCTTTGTAATTCTATCTCATCCCACCATTCTTGATTATTTTTGCTATTCAAGTATGGATTGATATTATCTAAAAATGTTGATATGTCACTTTTAATTAAGCTATCACATTTTACGTTTTTATCTAGTTCAACTAAATCAATATCAACTTGTATAATCTTTTGACCGCATTGTTTACTGCGTAATGTTCTGTCATTAAATCTAACACCCAACGCAATTACCAAATCAGCCTCATTTTTTAAGTTGTTCGCACCAACATTGCCATGCATTCCTGTCATACCAATGTTATATTTACAATTATATGGCACTGCAGTTTTTCCCATCATAGTGCAAGCTATAGGTGCGTCAATTAATTCTGCTAGTTTGATTACTTTTTCACCGCAATTATTATTTACTACACCACCGCCACAATATAGAAATGGTTTTGTACTTTGGTTTATCATTTCTGCAACCTTTTCATAGTCGGTTGGGATTCTAACCTCTTTTTTATGCACTTTTGCAGTTAGATTTCCATTATACTCACATTTTGATGTTAAAATATCTTTTGGTATATCTATTAACACTGGACCAGGTCTACCACTCTTTGCAATCTCAAAGCTATCAATTATTATTCTTTCTAAATCTTCCACTCTTTTGCACAAATAGCTATATTTTACTACTGGCATAGTAATGCCATAAATGTCAACTTCTTGAAAACTATCTTGACCAAGTTTATTAGTCGGTACATTTCCAGTAATTACTACAAGCGGTACTGAATCAAGGAAACTATTAGCTATGCCTGTAACTAAATTTGTAGCTCCAGGACCTGAGGTTGCAAGTACTACACCAACTTTACCACTTGCCCTTGCATAACCATCACCAGCAAAAGTTGCCCCTTGCTCCGATGACATAAGGTAATGTTTTATTTTTCCTTTAACTTTATACAATTCCTCATAAATATCAAGTATGCTTCCGCCTGGGTAACCAAATATACATTCTACCCCCAACTTTTGCAAACTTTCAACTAATATTTTTGCACCAGTGTATTTCATAATCATACCATATAAAAATTGTTATTTTAAATATTGTATTTATTCTAACACATTTTATAAAAATATCCAAATCATTAAACAAAAAAAAATTTGTTTACTAAAATAATATTAAAAATTTTAATAAAACGCATTCAAAACTAATATTTATATTAAACTTATGCTACAATAAAGTGTATTTTATGTTGCAAAACTCAAATTGTCTAGTAAAGTATTATCATAAGTTACCATAAACCACAGAAAAGTAAGTTAGCGTATTAATGAAAGCAATGATGATAATCAATTGACATAGTACTTTTTAACTTTTCCAATATTTTCTTAAAAGGCAAAATATTTTTAGATAAAATAACACAAAGTATTTACATCTCAACATAGCAATTGATTTTAATTAAACTTAGAAAATTGCAAATGCAAATTTTTCAAATTATAGTTTTAAATTTTATATTAATTTACTCATATTTAATACAAGGAGAAAACATATGACATATGAAGAATGGCTTTCTGAATGGCTAGATAATTATATTCAGTCAACAAACAAACAACAAACTTTTGCACGATACAAAAATATTGTATCTTTGCATATTATCCCACATTTGGGCAAGTACAAACTTGAGGATATTTCACCTATTATTTTGCAAAAGTATATTACTAATCTCTCTTTATGTGGCAACACACGCAACCATCAAGCACTATCTGCAAATTATGTTAAAGCTATAATTAATGTTATTCAAACTTCACTAAAAACTGCTCATAACTTGGGGTTTCTTATGGAATATAACGCAGATAAAATCAAGCGTCCAAAATCAACAGAAAAACAAGTAAATTGCTTTTCCTTTTCCGAACAGAAAATAATAGAAAATCACATTTCAAATTGCAAACGCAAAAAACTAAAAGGCATTTTGCTTTGTCTATATACTGGTTTGAGGATAGGTGAACTTCTTGCTCTAACTTGGGCAGACATTGACTTTAGCAAAAAGACATTGTATGTCACAAAATCTTGCCACGATGGTTATGTTAATGGCAAACATTGCATAATTATTGATACGCCAAAAACTGGACATTCATTAAGAAAAATACCTCTTTCGCCACAATTAATAACAATATTAAAGGACTTAAAGAAAAATACAAAATGCAAATTTGTTTTATCCTATAATGACAAACCTATTTTAGTTAGAAGTTATCAACGTGCTTTTGAATTACTACTAAAAAAACTTAAAATTCAGCACAAAGGCTTTCACTCTCTACGCCACACCTTTGCTACACGTGCTATTGAATGTGGTATGGATATAAAATCATTATCCGAAATATTAGGACATAAAAATGCAAGCATAACCTTAAATCGTTATGCTCATTCACTATGGGAACATAAATCAGATATGATGAATAAGCTTAGCAAATTAATGTAAAATTACAAAAAAAATATGCCTAAAACATAACAAAAAATGTTCATCAATTATATTAATTGATGAACATTTTATATTTAAATTATATCAATTCTGGTAAAAAATGTCATAGCATTTTTTATCTCAAATTATACTATTTTAAGTAAATTAAATGGTAAACCGCTATATTCATTGCCAAAATAGTTCATCAATTAATATAATTAGTGAACAAATTTACAACATTTTTTTATTAAATTAAGGAGTGTATAATGAAAAAATCAAAAGTTATAGTTACCTTTTTGATAGTTTTATTAGCTTGTTGACTATGTATAATTTTGGTTGCTTGCAATAATTACAATAACAACAATAATAGCAATAAGGAAAATGGTGAACTTGAGTATAGATTAAATTCTGATGATGTTTCATATAGTGTTACTGGTAAAGGTACAATTACAACAAATGACATCGTAATACCAAATATTTACCAAGGAAAGCCTGTGACTAATATTGATACATCTGCATTTTATGAATGTGATAAGATTACTAGTATCACAATACCTAATAGCGTTACTAGCATTGGTGATTGTGCATTTTATGAGTGTAGTAGTCTTACAAGTATAACAATACCTAATAGTGTTACTAGCTTTGGTGATAATCTGGTCGTTGGATGTTATAAACTACAATACAATGACTACAATGGTGGTCTATATATAGGGAATAAACAAAATCCTTATTTAGCTTTAGTAAAAGCAAAATCATCAACTATTTAAAATTTTAATATTAATATAACTGCTAAATTCATACTATCTGAAGCGTTCAAGGATTGTGATAAATTGCTTTCAATTACTATCCCAAATAGTGTTACCAACATTGGTAATAGGCTTTTTTTTGATTGTTATAATTTAAAACAAGTAAACATCTCAAACAATGTGACCAGTATTGGTGGAAAAGCATTCAGTGAGTGTTCTAGTTTGACTAGCATAATAATACCAAAGAATGTATCTTATGTTGGTTCAGATGCATTCAGTGGTTGTGATAAAATAAATTTATATTGTGAAGCAATTAGTAAACCAAGTAATTGGGACAATAATTGGAATCGCTATACTGGTTTACTTGGTATTCCGCAATATCATACAATAGTTTGGGGATATAAAATATAATAAGCTTTAGTTAAAAAAAAATCAATTACCCCTCATCAAACTTGATAATACACATTAGATAAATTGAAGCTTGATAAAAATGAATATGTGATTGAATAAAATCATTTTATAAAAAATAACGCTAAAAAACAAGGATATGGCTACAAAATGTAGTCATATCCTTTGTGTATGAGTATAAAAATAATAGGCATAAAATTAGTTATATTGATATAATTTTTGATAGCTTTAAATTAACTTTATTTACTACAATTTATTTGCTTTTTAAAGTAAATTTAGTATAATCAACAATTAAATAAATTAGTCAATACTATAGTTAGTAAAGTAATTTTGAATTAGGATAATTGGTGTACCCTTATCACCACTGCCAGATGTTAAGTCGCACAAGCTACCTAATAGGTCTGTCAATCTTCTTGGAGTTGTACCTTGAGATGATTGGTCTGCTACCAAGTTAGCTTTTTTCTCTTTAATAAGTTCTTTCATAGCTTTTTTAGCATCTTCACCAGTTAAGTCACCTAATGCATTATCTGCTAGATATTTAAGTTTTAGCTCATTTGGTGTACCCTCCAAACCTTTTGTATATGCTGGAGAAACTACTGGGTCAGCAAGTTCCCAAATACCGCCAACTGGGTCTTTAAAAGCACCATCACCATAAATCATAACTTCAATGTTTTTACCAGTGATTGATTTAAATTTTTCCGCAATTGCGTCAACTAGCTTTTGTCCGTCACGAGGGAAAAGTTTAATTGAGTTATCTGTTGCCAAGTTACTGCCATACAAGCCATACTCATTCCAACCGCTACCGTCAACACTCTCATTCAAGATATCTGTCAAATTCAAGCTAACTTTAGCACCTGCTTCTTTCAAGATGCGTTTTGTACGATTTCTTGTATGTATATCCGCATTGATAACTTTGTCAGTATATTTCAAAATTTCCTTTGGATTGTTCGCAAGGATAATTTCACAATTATCACCAGCAAAGCTCTTGTACAACTCAATATAATCAAGACCAGTAAACGGGTGTAGTATTTTACCAAAAGTAGCGTAATATTGTTCTTCAGTGAAAACATCAGTATAAGGATTAACACCTTTTTCGTCAATGATATCCATTGGAATCAATGGGTTACCAACCTCGTCACTTGGATAAGACAATTGAATAATCAATTTATCAACCCCCATTGCAATGCCCTTTAAAATCATAGAAAATCTATTTCTTGACATAATTGGGAATACAAGACCAACGGTACCGCCACCAGTTTTTCTTCTAACATCTTTTGCAATCTGCTCCAAGGTAGCGTAGTTACCTTGAGCTCTAGCTACAATTGCCTCAGTCATAGCAATGACATCTTTATCTTGTAATTCAAACTTGCCTTCCTTACTTGCAGCAAGTACACTATCTACAACAATGTCAACCAAATTGTCACCTTTTTTGATAATAGGTGCTTTTATTCCTCTTGAAATAGTACCAATAGTTTTCATAATAAATCTCCTATTAATTATTACTAGGAATACTTAAAAGCTTTTAAGTAAACGCAAAGTAATAACTTAAAAATTTTGGCTTATGTCAAAATTTATTTTTTCTATTTGTATTATACACCATATAAAAAAAATTTGCAATAAATTACAAATATTTCTATATAATGATATCTTAATATTGATATAAGTAAAATAATAACGCAATAAGCAATACATAAAAAATAAGGGAAAGATTAACTATCCCTTATTTTTATTTAACATAATAAATTTTTATTTTAATTTTTATTAAATAAAATTACTTTTCTTATCAAAATTAATTTATCTTACTTTTATAGTGGAATTGTTTTTTTCACCACTAATTACAATAAATTATGACCTTTGCATATATATTAATAATCTATATATTAATTAGCAACAAATCACATTTTAGTAGGGCATTTAATACCAAGCAAAGACATTGCGTTTTTTATGATATCTTTTACTATTTTAACTACCGCAAGTCTTGCACTTTTATCTGCCATATCAGAATTTGAGATATTTTGTTCCAAATAGAATTTGTTAAACTGACAAGCTAGCGAATAAATATATCTTGTTACAATAGACGGCTCATATTTTTCACCGCTATCTGCAACTATATCTGGATATCTATCAATTAATTTAATTAATTCATAACTTTCTGCAGTAGTTAAATTATTATAATTAATTTCACCTGAACAATCAATCTTATTTAGTAAAGAACAACACCTTGCATAAGTATATTGAACATATGGTCCAGTTTCACCTTCAAAGTTTAACACTTTATCATAGCTGAAACTTATGTCTTTAATACGGCTACCAACTAATGCACCAAAGATAACAGCACCAGTTCCAACCATTTCCGCAACATTATCTTTATCCTCTAAGCTAGGATTTTTTTCATTAATAATTTGCAAAGCTTTTGCTTTAGCAGTATTCAACACATCTTCCAAAAATACAACATTGCCGTCACGTGTGGAAAGCTTCTCACCCTCAATACTTACCATTCCAAATGGAACGTGAACCATATCTTTTGCCCAATCATAGCCCATCATTTCAATTACTTTAAATAATTGTTTAAAATGCAAATTTTGTTGATAAGCAACTACATACAATGATTTATAAAAATTGTAAGTATTTTTCCTGTAAAAAGCGGCTGCCAAATCACGTGTTGCATAAAGGGTAGCACCATCAGCTTTTTTAATAAGGCAAGGTGGCATACCTTCGCTTTCATCAAATTCAACAATCGTAGCACCATTGCTTATCTTAGTAAGTCCCTTTTCCTCTAACTCTTGTAAAACAGGTTGCATTTTATCATTATAAAAACTTTCACCATTGTAACTGTCAAAATGCACATCTAGTCTTTCGTAGATTTTTTGGACATCACGCAATGTAACTTCCTTAAACCACATAAATAGGGTCATTGCTTCTTCGTCATTATCCTCAATCTTTTTAAACCAACTACGTGCTAAGTCATTTAAGTCGGGATTACTTTCAGCCTCTTTGTGGAACTTTACATAAATTTCTAATAAAGCGTTTATACCACGTTGATTTATATCCTCTTTGTCACCCCACATTTTGTATGCAACAATAAGCTTACCAAACTGGGTACCCCAGTCCCCTAAATGATTAATACCAACCACATTATAGCCTAACTTTTTGTAAATTTTATATAAGCTCGCACCTATAATAGTTGTAGACAAATGTCCCATATGAAAAGGCTTTGCAATATTGATACTTGAGTAGTCAATACAAATAGTTTTCCCTTTTCCCTCATCACTATTGCCGTAGTTATCACCAAGCTTTTTTACTTTTTCCACAACCTCTTTAACATAATTAACCTTTGACAATTTAAAGTTGACATACCCGTTTACAGCCTCGATACTTTCCACAAAAGCAGGTTTTTCAATACTATCCACAACCTCATTTGCAATAATAAGTGGCGATTTTCGTAGGGTTTTTGCAAATTTAAAGCAAGGAAAAGCATAGTCCGCAAGTCCTGTATCTTTTGCAACCACTACTAATGGAAGTATTTCCTCAAAGCTGGCACCGTCAATTTTTATAAGTTTTGCTATCTGTACTTTATAATCCATTTATAACCTCTTAAACATTAAATCTAAACAATACGACATCGCCATCTTGTACAACATAGTCCTTGCCTTCACTTCTAACTTTGCCTTTTTCTTTTGCTATAGTATATGAACCAAGCTCAAGCAAAATTTTGTAATCTACAATTTCCGCTCTAATAAAACCACGTTCAAAATCACTATGAATTTTTCCAGCAGCCTGAGGTGCTTTTGTGCCTTTTTCAATAGTCCAAGCACGAGTTTCCTTTTCGCCCGCAGTAAGGTAAGAAATTAGTCCAAGCAAGCTATAGCACTCTGTTACCAAAATATCAAGACCGCTTTCAGTAAGTCCTAATTCCTCTGCGAACATTGCTCGCTCTTCATCGTCATCAATTGAAGCTAAGTCTTCCTCAATCTTCGCACAAAGCACAACTACACCTGCATTGTCACCTTTTGCAAATTCCTTTACTTTTTTCACATATTCATTTTCACTGCCAATCTCATTTTCACTAATATTTGCGACATAGATAACTGGTTTAGTAGTTAGCAAAAACATATCTTTTACCAAAGCTTGTTCATCATCACTAAACTCCATTGCACGTACAGGTTTCCCACTTTCAAGATTAGCATAAATCTTTTCCAAAAATTCTGCCTCTGCAATAAATTTCTTATCACCACCTTTGGCACTACTACGTGCTTTGGCAATTCTTTTACTAACAGATTCCATATCCGCAAAAATTAATTCTAAATTAATAGTCTCAATATCTCTTAATGGGTCAACACTGCCATCAACGTGTGTGATATTGTCATCGTCAAAACACCTTACAACGTGAGTAATTGCATCTACCTCTCTAATATGAGATAAAAACTTGTTGCCTAAACCTTCGCCACGTGATGCACCTTTAACAAGTCCCGCAATATCCACAAACTCAAGATATGTAGGTGTAATTTTTTTACTATCATACAATTTAGCAAGTGCGTCCAATCTTTTATCTGGAACAGCAACTACGCCCACATTTGGCTCAATAGTGCAGAAAGGGTAGTTTGCACTTTCAGCCCCAGCCTTTGTTATTGCGTTAAACAATGTACTTTTGCCCACATTTGGCAAACCAACAACACCAAGTTTCATTTCATTCTCCAATTTAATAAATATCTAAATTAAGATATATACACATATTTTAATACATTATTTAGATTATAATAAAAAAATAAACAAAAGTCAAGTGAATTGTATATTCACACAAAAACGCCACACAAACTACCATTTGTGTGGCATTAAAAAAAGTTGTTATTTGCTGTATTTATTTTGGTGAAAGTGTCAGTGATAAAAGAGATAGTCTAATTATTGTCTGAGCATATCACAATATGTACATTTACTCAACAATTTTTAGATTGATAAATGCTCATATATTTATTAATAACTCCATTTACATATGCTCAAATGTTAATACAACAATCATTGTACATATGATTAAATATAGATATTTTTGAAAGCTAACATTTTCAAGTAAAAATAGTTATTTTAACTGATTATAATACATTCATATTTAATTATATTGTCATATCAACATATGCAGATATAATCAAGCAATACTTTTTAATTTTAACAATTTAACTTTAAAAAATTATTTATTTTTACCAATTTTTATTAAAAATTATTTATTTTCAGCTAAATATTTATTGAGTTGATTTAAAAAATATCGCTTATGTAATGTCCATTCTGGTGCTACAAGATTACTTCTCTCACCATCGCCAGTTAGTCGTTCAATATAAATTTTGTCACCTAAAATTTTAAGTTGTTTTGCAAGCAATTGTATATACTCTTGCATTTCAAGTGGTTTATATTTGCCATTTATATACATATCGCAAAGCTGTGTATCTTTTGGCACATACACGCAATGAATTTTGACAGAGTGTGGCATTATATCTGCAACAAATTTAATTGTTTGCAACATATCCCCTTCACTCTCATTTGGCAGACCATTCATAATATGCACACAAACTTTTATGTTGCGACTTTTTAGTCTATTATAACATACTACAAAATCCTCAAAAGTATGACCACGTTTAATTAGTTTAAGCGTTTTATTATGCACTGACTGCAAACCAAGTTCCACAACTAAATGAGTAATTTTGTTAAGATTGGAAAGATATTCCAACATATCTTCACTTATGCAGTCTGGTCTAGTAGAAATGCTTAGTCCGCAAATGTCTTTATCTTTAAGTACCTCTTGCACAAAACTATCTAATTTTTCTACTGGCATATATGTATTTGTAAAAGACTGAAAATACGCAATATATTTGCCAGTATTTTTGTCTTTTAACTTTTGTTTAGCAAGCTCAAGTCGGCTATAAATTGTAGCGTAATCCCCACTACCAGCACCGCTACAATATATACAACCGCCTTTACCTAAGCTTCCGTCACGATTAGGGCAAGTAGCACCTATATTTAATGCTAGTTTATATACACTTTCCCCAAAAGTTTTTTTGTAATAATTTGTTATGCTATTGTAATTTAAACCATTTTCCATACTTAAATTTTAGCATAAAATCACAAAAATTGCTAGATTTTTCGCCAATAATTTTAAAATGCTTAGTTTATATTTTGCTAACGCATTTAAAAAGAGTGCCGTTAAAGCACCCTTAATAATTACTTATCCTCACCAACAATATAAAGCATAGGGTCAACCAACTTGTTGTCTTTTTTAAGCTCTAAATGTAAGTGAGCTTGCTCTTTGCATTCAAACTGGAACTTTCCAACTTTACCTATAACACTTGTTTCTTTGACTTTGTCACCTTTCTTTACGCTAACATCCGCAAGCAATTTGAATGTTGCTACATAACCTTTGCCATAGTCAATTGTTACTGTACCGCCATTATAAATGTCATTTTGAACATCTACAACAGTTCCCTCAAAGCCAGCATAAATATTTTTGCCTTCTTCACCAAGTATATCCACTGCCAAATGTGCATCATATTGTGACATTGACGGATTATAACTTAACGCTGTGTCAGAAAATGCTCTGCCTTGTACACCGCCATCAACTGGCATAATCAAAGCGAATTTCTTTTCTACAACAACTGGCTTGTCTGTATCGTCTGGAACCTCAACTGATGGGTTATCTGGTTTACTAACATCTACATCTGGTTTTGTTGTGTTAAGCACTGCAACTACTGTTACTACTACTCCAATCGCTATCACGCATAGAATCATCAGGATATAATGAATATTCTTTTTTAAAAAAGCCATTAATCTGCTGCCGATAGCCTTTGCATCTTTTTTTTGCATAATTACCTCCAAATATTCTTAATAACTCCCCATAATTAAAGGGGTGCCTACTGTGATTACATTATCCCTTATAGCGATTTGAAAATTAATGTTCATTCCATTTGCTTGCACTGGTTTTCCACAACTTTCAGATATACCATAAATGATATGTACATTTCCAACTCTCTCCTCACTGCTAACTGCAACCTTACATTTTTTAAGCACCTTTTGCATATCGTCAAAATCGCCTTTAAATGTTGCACTTATTCCAACAATGTTTCTCAAGCTGTCTGCCGTTTGTTGTCCATTTTTGTAATCACTGCTTGTCATAAATATATCGTCATAAAGGTATATGGAATTTTCGTTATATTTACCTTTAGTAAAATAATTTATGTATATCTCTTTGTCAGAATCAGGCAATATGACTGGCAAAGAATATGTAACCAATAAAAGTATGCATAATGCTAAAACTATAAGACATTTTTTCATAATATCAATCCTCACAATTCTATTCTTGCCAGAATGTTCTTTCCTTATACATACAAAAAATATTTTTATCCATATTGATATTTGCAGTTAGGCTTACTAGATTATTACCAAACAAAGTAGGTATTACACTAAAAAATTTAAAGTTTTAAATAAATTTGCTGTAGCAACCATAAATAAAATTACCAAAAAAGCAAAAAAAATCTTATTTGCAAAATGCAAATAAGATTTTTGGGCTTTATCATTATTCTAAAATATTAAATTAAACCATCTACGCTAATTATTTTTTTGTAGCAGTTGTAGTTTTCTTTGCTGTAGTTGTTTTTTTAGCAGTAGTAGTTTTTGTTGCAGTTGACTTAGCTGTTGTAGTAGTATTTTTAGCAAAATATGCTCTTGCACAAGGATAATCTTTAGATTTATCACACTTATCGCAATAGTCATATGTACCGCATTTATCTACATCATTTTCGCTATCAGTCCATTTCATTATGTCAAGTTCAGTTTGTTTAGCCTCTAATTGCTTTACAGTAGCCATTTTTATCACCTCGATTTTTTTTATTCTATTAATATAAGTTATTATAAATTAACTAATAGAGTTATTTACAATAGCTGAATTAATTCAATTTAAAAAACTTGATTAATCAAGTAATATACTATATAAATGTTAAGACACTTACAAAAAAGCATTTCATCAACAATTTTTAATTTTAATTTGTGTAACACTTTACAAACTAATATTTAGTTATCTAAACTATCACAATTCATACTAATAGCTATTATGCAATAGCTAAAATTGATCAAAATTACAAGCACTTGCAACGCAAGCTAATTGCGTAAGTAATTAAAACTTTAATGAAAGTTAAAATGTGCTTATATAATGTATATTATAAGCATAGCACTAAGTATGCAAAAAGTCAAACACAATATCACATAATACCATTAATAAAACCAAATATTATATTAAAATTCGACTTTTTTCTTAAAAAACAAGTGTAAATAGCCTATTTATTTCCAAAAAAGCATATTTACACTTTGATTTTTTAATTTACATTATAATTATTTTGTTAAAGTTGCTTTAATTCGTCTTACACCAGCACTTGAAGATTGCTCTTTAACAATTTTAAATTTTCCAAGGTCACCAGTATTTTTAGCGTGTGGCCCACCACAAATCTCTTTAGATACATCACCAATAGTGTAAACTTTAACTTTTTCCGCATATTTAGAATCAAAAACACCTATAGCACCTTGATTTTTTGCTTGTTCAACTGTCATTTCCTCACAGACAATGTCAATTTTGCTATCAATAACATTATTCACCATATCTTCAACAGCTTGCCTTTCTTGCTCTGTCAATGGTCTGTCAAAATTAAAGTCAAATCTCAATCTCTCTGCAGTGATATTACTACCTTTTTGTTGAATGTTATTATCATTAAGCACTTTTTTAAGGCAAGCATTCATAATATGTGTAGCCGTATGTAAATTAGTAGTTGCCTCGCCATTATCTGCAAGACCACCTTTAAACTTTTGTTCTGCACCCTTTTGAGATTTCAATTGATGCTCGCTAAATGCTTTATGATATCCTTCCACATCAACAGAAAAGCCTTTTTCTTTACAGATTTCAATAGTCATTTCAAGCGGAAAACCAAAAGTATCATAAAGTCTAAAAGCAGTTTTACCATTTAAAATATTGTTTTGCATAAATTTCATTACTTTTTCAATTTCTTTCAAACCATTTTCAATAGTTTTGCTAAATCTCTCAATTTCCTTTTCAAGCTCAACAATAATCTTAGCCTCATTCCTTCCAAGTTCGTGATAAATGTCTTTATATTTGTTTATAAATGCCTTAGACACCTCTAAAATACCATTTTGAGGCATATCAATTACACGTGCAAATCTTACTGCACGTCTTATCAATCTTCTTAAAACATAGCCTTGGTCAACATTTGACGGAGTAATACCTTTATCATCGCCCAAAATAAATGTTGCAGTACGAATATGGTCAGCAATGACACGCATAGCTTTTGTAGTAGCCTCATCTTGTAAATAGTTTTTACTAGATAATTTTTCAATCAATTCTATGATATCACTAAAAAAGTCTGTTTCATATACACTTGCAACGCCATTTAGCATACAAATAGTTCTTTCCAAACCCATTCCAGTATCAACATTCTTTTGTTTTAACGGCTCAAACTTTCCATCAATAGTCTTGTTAAATTCCATAAATACGTTATTCCAAATTTCAACATATTTCCCGCAATCACAAGCTGGTGAACAATTATCACTACATTTTGGTTTACCAGTATCAATAAAGATTTCAGTATCACCACCGCAAGGTCCAGTTTGACCTGCTGGTCCCCACCAGTTGTGCTTTTTAGGCAAGTAGTAGATATTATCACGACTAATACCAAGTTCCGCCCAAATATTAGCTGAAACCTCATCTCTAGGTGCATCACTATCACCTTCAAAAACGGTTACAGAAATTTTTTCAACTGGAATTTCAAGCACTTTAGTTAAAAACTCAAAACTCCAACTTATACTTTCCTTTTTAAAATAATCACCTAAAGACCAGTTACCTAGCATCTCAAAAAATGTGCAATGAGTGCTGTCACCAACCTCGTCAATATCACCAGTACGTACACATTTTTGCACGTCACAAAGTCTAGTTCCTTGAGGGTGTTTTTGTCCTAAAAGATATGGCACAAGTGGGTGCATACCTGCAGTTGTAAATAAAACTGTTGGGTCATTTTCTGGTATTAATGAACTGCTATCTATAATGCTATGATTTTTACTTTTAAAAAACTCTAAATAAGCATCTCTTAGCTCATATGAGGTCATTTTTTTCATTTCTATTCTCCTTAAACTAATAAGTTTATTATTTATCTTGAAATTACTCAATTTGTAATTGTTTTAATTTTTTTGTAAATACAATTTATTATAATATCCAAATCAATAAGTTTTTACTTTGACATTATCAATCATAAAATAACATATCCGCATAATTAGGAAATGGCAAAGCATCTTTAGGCAACAATTTTTCCGCATTATCCACATTAATTCTAACTTTAGCCATTTGTGGCACAACTTGGTCACGGAATAAAATTGCTTTTCTTTTATTGCTATTCGCTCTTAGTGCTTGGGTATGAACTCTTTCTAATTCCAATAAATCTGCATAAATATTGTCAAGAATCATAACAAAATTTCTAAGCAAATTATTTTCCACATTACTATAGACAAATTCCTTTATTTGATTAAGATTTACAATTGATGTGGCAAGCCTAGCCTTATAGTCAATAATAGCTGGCAATATCTCGTGCTTAGTCATCATTAGCATTGTTCGAGCTTCAACATTGATTATCTTATTATATATATCAAGATTAATTTCACGTCTTGATTGCAACTCAACCTCTGACATTACGTGATGTTTGCCAAATAGCTCAATGCTTGCACTATCAACCAAAGCATCATAAGCATCTACACAATTGTTAATGTTATGCAAGCCACGTTTTCTAGCCTCTTTGACCCATTCATTTGAGTAGTTATTACCATTAAATATTACTCTCTTATGATTATTATATAAGCGTATAATAATTTCCTCAACCTTTTGAGGTATCAAACTTTTATCCTCAACACTTTCCAATTCATCAGCTATTCTAGAAAACATTTCTGCAACTATAGTGTTTATGGTTGTGTTAGGATTTGCCAATGTTGCTGAAGAGCCAACCATTCTAAACTCAAATTTGTTGCCAGTAAATGCAAAAGGGCTTGTCCTATTTCGGTCACTAGTATCTTTGCTGAACTCTGCAAGATAGTTTACACCAGTATTGATATATTGTTTTTTCTCTACTACATTATTTGTACCAGCTACAAAATCTTCAATAACTTTTTGCAAATCATCACCAATGTATACAGAGATAATACTTGGTGGTGCTTCGTGTCCGCCAAGTCTATGCTCATTACCAGGATTAGATGCACTAGTTCTAATTAAGTCTGCATACTCGTCAACGCCCGCAATAACCGCCATAAATGTTAGCAAAAACAAAAAATTTTCGTTAGGATTTTTAGCTGGTTTTAACAGATTAATACCAGTATCAGTTACTACTGACCAGTTATTGTGTTTACCGCTACCATTTACGTTTGCAAAAGGTTTTTCGTGCAATAGACATACTAAATCAAACTTTTCAGCAACTTTTTTCATTGTGTCCATAATAATTTGATTTTGGTCTGTTGCAATATTTGCGGTGCAAAAAATAGGTGCTAATTCGTGTTGAGCAGGTGCCGCCTCATTATGTTGAGTTTTTGCAGTAATGCCTAATTTCCAAAGTTCGTCATTAAGCTCCGCCATAAAATTAGATACTCTTGTTTTAATTACAGCATAATATTGGTCGTTTTGTTCTTGTCCTTTAGGTGCGTTACTTCCAAACAAAGTTCTACCAGTAAATTTCAAATCTGTACGCTTTTCGTAATGCTTTTTGTCAATCAAAAAATACTCTTGTTCACCACCAACATTCGCAACAACTTTATTGACATCATTGTATCCCAACAAATGTAGTAACCTTACACCTTCTCTATTAAGAGCTTCCATACTTCTAAGCAAAGGTGTTTTTTTATCAAGAGCCTCACCAGTATAACTACAAAATGCAGTAGGTATGTAAAGTATTGCTCTGTCTTTAGCTGTCTTTTTTATAAAAGCAGGTGATGAACAATCCCAAATAGTGTATCCTCTTGCCTCAAACACCGCTCTAATGCCACCACTAGGAAAACTTGACGCATCCGCCTCACCTTTTGATAAATTTTTACCCGTAAACTCAAGTATGGTTTTGCCGTGCTTATCTATACTAATAAAACTATCGTGCTTTTCAGCAGTTGCACCAGTAAGCGGTTGGAACCAATGTGTATAATGTGTAGCTCCATTATTCATTGCCCACTCTTTCATTGCAGAGGCAACTCGATTAGCCAAATCAAGCCCCATAGTCTTTCCAGAATCTATAACTTCACGCAATTCCTTATATGTTTCTTGTGACATATACTCTTGCATTACATCATCATTAAACACGTATTCGCCAAAATAATCTGTTATTCTCTTTGTATTATTTTCCATACATTTCCCCTCAGTTTTTTAAACTATTTACAAACTGCAATGCAGAGTAATTAAGCGGTACACCTTTCATAGTAACCAATGCAAATGCTCTTTTTGGCATTTCAAAGTTGATTGGCACATTATGCAATATCCCAGAAGATATATCTTGCTCAACAATAGATTTTGGTGCACAAGTAATGCCCAAACCAACACGTGCCATATCTAACATTAAGTCAAGGCTACCAAGTTCCAACATAGGATTTAATGTAACTCCTACTTTTGCAAAATGCTCATCAATAACTCGTCTTGTGTTACTCAACTTTTCAAGCATAATAAGTGGCTCATTTGCTATCTCCTCAGCTGACAATGGCTCATTATATCTTTGAATCCAATCGCTGTTGCAAACAAACACATCCTCTGTATCTACCACATTTGAAAAATCAAGCAAATCGTCCTCTAATGGTACATTTACAAATCCAATGTCAACTTTACCACTCTTAAGCAAGTTTACAGTTTCGCCAGTTGTTCTGTTAGTCACTTTTACGCTAATATCTGGATACTTATTTATAAAGTTTTTAATATATGGCAACAAGTAATGCTTGGTTATAGTATCAGATGCACCTATCTTGATTTCACCATATGTCAATTCTTTCAACTGACTGAACTTTTTCTCCGCCTTATCAATCAGTTGGTTAGCCTCTTTGATATAGTCATAAATCATTTTGCCCTCGTAAGTCAATTCCATACCCTTACTAGTTCTCTTAAATAATCTACCACCAATCTGTGTTTCCAACTGCTTGATTGACTGGCTTACCGCTGGTTGCGAAATATAAAGCTCACCAGCAGCTTTTGTTATACTGCCAGTTGATGCAACCATATAAAATATCCTATACAATTCATAGTTAATAAAACTCATTTGTGTTCTCCAAAAAAATTTATCTTAAGGCAATTGCCTATTGTTATCTTATCTATACTTTACTTTTTTTAGCAAATACTAAATTACTTTTAAATATTAGTAATATCTTTGTTTTAAAATTAAAAGTTGTTATAATTTATCAATTTAACAAGCTATACTCTGCTGTTACAATTTATCTAAAAAAATCTACAACTTGTAATTAACTTTTCTCTTTAATATTTTAAATAAAATTACTAAAAAAATCAATTATTTTTTACTATCTTTTTCAAAAAGTTGTATAATTAAAACCTTAGGTTCTAATTTTCCATTGTTGACCGCAACATTTTGCTAGTAGACCTCTTATAATACAACGAATAGTTAATTAAACATACAAAAATCACTATAACTAATGTAAACAATACGGCAATTGCAAAAGTAACCAAAAAATTCACCCAACCAAAGAAAACGCCAATGCCTACCATACTAGATAACAAGTAATCAAGTAAATAAACCAATCCATAGCTTACGGCGTATGCCACAATGGAAGAAAAGATTGATAAAAGAAACATTTCACAAAACAAAATGGTAAACATTTTCTTTTTATCCATACCATACACCTGCATAATTGCATAAAAATTACTCTTTTTCTTCATCATATAACGCATACTATACATAATGTTCAAGACTAATGCACTAATTATACCAAGTCCAACCGTTGCCATAATGCCATTTAAAATACTTCCAATAAGCTTAACGGTTGTTGACATTGAAAGTCCGTATTCGCTACCTAAACGTATTTGGTTTGCGTTCAATATAAATACTGCTTTTACATCATCAATCAACTTATCTTTAAGTTTATACTCCGTCAAATACATTTTAGTTTGGTAAGTAAACTTATTACCACTTTTCACAAAGTAATTATACAATTCACTATCCTTGCAAGCAACAAATTGTTGACTTGTTGTATCTGTTAGTTGATAAAAATGTTTATTCATAATTCCAACAATTGTAACACATATTGATTTGCCATTAATTGTGATAGTCAATTGTTTATCCAACAAATCGCTTTGCAACCCAAGTTCCTCAAGTTCTTTTACAAAATACTCACTTATAATTATCTCATTTTGGCTCATAAAGTAATCTCTGCCTTTAAGTAATGATTTTTCACCTTTGAACCTATATCCCAATTCCTCATTGTGATGTGATTGTACAATATTTTCACCCATTTTATAAAAAGCAAAATCACCAGCGTGCATTTTATTAACATACTCGTCAGTACCAAAATTTAAATTACCATCATAATAATCGTGATTGCATTGATAAGATTGTCCGTCAATTGCAAAAGTCAAGCCTCTTAAGTTATCCGTATTTCTGCAAATTGCAATCTCACTTACCTCGCCTATGCCATCAATATTGCTTGCTTGTGTTAGTTTTTTATCTGAAAGTGGTGCATTTGTTTCAATAATTATATTGTGTGCAGAGCGATACGACTTAGTTAGCCTATCAGTTTCCTCACCTAAAGCAACTGAATATGCTGTAAAAATACACATAATGATAACCATTGCAAAAATTGACAAAGCAACTTTTACAGACGACCATTTCCTTGCCAAAATGTTTTTCCAAGCAATTAGCATATCAGTCTTCCTCCGCAATATTTTTTATAGGTGCGGTTTTGTCCATAATCGCCCATTTTACAAGCATAATAGCAGTTATTATAAAATAACAAATTACAAATACACCTACCACAACCCAGTAGTTAATATCTATCATAAATGGATAACCAAGTCCAGCACAATACAATGACACAAAATAGTTATACAATGGCAAAGTCATCCAACTTATAACGCAAACTATTGTTATAAGCAGAATAAATATAATAAAATATGCCATCATTATTCTAAATGTATTAGTTCCCAAAATCCTCAGCAAACTAATATGCTTGATATTTTGAGATATAATCATATTAATAAAGTTAAGCATTATAACAATACCACAAATTATCATTATAACACCAACAATCATACAAATTACTTGTGTATTTTTAACTTGAGTAATCAAGGAAAAAGCTGTACCCTCACTTAAAGAATACTTGTTATGTAAAGCATTGTAAACATCATAAAGTTTATCAATTTCTCCCACAATACCATAGGCGGAAAAACTAGTCTTGCTATCAAACAAAATCTTTTTTGCAGATGGCACAGAGATATAAAATGTATACTTACTTAAACTTTCAAAGTTAATACCTATATTAGAAGCAATATAATTTCTTAAAGCTTCCTCATCATATATTCCCTTAACTTGCAATTTAATTGTTGTACCATTAAAATCGTAATCAATATAATCGTTTACAGCAATTATAGCACCTTCTTTCTCAAATTTTTCAACCACAAAATCACTAATCCAAATACCTAGTTCTTCTTTTTCAGGATTCCAAATCTCACCATCAATAAAGAATTCACGATATATGTCAATATTTTGAACTTCTAAACAATCAGGGTAAAGTACGCTTGTGTTATAGTATATTGTGTAATCAAGATTGCCCTCCTCATCAAGAACATCTTCATATGGTAACATTTTTACACTGTTGTATCCTAATGTATTAATATTACAAGCGACACCAAAATTTGCTTCAAATTCCTCAAAGTATTTTTCACTATTATTGTATAAATCTTCGTCTGCGTTACTTATCCAAATACCAATAGTATCTGGCATATATTCCTCATAATATCTGTAAAAATTGTTTGGCAAAGCAGTAGCAATATTACACAAAGTGAAGGCACTCATAAACAGAATAAGTGTCACTATAATTGCTATCAACACTTTTGATTTGTTTTTAACAATCTCACTAAGTGATAATTTAAGTGTAAAATTCATACTTCCCACCATAATTACTACAAAATTTACAAGCTTTTTCATAACAAAATCATATTAAAAAGCTATTCATAATTATTGTATCACAATTATATATAAATAACAATAAATATGCGTAAAATATTTTAAAATAATAAAAGATTTTTACTCATATTAAATTAACATCGAAAAATTGATACAGTTTAAATATTAAAGTTTAAAAATTAATGGTCTGTTTTAAATAAATTACATATATCAATATTATCCTACTACTCAATTTTTTAGTTTTAATTTGCAAAAACTATTCTTTTTCCCACATCATTAACTTTTGCCATTATCCTGCTTAAAACTATTATATTTCCAAAATGTGTTATTTTATCTTAAATATTGCTAAAGCTTTAAGTTTAAAGAATTGAAAAAAGCAAATGCTACTAATACAAGCTTTGCTTATATATAAATTTAAAGTCAAAGATACTCACTTTTAATTTTACTATGAGCAAAGATAAGGAGGATATATGGAAGATATCAATGTTGAAGAGGTTACAAAAGCTTGGCGAGATAACAGAGGTTACGACCCAACTGGAAGCTACACTGGCAGAACTGACAAAGGTGATTCACCTACTCAAGACGCAGACGACCTATAAAAGGCAAGGGGGACTCCCCTTGTCTTTTATATTTTTAGGCTATTGTTTGTATTCATAAAGTTATTGAAAAAATAGTTAATTAAATCAAAAAAAAATACACTTATTAATTAAACAAACTGAATTTCTTTAATATCCTTGATAGATATATTAAATATTCTATTAAATATATTAGCTACTTAATTCAACAACAATTGTAGATATCACTTTTATATAAAAGAATCAATCGCAAAAGTCACTCCTAAAATCAACTATTTTCTGCAAATTACAACCTAGCTTAACTCATCTAGACATTAACTAAACAAGTTAAATAATAAGTTAAATATTATTTATTATTTTGACTAGCAATACAACACACTAAAACATTCAGCAAATGCAGTCTAAGGTATAAAGCTTTTAATTCCATTGCAACTATCCAAGTAACATTTCACCAGTTTGTGCATTTTGATAATAAACCAAATAACCCCGATTTTTGTTAGTTTTTTCCTCAATTTGAAGCCATTCACAATAGCTAAGTTTGTCTTTATCAATTTGATTGTAATCGTCATAAGGGATAGCATATGCAATAATTGACGGAGTATTTTCCTCAAAAATTACACCCACACTATAATCATAATCGGCTTTAATTTTAACCCATTTTGAACCCCAAACTTTACTTTCCAACTCCTCATTTTTAGGATGTTGGTTTAAAAACTTTTCCAAATTCTCTTTTATTTCAGAGTAAAAATTATTTTTCTGCACGCACTTATCCTCAAAATTTTCCAATATAAAATTCATACCCGTATCAATTTTATCCTTTTGTTTCAACAAAATCTCTTGTTCAACCTCAGTTTTTTCGTTTTGTTTATTGGCAGTTTTATTCAAATACACTTCTTGCAAGCAACCATTGTTATTATTTAAATTGTTTCCATATACTTGTAAGTCGTCTTTTTGCATAATTTCACTCATTCTATCTGCATTATTGCCATAATCAGCACTTTTAACTGCTTGAGTTTTATTAGTTAAATTTTCTTTTTCTACCTCAAAGTCAGCAATGTTTCTCTCAACAGCACAACTACTCTCTTGATAATTGGCAATATTCTTTTCCTTTTGCATTTTGCCAATGTCTAAATTGATTTTATTTTCTTCTGCAATAGATTTATTAGGATTTTTGATATTACTTTCATTATCAACTTTGTCTTTCGGATTAACTATTTTATCATTATTATGCGATTTAGTGTCGATTTTTGACGAGTTTTTTAATTTTTCATCTGCAAAATTTTCAAAACCATTGTTTCTTATCAGCTTGTTATATTCAATCAAAATTTTATTAATATCCGCTTTACCAGCAATACTGCCACTACCAAGCAAATTATTAGTAGAATCTAATAGCACTACACTTTTACAATTAAAGTTTACGTCAACCAAATTCAATTCATTTTTTTTAACAATTTTAATATTTTTATTATCATACAAAATTATTGTACTAATCTTATCAAAGTCGTCACCAACTAAATGAATTATTCTATCAATCTTAACCAAGCCTCTTATATTACCTTTAATTACAAATATTTTCATATAAACACCTCAAGTAATTATATGCGTTCAATTTACAATTTAAAACTAAAACTTCAATTAGAATTTTAGCGTTAAATAAAATTTTCTTAATTAAAATATATATTCATTTTTTATATGTATTTCACATATAACAAGCAAGTTATTAATTTTAATACAACATATAACTCATTAATTTGATTAATTACTGCTAAATAAAATCTATATTATAATTTAGTTAAATCAAAACAAATTAGTACCACAACTAAAATTTTGTATTAATCATTAAACAAATATATTATTTGCAAATCTTTGTATAGTTGATGCTTAAAATAAAAAGTATATCACCTAATATTTTTCATTTATTTCCAAATAAAAAAAGCTCTCATTGAGAGCTTTTTTATAATGATTTATTTTTAATAATTATTTTTTTCATTTGCACGTAGTTGCAAAATCAATTGTTCACAAAGTTCTTTATTATTTCTTGTCTTTAATAACAAATTAACAAAATCTCTAGTTGCCTCTTGAGGATTATTAGCAAGCATAGCACGCAATGCAAAACTTGCTTCTAACTCTTTTGATGTAAGCAATAAGTCATCTCGTCTTGTGCTTGATTTATCTAAGTCAATAGCTGGGAATATACGCTTTTCAGACAACCTTCTATCAAGCCTTAACTCCATATTTCCAGTACCTTTAAATTCCTCAAAAATAACATCATCCATTCTACTGCCAGTTTCAACCAAAGCTGTTGCAATGATAGTCAAACTACCGCCGTGTTCAATATTTCTTGCACTACCAAAGTATTTTTTAGGATAATGCAAAGCAAGTGGGTCAAGACCACCAGACAATGTTTTACCGCTAGACTCAGTAATTGTATTATATGCTCTTGCAAGTCTAGTTAAACTATCCATAATGATAACTACATCTTTGCCAAGTTCAACTTGTCTTTTTGCTCTTTCCATTAAACTTTCTGCAACTTTAATATGGTGTTCTGCCGTTTCATCAAAAGTTGAGTAAATAACTTCGCCATCAGTTACAATACGTTTCATTTCAGTAACTTCTTCTGGACGCTCGTCAATCAACAATACATAAACAACCAAATCTTCATTGTTATTCTTAATGTTAGTTGCAATTTTGCTAATAACTGTAGTCTTACCCGCTTTTGGAGGAGCAACAATCAAAGCACGCTGACCTTTACCTATTGGACAAACCAAGTCAATCATACGCAAAGTAATATCACTCTTTCCCCTCTCTTTTTCAAATTTTAAGATACTATCTGGATAAATTGCAGTTAAATCGTCAAAGTAACATCTATTACAAATCGTATTGATAGACATTTGATTGATTTTAGTAATATTTACAACGGCAACTGGTTTTCCCTCATATTGTGCTTTAGCAATACCAGTAATCAAATCACCTCTACGCAAACCAAAAGTTGCAATCATTTTTTTAGATACATATGCGTCCTTGCTTCTATTTCCGTCAAGCGAACGAGCAAAACCATAACCATCTTCCATAATATCCAAATAACCAAGGTCACTAATAGTACTCAAATCAATCTGAGGAGTTTCAGGGACTTCACCAACATCATCCACATCAACGTCATTTGCTATTACATAGCAAGAAATAGTTTCCTCAACTTGTTCTTTTAACCAAGATTTCTCTGGTACATTCTCCCAATCAATAGTATAATCACCTTTTGCGGGTTTAGTAGGTCTACCTCTAGTAACCTTCATCGGCTTTTTGTCAACACCACATTTTGCCTTATAAGCTAGAGTAGCTAATTCCATTTTAGGATATATTGTAGGAGATTCCACTCCAAGATAAGCCGCTACATCACGTAATTTTCCTATTGGCAATTTCAACAAATCCTCAATACGAAAATTAGTTAAATCAATTTTATTATCAAGCATAATACACCTCTTAAATAAAAAATAATTTTTTCATTCTATAATAATGTAATGTTTAATTGCTAAGTAAATGTAGAATAAAAAATAAAAGTTAATATAAAATTATGTGTCGTAAATTTGAGAAAACTCAAATTTAAAAAAAGCTAACGCTTTTTACTTAAAAATTAAGCCGACACAATTTGAATTAACATCAATTGCTGTCAAATGCCACTGCGTGTCGCTTGACGACAACTTTCGATAATACAAAATTATTTTAAACAAATTAAAAATATAAAAAGTTTAAGCATAATTAAACTAAATAGTTTACCTTATTACATATTGACATTTAGTTTAATTATTGCAAAAACCATAAATCAAAAATTAATAACACAAATTATCTATTAAAAACGATAATTTTTGTTTCCTCGCCGTCAAAATCAGTTCTGTCAAAATCTATAGCATCGTTTGCGTAAATTATTCTCTCCTCATCAAACAATTTCAAAAAATTATCCACTTTATCAATATCCATATCGCAGTCACGAGTCCTATAATGCATAGGGATAACTACATCCGGCATTAAAAGGTCAACATACTCTTTAGCACTTTGTGCGTCAATAGTATAATTGCCACCAACTGGAATTAATAAAATGTCAACCGAACCAATTTGAGAGCAAATATCAATTGAACAAGCCTCACCCATATCACCTAAATGACAAATATCTACGCCGTCCATACGGAACTTAAAAATCAAATTCCCGCCTCTGCGACTGCCAGAATGATGGTCGTGATAAGACTGCATACTTGTAATGTGTACGCCATTAATTTCAAAAGCACCCTCTTGATTTAGCAAAGTATATTCCCCTTCAACCGCACCAACATAGTTATGGTCATCGTGATTGTGAGAAACTGAAACGATGTCCGCAACCAGTCCTTTTGGCATATCATAACCAACCATTTCACCCTTATAAGGGTCAGTAATAATTGTAGTACCTGTTGATTCCACTAGCTTAAAGGCAGAATGCCCTAGCCATTGAATGTTCATTTTCTGCTCCCTTCAAATTTATTTTATTAACAAAAATAGTAACAACTCTTATTTTTGCTATACCTTTATTATATAATAAATTAGCAATTTTTACTATTCTTTTTTGATAATTTCATTAATTTTGATGCTAATTTTAGCATTTTTTGAAACATTTACCAATTTTCAACTATTATCGAGCTAAATTTTTAGATTATTTAAACTTTAATCAAAGAAAAATTTAGCCTTAAATAGTCTAATAATTACCATTGATTTTATTTTATACCAATCTTAATAAGCATATCATTTATCTTGTCGTGATGGTCAAGCAATGTAGAAACTGACCTATCTTGATTACAAGTAGCAATGATATTTGCAACAAATTTAGACATATCCGCACTTATAAACCATTTGCAGTTTTTAACTGCGTCTGGAGTATATGTCAAGTTAGTTGACAGCACTGCTGTGAATAAGCCATCATTATATGCCTTATTAAATTTCTCAACGCCCTCTGTAAACAATGCAAAAGTTGCAGCTATGAAAATATTTTTACAACCTCTATCTTTAAGCTCTTTGCATAAGTGCAACATACTATCACCAGTTGCAATAATATCGTCAGCAACAAAGATATCCATACCTTTAACATCATTACCGATATATTCGTGACTTACAATTGGATTACGTCCATTTACTATTGTAGAATAGTCACGGCGTTTGTAAAACATACCCAAATTGATTCCAAGCATAGAAGAATAGTAAATATTTCTACCCATTGCACCCTCGTCTGGGGATACTATCATAAAATGCTCTTTGCCAAGATTAACTTTTGGAAACTCCTTTAGCAAAGCTTTTAAAATTTGATATGTAGCAAAGAAGTTATCAAAGCCCATTTCTGGAACTGCATTTTGAACACGTGGGTCGTGTGCATCAAAAGTGATAATATCTGTAACACCCATATGTTTTAGCTCTTTTAACATTGAAGCACAATCCAAAGACTCACGACTATTTCTGCGATGTTGTCTGCCACCATACAAAATAGGCATAACTACTGTCATACGTCTTGCCTTACCAGCATTGGCACAAATCAATCTCTTTAAATCACAATAATGGTCATCTGGTGACATTCTGTTAGGTGTTCCGAACATTGTATATTCAATGCTATAATTACCTACATCACAAATAAAAAATAAATCTTTACCTCTTACAGAGTCATTGATAATACCCTTACCATCACCAGTAGTAAAACGTGGGCATTTGCTGTCAATTAAAAATGTATTCTTTTTAGGCAAATTATTTTTTTCTGCTTCGTCATTATACCATTCAACCAAATACTTGTCTACCATTTTAGCAAGTTCTTTCGCACCCTCAGTAGGCAATACAGCCAAATCAACATCTTTCACTTCACTAATCTTAAAGATTTCCTCTTTCACCTTCATTAGTTCTCCTTACATTACAAATTTTATTCAAGTTGAATACAACCATTTTTTTATTTAATTACAACAAAACAAGTTAAAATCTTATACAAAATATATCGATTTTCAGCGATGTTTTTAAAAAATTTTATAAAATCTTATTTAACAATATATCTAACTATTTGTTAAAAAATAATTTTTATCAATTTAATTAATTATTCGTTATACAAATTATTACTACTAAATACCGCTTCAGTTGTGATATTAATACCAAGCTTTTTTATAACAGTTTCATCAGTAGTTGGTAATATACAACTGCCGTGTGCCTCTGTCCCAAACAATAGACCTACCTTAGACAAAGCCTTTCCTGCTGTAGGATTAGTTACTGCACCAATACTTAAAGCAATTAACATTTCTTCCAATGTTAAATATTCGTACTTTTCTTTAAGCAAAGATTTTTTCATTTTTAAAATTGGCTCAATTGTCACTGGTGAGATAAGATTTATATCATCACTTATATTTGCAAGTTCCTTAATCGCATTAAGCACTGCGGCAGAAGATGCAGATAGTAAATTTGATTTTTTACCAGTTACTATTCTACCATTTGGCAACTCCAAAGCTACAACTGGCAAACCACATTCTGTTGATTTTGCTCTAGCCACAACTGCTACCTTTCTGTCATCTGGGTTAATACTCAAATCCCCCATTAACAACTCAATTTTTTCTTTTGTAGATTTATCACCATTGCCTTGAACATAATCGCAACAAGCTTTATAATATCTACGGATAACCTCTTGCCTTGCTGCCTTTTGCACAACCTCGTCATTAGTTATTGCAAAACCCGCCATATTTACGCCCATTTCAGTTGGTGAGCAATAAGGACATTCCCCCGTTATTCTTTCAAGAATAGTCCTTACTACTGGGAACACCTCTATATCTCTATTGTAATTAACCGTGCTTATACCATACTTTTCCAAATGGAAGTGGTCAATCATATTAACATCTTTCAAGTCAGCCGTAGCCGCCTCATAAGCTACATTGACTGGGTGTTTAAGTGGCAAATTCCAAATAGGGAATGTCTCAAATTTAGCATATCCAGCACGATTACCTCGTTTGTATTCGTGATATAGCTGTCCCAAACAAGTTGCAAGCTTACCACTACCAGGACCTGGTGCTGTTACTACTACCAAAGGTCTTGTAGTTTCAATAAATGGATTTTTACCATATCCCTCATCACTGATGATTGTATTTATATCAGTAGGATAACCTTTTGTTTTTGTATGTATATAAACACGCTCACCTCTGCGTTCCATTTTAGTTTTAAATAAATCTGCCGCTGGTTGACCTTCATATTTAGTAATTACTATACTACCAATATAAATGCCCAACTCACGCATATTGTCCATAAGTCGCATTACATCTGCATCATAACCGATACCATAATCCGCTCTAATCTTATTACGAGCTAAATCCTCACTGCTTATAGCGATAATAATCTCAGCTTTATCTTTTAGTGTTACTAAAAGTTTTACCTTGGCGTTTACATCAAATCCTGGTAAAACCCTTGAAGCGTGACAATCGTCAAACAATTTTCCGCCAAATTCAAGATAAAGTTTATCATACTTACTTATCCTTGCAAGTATGTTTTCTTTCTGTCGCTTGACATATTCCGCATTATCAAAACCGTATTCCATAACAAACCTCTTTAGCAATTTTAAATACTCTTTTGCTTTACCTATATATAATAACATTTTATTTGTACTTTTTCAATCTTTTTTATGTAAATTTTTAATTAATTTTATATATTTTATTTTACTTAAATTTTAACTGCAATTATATTTACAAATAATGGAATTTATAGCTCAAAACAAATAAGATATGGATATTACCATACCTTATTTTGCTTACCAATAACTTTTCAATTTCATTGTATCTTAATTTATTAAAACTAAATAACTATTACAATTTCAGACTATTTACAATACATTATTCAACTGACTTTTCTAAACTTAGATAAAATAAGTTATATCTATTATACCACAAGCCACATTCCACAATAGATTTGAATCGTTTACAGATAAACCATTCTTGTTTACAATTAATGTTGCTAGTTGAATATAAGCCTTATCACTTAAACCATTAAATGATTTTTTGTCATTTGCCAATTGTCTAATATAATTGACATCTGCAGAGTTTACTTTGCCATCTCCAGTTAAATCACCTAGTACTGATAGATATATTTCCTCTACCA
>CAJTNA010000012.1 GCA_910577845.1 uncultured Christensenella sp. | reverse complement strand
CAGCTTTTGATAATATAAACTATAGGAAGTAAATTTTAGCTAAAGCAAAAATTTTGTATTGCTGTAGCAATATAGCTTGTTATCACAAGCACTTCCTGCTTGAATTAACATTTGCTGATGTCAAATGACACTACATGTCGCTTGACTACAGCTTTAGATAATATAAACTATACAACAAGCAAACTTTCAAGAACTTTAGCCATCGCAAAATAACCTAAGGCATTTGGATGCAAACCATCATAAGTCAATTCTTTATCAAAATTACCTTCATCATCTACTAAAGCATTACTAAAATCAACAAACAACACATCTTTACTTACAGCTAAACTACTTAATTTTTGATTTAACTCTTTTATTTCTTTATTGGTGCGTTTACCTACCATATTTTTATCAATATTTTTATGCACTGGTAGTAAACCGTTAATTATTATTCTTTTCACACCATTTTCTTTGCATTTATCTATAGATTTTGAGATGTTGTCAATTATCATACTATGTTCAATATCTCTAGCAATATCATTTGTTCCTATTAAAATACATACAACTTCTGGATTAATGTTTAAAGCATTTTTTTCAAGTCGTTCTAACATTTTATCCGATGTATCACCACTAATACCTCTGTTATACACAATCTTGTGGTGAGTTGCAAACAATTCATATGTTGGGAATAATTCTACAATTGAATCACCAATAAAAACTACTTGATTATTCTCTGCATTTTTGTTTAACAACTCGTAATTATTCATTTTAGTAAGTTTAATAGTATCATATTCTGTTGAGTTTTGACCTACACAACCAACAAAGCATAAAGTACAAATAACTAAAACCAATGCAATTAAAATTAATTGATATCTTTTTTTCATAAATCACCCAAAACCATATTAATTTTATCAAAAAAAATTTCAACTTTGATAATACTAAATTACATAATCATTAAATTATGATTTTTATGTAAATATCGTTAATTTTTTTTTCATAATTACAAACTTATAATAAAAAATCAAAACAACTTTAATAAATAAAGCTGTTTTTGTTTTATAACAAATATTAAATTAAATAATTAACTCGTTGGCATAATTACAGCTAAATTAATTAAATATTTTATACTTTTAAAATATAAAATTTTATCTAAATTTTAATTAAATTAACAATAAAATTTATTTTTAAATTCATTGAAAATTATTGTAAATAATAATTATATTTTTAATTTACTATTTGCAAAATTTTGCAATTGTTTAAGACGAGTTACAGAAAGCGGTTCAATACCTTCCAAACGATATTTTATGCCAAGTTCATTGTATTTAAACACGCCCATTGTATGATAGCCTAACAGCTCATACTTTATAACATTAGGGTATCTATTTACGATGTCAACATACTTTTGGATATCTTCTTCCTTGTCGTTAAGATTTGGTACAACTACAGTCCTGACCAAAACTTTAACACCTTTCTGCAAAGTTTTGTCAAGCATTGTTATTGTGTTATCCAAAGTACCATTAGCATATGTTTTGTAATCTTCATTATTATGGAACTTTAAGTCTACAATAACTAGGTCAGTATATTCCAAAATCTCGTCAATATTATTAGGAATAACGGCACAAGAGGTATCAATTGTGTTAGTAAGCCCCAAGTCCGAATGTACACGCTTAAATAATTCAAGCACACCATCAGACTGCATAAGTGGCTCACCACCAGTAACCGTCAACCCACCGCCATTTTTATAAAATGACTTGTAATGTTGCATTTGTTCTATAATGCTATCCACACTTTTAGGTTTACCTATACCAACTTTCCAAGTATCTGGATTGTGGCAATAAACACATCTATATGGACAGCCTTGCAAAAATAATGCATATCTTATACCCGCTCCCTCGAGAGTTGCAAAACTCTCGATTGAGTGGACATTTAGTATAATTTCCATAAATTATAACCTATTTTAGTTAATTAATTTTCTTTATCACACAAATTACTTTTCAGCAATTGTACAATATCATTGAACTATTGTTTAAACAATTAAAGCAGTGTGTAATATTATAATTTTTGGTGGAATGTTCTTGCAATAACTTCCTCTTGCTTATCACGAGTAAGCTTATTAAAGTTAACAGCGTAACCACTTACACGTACAGTCAAAGTAGGATATTTACCAGGATTGTTCATCGCATCAATTAACAACTCTCTGTTTAAAACGTTAACATTCAAGTGATGAGCATTTCTACCAAAGTAACCATCAAGCATAGTAGTTAAGTTGTTAATTTGAGTTGGCTTATCTTTACCTAAAGCTTCAGGTGTTACAGAGAAAGTATTTGAAATACCATCACGGCAACTATCATAGTCAAGTTTAGATACGCTTGCCAAACTAGCTACTGCTCCGCTTGCATCACGTCCGTGCATTGGGTTAGCACCTGGTGCAAATGGCTCTTTAGCACGGCGTCCGTCTGGAGTATTACCAGTCTTTCTACCATAAACAACGTTAGATGTAATAGTCAAAATACTCAAAGTATGAGTTGCACCACGATAGCAAGGAGTTTTCTTCAATTTAGCATAGAAATCATCAGTGATATATTTAGCAATAGCATCAACTCTGTCATCATCGTTACCATATTTAGGGAATTCACCCTCTGTCTTAAAGTCTACAATAATACCACGTTCGTCTTTAATAGGCGTAACTTTTGCATATTTAATAGCACTTAAGCTATCTGCCAAAACTGATAAACCACTGATACCGAAAGCCATCCATCTGTGAGGGTCTGTATCGTGGAAAGCCATTGTCAAACGCTCATAAGCATATTTATCGTGCATATAGTGAATGATGTTCAAAGTATTAACATACAATTTAGCAATCCAATCACTGTACTTGTCATATGCTTTCATAACCTCGTCATAGTTAAGTGGCTTACCTTCCTCAAATACTTTTCCTTCTGGTGCTACTTGTACGCCGTGAACCTCATCTACACCGCCATTCAATGCCATTAGCAATACTTTTGCCATATTACATCTTGCACCAAAGAATTGCATTTGTTTACCAGTATCCATTGCTGATACGCAACAAGCAATAGAATAGTCATTACCATATCTGCAACGCATTACATCGTCATTCTCATATTGAATGCTGTCAGTATCAATAGATACTTGTGCACAGAAATTCTTATAAGCTTGAGGTAATTTTTGGCTCCACAAAATTGTGATATTTGGCTCACAGCTACTACCCAAATTGTACAAAGTTTGTAGTACACGATAAGAGTTCTTAGTAACCATAGGATTACCTTCACTATCAACACCAGCTTCACTCATAGTTACCCAAGTTGGGTCACCAGCAAACAAGTCATTGTACTCTTCTGTTCTCAAGTGACGAACCAAACGCAATTTAATAATTAAGTCATCCATAATTTCTTGAGCTTGTTCTTCTGTCAAGTCACCATTCTTTAAATCTCTCTCAAAGTAAATGTCAAGGAAAGTTGAAATACGACCAATTGAGTTAGCTGCACCATTTTGCTCTTTGATTGAACCAAGATATGCAAAATAAGTGAATTGAACAGCCTCTTTAGCGTTTTTAGCTGGGTTTGAAATATCAAAACCATAATTGTTTGCAAGCACTTTCAATTGTTTCATAAAATCAATTTGCTTAGCAAGTTCTTCAACAATACGGATATTATTTTCGGTCATATCCTTGTTGCCATAAGCTACTTTATCTGCCATTTTTTTCTCAATCAAGAAATCCATACCATATAAAGCTAATCTTCTATAGTCACCAATCAAACGGCCACGACCATATGCATCTGGCAAACCAGTAATGATACCTACGTGTCTTGCCTTTCTCATTGTGTCGTTATATGCTCTAAATACGCCATCATTATGAGTAGTTCTGTACTTAAACTCGTTAAGGACTTTTTCAGAAACTTTGTAACCATAGTTTTCACAAGCAGAAATAGCCATTCTCTTACCACCAAATAGGTTTAGACCACGAACAAGTGGAGCTTCTGTTTGCAAACCAACGATAATCTCTTTATCTTTATCGATATAACCAGGTCCGTAACTCAAAATAGATGTTTCTCTTTCAGTGTCAATACCTACAACGCCTTTCTCAGTTTCCTCTTTCAACAAAGCGTTAACTTTTTTCATAATTGCAGAAGTTCTTTTTGTAGGACCGCATAGAAAACTTGCATCACCATCATAAAAATTGTAGTTGCGTTTAATGAAATCAGCAACATCGATGCTTTCAGTCCAGCTACCTTCGTTAAAACCTTTCCATTCCTCTCTCATTTTAATACCTCCAAGATTATTAAAGCCTAATGCATACTAGGAATATTTGTATGCCATAGCTGTAAATGTTATTTAAAAATACAAAATCAAAATATAATTAATCTTCAAAAATTTTTAACAAAATTATAAACAAGAAAAACCTATTTTTTTTATTTTTTAGATAATTTTACAATATTATTTTGTGTTTTAATTCTTATTTTTATTATATATTTATTTTGTATATATATAATAGCATATTAATAATAAAATGTCTAGTCTTTTTGCCAAAATTTTTCACATATTTTTTTAAAAATTCATATCCTCATATTAGAAGCTTAGAAATAATTTTTTTATACACAATTTGTTTACCAATCTATCTTTAAAGCAAATTGAATAATTAAGTTTTTGTTATAAAAACAATTTGAATTTTAATTATCCATAAAATTAATTATGCTAAGCTAATACTATGTATATGAGGTAATAATATGTGTAATTTTAACTGCAATAATGGTTGCGGTAATAATAATAGTTTTAATAATTTTGGCGGTTGCGGTTGCAATAGATGCTGTGGCAGTTCAAGAATTGGTTGTGGCTGTGGTTGCAATGGTAATAACTGGTTTGCAAATCAAAGAAACAACTGTGGTTGTGGCAATTCTCGCTCTGGCTGTGGTTGCAACTCATCTTGTGGTTGCAATAACAATGTTTGGTTAGCTAATCAAAGAAATAACTGCGGTTGCAATTGTGACTGCAACAATTCAAATTGTGGTTGCGGTTATGGCTCTTGTGCAGGCTCAAATGCTAACAATTTAAATGGTATGCCCGTTTTCCTAGTTTGGAACAGAAACAGCAATTGTTGTAATTGCAATAACTGACATTATAAAAGATATTAATATGTATCAAAACCACTTTTGTAGTGGTAAATTAAATCTTTTAAATTATTATTCATAAAAGCTACTATTTTTATAATTTGATTAAATTTTTTTAAAGGTTTAACTATTAATTAATAGCTCTCAAATAAAATTTAAATCAATAAAATTTTATTGTAATTTTACTTATGAATATTTTAAATATAAATATTAAATACGAATGAGAATTTTTAAATAAAAAAGTATCGCAACTATATATTTATATAAATATTTAAATTATCTTTAATGAGTATATTTAGTTTGCAAATAATTAGTAACGATTATCAATTTATTATAATAAAAAACAATAATCATTATCAATTTGATAATATAAAAGTAGTAATCATTATTATTTATTCATTATATAAACTATGCAATTCAAAACCAAAAAGTGCAAATATCGCTTTAAAAATAATTGTATAATTTATCATTAAGTAATTACTATTTCGATTAGTATACTAATAAAAATTTTTACGGAATATTTACTGCTTTTATTTAAAATATTATCCCTACAGTTTTTGCTGTAGGGATATTGTCATTAATTATCGTAGTTATTTTTCATAATACAATCATAACTATCATTTATTTAAGTTTCACTTTCTGCTATTTCGTCACTTTCATTTGTCACAACTTCCATTTCAATATTATCTTGAGTATTGCTATTCATAACATCCGCAGCAATACTTTCCTCTAGCATTACTTCCGTAGAAAGAACTCCTTCCACATCACTAGCTAGTTGCATATTGCATCTTTTTGCAAATGCTTTTTTGACTGCTACTAAGTAATACGGCGTAAATATAATCATTACTAAAACATCTGAAATTGGATAACTCCACCAAAGCACATCCAATCCCCAAAATATACCAAATACAATTGCAAGTGGCAAAATAAATATGACTTGCCTTAATAACGACATTATAAGGGACGTAAGCCCATAACCTATTGACTGATAACCTGTTGTAACTATTATATTGACGGCGGCAAATAAGAAACTCCAGCTGATAACTCTTAGTGTTATTGTGCCCACCTTAAGTAATTCCGCATATTTATCCATTTCTTTTTCATTCTTAAACATAGAAATCAACCATTCTGGACAAAGTTGGAACACAATAAGACCTATTGCCATAATAGTCAAACTAACAATTATAGCCAAATAAAAAGTCTTTTTATAACGCTTGTACTCATTAGCACCAAAGTTATATGACAAAATTGGTAATGCACCTTGGTTAAGACCAAATACTGGCATAAATACAAAGGATTGTAATTTAAAGTATGCACCTAAGGCATTTGGTGCTTGGTCATTATATCCGCCAATAATTTTATTCATAATTAGTACGATAATACCAGCCACAGCATTCATTACCATTACTGGCATACCAATACGAACAATTTCTTTTACACCTTTCAAACTTATTTTCAAATCTTTCCAATGCTTGATTTTGAACATAATATCAATAATGTGCTTTCTTTTTAGTGCCAATATTAAAACAAATATCATACTAATAATTTGTCCCATTACAGTAGCAATACCCGCTCCAATTATTCCTAAATCACAAACAAAAATAAAAATTGGGTCAAAAGTAATATTGATAACTGCACCGAGTAACTGCGATAGCATTGGAATTATCATATTACCAGTTGCTTGAAGAATTTTTGATATTAAAATTTCAATCATCATACCAAAACAACATACCATACAAATTGTCAAATAATTCGTGCCGTCTGTCAAAATTTTGGCATTATTTGTAAATATCATCATAAACAACCTAGGCAAAAAACTACCTAATATCATAAATGTCAACGTTGTTATAATTGCAATTTTAAAACCAGTTTGTGCTAGTTTATCAGCATCAAGTTTATTCTTTTCACCAAGTCGTCTTGCTACAATAGTACTTGTACCTACACCCACTCCCAACGCAAATGCTAGCATAATTTGTTGCAATGGAAAAGCAAATGTCAATGCTGTCATAGCATCAATACTTGATTTCGCAACAAACAAACTATCAACGATATTATACAATGATTGCACAAGCATTGAAAACATTGCTGGCAATGACATTGTTAGCAATAATTTAGATATAGGCATTACACCAAGTTTATTTTCTTTTACAACTTTATCCACTTTTAATTGTTTAGTAGCAACTTTTTTAATCATTTCCATTAACCTCTTGATAAAATTAACACTTTACCATAAAATTGTCAACTAAAAGTTGCAAAAATTCATAAAATAATGTATTATAATAGAAAAAAAACTTTATCAACTCATCTTATATTCAGAAAAATTGTTAAAACACAAATAATAGGAAAAATTTTATTCAATTTCGCTAAAATTAGCAGAATAAACTTTAAAATACGACAGAAAAGGTAAAAAAAGTTATGCAAAATAATACTATAATAACTGACACAAGGGATTTTAATATCAAACAAACTTTGGAAAGTGGTGAACTATTCCGTTATAAAATTAACCCTAGCCACGCAATCGTTTATTCTTTGGATAAGCAAGCTATTTTGTATCAAGAAAAGGATAAGATTATCATTGAAAATGAGGACAAAAACTATTTTACAAACTACTTTGACTTAAATTGTGACTATTCTAAGATTAAAGCCGAATTGAAAGGATTGCCAATGATGGATAAAGCCATAGAATATGGTTATGGAATAAGGATATTAAGGCAAGACATTGTAGAAACTATAATTAGCTTTATTATTTCTGCAAACAATAATATTCCAAGGATTCAAGGCATTTTAAATAGAATTTGCTCCAATAATAAATTTCCACAACTTGTAGAATTAGCGAAATTAACCGAAAGCGATTTTAAGGCAATGGGGGCTGGATATCGAGCTAGCTATTTGCAAAAGACTATTAAAATTCTGTTAGACAATAAAATAAACCTATCATTACCGAATGATATGAATGGTATTGATGCGAACAAATTTTTATGTGATAATTTAATTGGTGTAGGGCCAAAAGTCGCAGACTGCATATTGCTTTTCGCCTATCATAAAATGGACGTATTCCCTGTTGACACTTGGGTAAAAAAGATATATGAAGATTTATTTAGACAAACTACAACACCAAAAATTATAAGGCAAAAACTAATAGATTTGTATGGTGATAATGCTGGTTACGCACAACAATATCTATTTTATCATAAGCGTAATGGTAGTAAGGAGTAAATTTGACACACTATTTGTTATCAATTGATTTAAATACTACACGACTAAATAACCAAAACTATTTAAATTTGTTAAGCGGAATTAATGCTGATAAATTAAGTATACATATATACAATTATATTGAGCAAAAGCACAATAAAATAAACTTCAATCACGGTGAACTACTTCACCAATATTTAGGAAGTAGAAAGAAAATAGCCCTTGATATTCCTCAAGCACTTGACATCATAGAGCTTTGTGCAAACAACTATTATGATAAAGTTCTAATACTTTCTGGAGAATATGAAAGTGAGTATTTATATAATAAATTAAGTCAAATGAAAGTTAATTTTAGTAGGATTTTACCTACTGCATTGCATCAGATAGATAACAATAATATAATACAAGTAGATTATATAAATACTGCTAATAACAATTTGATAAACAATTCAAATTCTTATAATAGTAGTACAGATACTAATATTAATTTAGCTAATTACGAGCCAAAAACAAGCAATATAAGTTTAGATAATTTAGCAAGTGCAAGTGATATTTGCATAAACGAAAATTTCAATCTTGATTTATCTAATGCTACTAATAATTTAAAAGATTATAATAAAAATCTTTATACAATAGCTAGCACACCTACAATTGAAAACACTTGTAGTCCACATAGTGTAGATAACTCTTTGCCAACAAAACTTACTCCAGAGCAATTTAAAAAGATAATGCAAGAAAAGGCAAATTGTGAACACAATGTAGAAAATTCAGCTAAAGCTACGCAAACAAAGTTGACCGCAGAACAAATTAAGAAAATTTATACATATATCAAACTAAAACAATTAAAACGGGATATGAAATCTGTATAAAAAATTGATTAAAATATTTTGCATACTTAAGTATTAGATGGCTTAGATTTAAACAAAGCTATTATTATATTAACTAACACATTGATGAAAATTAAATAAATTATAATTTATTTAATTATTATGCTTTTGCACAATCTTGATTAACAAACTTTGTGCATAATAAATAAGATTATTGATATCTGCAAATTTTCATATAATATTTTATTAATGGATATAATGAACCAACTAAAAATTGTATGAACAAAAGTGCTAAGTAGGGTGCATACCTAAAGATTTCAATATGCAAATATCTGCATATTAGCATATGTTAAAATATTAAAAGGCAAAAAATATATAAAAAGGGGCATATGTCCCTTTTTATATATTTTAATAATAAATATTCAATCATATAAACATATCATTTTCTACATTATGTAGAAAATGATTGAGTGTTATCTAAATACTATCATATGATAATATTTTCATATATTCTATGATAGTTTTAACAAATATACAAAAAAAATATATCTTTAAATTTATTAAGATTAAAGCTGACAACATTTTACTTTACAAAATAGTTTTGTTAAAATACAACAAAAATCAACCAATTCACTAACAACCACCACTCTACCTTTTCATTTTAAACATAATAAAAATCAACAGAATATTACATAATAACATTATAAACATTAAAATTTAATAGACAATTTAAATATACACTAATTTTAATAAATTTCTTAGCAATGTAAAGCTAGACAATTTTAGTAATACTCCTTGATTTTTTTATAAATTTAGTTGGAAAAATATTAATTAAATAAAGAGATTTTATTATTCAATCCCTATATCTTAAGTTTTTATCTTTACTTGTTGAAAGACTACTTTTCATATAATTCTAAAAAAATCAAATCCCTCGTAAATGAGGGATTATGATTATTAAAAATAATTCATTGTTAAATTCTAATCTACTCAATTTAAAATTAATACTATCACCATTTAATGATTACTCAATTAGGCACAATTTGAATTAACATTAGTTGTCAGCAAATATCCATACTAGCTACTATTAGGTTGCCACCAATAACTTTTTGAACTGTATGGAGAGCTTCCAATATTATTAACTATAGTGTGTAAATTTTAAGTTACCTTAAAATTTTGTATTGCTAGAGCAATAAAGCTTGTTATCACAAGCACTTCAAGCTTGAATTAACATTTGCTGATGTCAAATGCCACTGCGTGTCGCTTGACTACAGCTTAAGATAATATAAATTATGTGTCGTTTAATTTGAGAAAACTCAAATTAAACAAAAGCTTCCGCTTTTTACTTGGCAAATCAAGCCGACACTTTTTGAATTAACATTTGCTGATGTCAAATGCCACTGCGTGTCGCTTGACTACAGCTTCTGATAATATTATTTATTTAATAATTAAAGTATTTGTAAGTTTTTATTAAAATGTTTCTTAAATTCCGCAGTAGCAGCTAAAGCATTTTTAATTTCCAAAGAACAATCACCAACAGTTTCAGTTTTCATAATAACGCTATCGCCTAAAACGTCACAATTGATTTCTTTGATTACGCTATCCATTGACCTATCTAAAGACTCTGCAATTCTTACAATTACGCCAAGTTTTAGAACTGCGTACAAGTCTTCTTCTGTAATCATATCTCTATAACGCATAAACACGCTTGCATCTAATTCACCTTTCCTATGCATACTTGCTACCATTGCACTCATAACCAAATCTTTATGAGATATACCATACAAGTTACTATGTAAAATAATATACGCACTATGTTTATGGTGGTCATAATATTTAATTTTATTACCAGTATCGTGCAACATTGCGGCAACCCTCAAAACTTTAACATAAGAACGTGGCAACTTGTGCAATACTCTCAACTGTTTAAACAATTGAACTGATAAGTTATAAACTTGTTCAGCGTGACCAATATTTTCTTGGTAAAAATTCAATGTAGTATACAAGCTATGTCCTAACACATCACTGATAGGCTTATCGTTCGTTGATGGTACCGCAATTTTAAACATAGCACCCTCACGTAAACCACAACCAGAGATAACAACATCACTAAACTCCAACTTTTCAAATACTGCACTAACTGCTGCCAAAGCAGATGGGAATATATCCGCTCTCACACTGGATAAACCTTTTATTTTCATTGTTTTATCCAAATCAAGTGATTTAATGTTATTATAAATACTTGTAAACTCCGTACTTGGAACAACATAGTTATGTAACATATTAAGAGGGTATTTCCTAATCATTCGACTAATTTTACCCACATTGCGGAATGAACCACCTACACCAATAAATTTAACATCTGGTTCTAATTCCTTTAAAAAGTCAATTTTATCAAGTTCCTCTAAAAAGAATTGTTTTATCCTTTCAGCACGTTCTTGAGGTCTGTATGTTACAGTTCTAAACTTTTCAGTCAAGGTTACAGCACCATATGGAACAGTTGCGTGACCTAAAATATTTTTTCGGTTGTAGTAAATAAATTGAGTGCTACCACCACCAATATCCATTATCAAACCACGTGGAATGTCCATACTATTGATAACGCCTTGGTATACCATTTGTGCTTCTTGTTCGTCATCTAAAATCTCAAGTTTAAAACCACATTTTAATTGAACTTCAGCCAAAAAGCTAGATTGATTTTTAGCGTTCCTAACCGCTGCTGTTGCATAAGCATAAATATGGCTTACTTTATTTGAATCACAAAGACGCCTAAACATTTTTAGCGTTTTAATTGTTTGCTCAACACGAGCTGGACTTAAAACGCCTTCCTCATCTACACCTTGAGCAAGTCTAACAGACTCTTTCAATTCATCAAATACAGCAAAATATCCACCTTCGTGCACATTTACTAGAACCAGTCTTGCAGAATTTGAACCAAGGTCAATAATACCGATTTTCTCCATAAAACTCCTTCGCATTAAGTATGCTATAATTGCTACTTGACGTCAATTTGTCTTTTGCATATTTAAAAAAATTTATTGCAATTAATAACATTATTTGCTTTAATTGCGTAAGTTTTAAATAAAAATAAGCAGTTAAAAACAAATATTATAGTATATAATCTATTATGTGTACATTATAACATATATTAAAATAAAAATCTATACTAAATACAAAAATTTTACATTAATTATACTTTTTTATGACATAAATTTTTAATTTATTAATTATACTATTGTTATTATGGCTAGACAAATATTTTGTCAGATAGTTTTTAATTGTCTTCAACATAAATATACTACCAATAATTAGCATAAACACGCCAAAAATCGTCCTTAAAACATCACTATTAATTTTTAAGGCAAAGAATGAACTTAATATGCTTAATGCTAAAGCAAACGGCAAAACTTTTAACAAAGCAGTAAAATCTACTAATTTATTTTTAATATGAATAAACAATGACACAACTGCCATTGGTATAAATGATATTAAATTGATAGTTTGTGCTTGAAGTTGTGGAATATTAAGAAAAATAGTAAGCAACGGAATTAAAATTGTTCCACCACCCATTCCCATACCACCTATTAAACCGCCTAAAACGCCAAATAGTACATATAAAAAATATTGCATTATTTCCTTCCTTTATAAATAAAACCTTTTAAAAATCGTAACCAAATTATTTTTGCCAATATCATATCTTTTTATCAATCACTTTTATTTTTTTGTTATAAATATTTATATTTGTTTAATTCAATATAGTACAAAAATTTTAGAAATTACCTTAAGTTTTTTTTAAATTCTTATTAATTGAAATAGATTTAATAAAATACTTATAATTACAATTATTGTTATTAATGATTTAGATTTATGCCGTTCACATTGATATTAGAATAGCATTTTAATCCCCGCATATATCATTAGAAAATAAAAAACTAGTGATAGCAAATCATTCTTAACAACTTTGAGTAACATTGAACCTAGTACTCCACCCAAAATAACTCCAGCTGTAACTACGCTTCCACTAATATAATCAAATTTACCTCCTACCAAATAAATAATTCCACTAACAATACAAATTGGTAACATTGTTGCAATAGCGGTTGCGTGTGCTTTTTTAGCCTCTAATTTCATTCCACTCTCATATAGTGGCACAACCAACGAACCACCGCCAGCACCTAAAAGTCCGTTAATCATTCCTACAAAGCTACTTGCAATTGCAATGAGGATATTTTTTAGCTTATTTGATTTTTTAATTTTCTTTTCAACTCTCATATAGTTAATATGTGAATTTCAATTAATTTTATCCACTACTAATTTAATTTATAATCATTTTTAGTATAAAATACGCCAAAAATCGGCATTAAAAGACATTTAGCTCATTAATTTAGTGGGATAATAAATTTGAGGTTTATTCCACATTGTTACTTTTAATATAGAAAGCAAAAATTAAAAAAATGGTATAAATTGTAAAAAATGAAAAAAATGCTTATAAACTATTGCTTTATTTTTAATAATAGTATATAATAATAAGCGATTAATTTATTATTAATTAATATATGTAATATATATACAAAGGTGGTAAAATGAAAAAACAACACAAGTTTTTAACTATTCTGTTGATTATTGTTTTGTGTGTTACTATGCTAACAGCACTTATTGCGTGTGACAAACCAAATGAGTCAGCAGGCGAGGTAAAAGATACCAGCAAGATAATTTCAAATGGTAATTTTGAAGTTACTACTTCTGATACTTTCCCTAAAACACCAGGTAGCTGGACAGCTAGTGCTGGTAGTACTACTTCGGGAAATGAGACTGATACTGACGAAAAGGCTTTAGTATCTGGCGTTATTGACACTGAACAAAGTGTATATGACAAGAATAAAAAAACTTGGGGCAGATTAAAAAATCCAGGCAAAGCTCCAAACACAAACGACAACAATATTCTTATGATATACAACAAGGTTGATAACTCTTACAAGTATACATCAAGTAACTTTACATTAGAAGCTAACAAATACTATCAAATTGACATTTCTATCAAAACAGCAGAATTGATAGGTTGGGGTGCTTACATTAAGATTGGTGGTGATGCGTTTGTTGAATTCCCAGAAATTAATACTAATAACGAATGGCTTACCTACTCTGCAATGATTAAGACTTCTAACACTGCTAGCAACTCTCTAAATGTTGTTTTATCAAATGGTAAAGATGGTAAAAAAGATAACAAACTATCTAATGGTTACGCATTCTTTGATAACATTGTTGTAACAGAGGTTGTTGACGACAAAGACGGCTTAACTAAAGAAGAGAAATATAAGAATTTTAAAAATGAAAGTGAAACTGATGTTACTAAAGGCGTAAATGATTTAACTTACGGTGATACATCATTTATCAATGTAAGCGGTTCTAAAAATCCATTCACAGCTCGTAAATGGACAGGCGTTTCATCAAGTGGTGATGACGGCGAAACTGCACCTACTGGTTCTGACTATATGGAAAGAGGTATTGTTGACATCACTCTTGGAGATATTCCAACAGCTGCAACTGACCTACCAAAGTTAGATATTAATAAAGATAATAAAGTGCTTATGATTTCCAACAAGCAAAAAACCGCTTATGCTTATAGGTCTGATAATAAAATCAAGATTGAAAGTGGTGATAATAAGTATTATAAAATAACTGTGAACATTTTGACTAAAGTTGATGACACTACTAAAGGTGCTTACCTAATGATTAAGTCAACTACAGATAAAGCAGAATCTATCCAAACAATTAGTAATATCAACACCAATGGTCAGTGGGAGCAAAGAAGTATTATTGTTAAAGCTGACAAAAAGAGAAGCAAGGAAATATATTTACAACTTGGTTTAGGTACTGGCGGTAAAGGTGATACTTTAAACAATGTTGAGGGTTCAGCTTTCTTTGATGAAATATCAATCCAAGAGGTAAATGCAGACAATTTAACAACAGACGAGATAAATGGTGCTGCAATTCTTGAGTCAACTATCGGTTCAGAGATTACTATTACTGACGACCCAACACACGAAAGTAGTTATGCAGATGGCTATTACAGCAAATATGATGGTATTCCAGATGGATATCGTGGTAGCAAGTCAGACAATGGTAATAATAATGGTGAGGGCGGTATTATCACAATTAAGAATGATAACAATGGTATTACAAGATTTATTTATAATGGTAAAATTGCAATTGAGGCTAATAACCATTATAGGTTATCATTCAAAGTTAAAACTGACTTAATACACGAGGATAAAGGAATTGATATTAAATTCTATAAAAAGAATAATGCTAGTATTGGCAACAATCGTCAAGATATTGAGGTTACAAACTCTACAATAACAAAATTCAACTCCGCAAATGTTGACGAAATCAACATTGATGGAAAGGGATATACTGAATTTACTTTCCTTTTCCAAGGTGAATTGAATAAAACCACTTATGTATATTTTGAAATAATAATGGGTAGCGGTACTAACCTAACCCCAGACACACTAGTAAAAGGTTCAGTTTCATTAAAGGACTTTGAACTATATAAAGTACACTATGCTGACTACTCTTCTGAGTCTGGCACATATGTAAAGAAAAACTCTTTCAAAGAGGAAAATGATACAACTATTACAAATGCAAACTTCAATCAAATTGATGTTTCTGCAACAAAAACTCAATATGAGAGCGAACACAAAGACGACTCAAATGAGGCAGACAGAAAGTTTGATGAGGAAGAATTCCTAAATCAAAAAGAGGATGGCACTGGTAACTCAAAAGGTATATTCGGCTTACCTCTAAACTGGACAACATCAAGCAAAGACGTTTTGAAAAATCTTTATGCAGGTATATTCAATGTAAATAATAGTACACAAAAATCATTCTTAGATGTGACTGGCAATATTACAGATGGTCTACCTACTGGCATTAAAGATGCTAATGCTAATGTTTTGGCAATTAGTACAAAAAGAGCTGATAACAATAAGATAGGTACAGATTGGGGATTCACTTCACCTTCAATTAGCTTATCAAAAGGTAAATATTATCAATTATCTGTTTGGGCAAGAACAACTGAAGCATCTACTGCAAGAATTAATCTATTGTCTTCTTCTAAAACTGTACTAGAAACATTAGAAGTACAGGCACCTACACAAGGTTGGAGAGAATATATATTCTATATTAATGCTGGTTTTGACAACTCAACTGTTTATTTGGAGCTTAAATTAGGTAACAATGACAATGAAAGTGAGGTATTTGGTACAGTACTCTTTGATAGACCTACTCTTGTTGAACTTACTGAAGAAAAATATGAGGAAGCTGAGAAAATAGATAATAATGAAAAAGCTTACAAAATTGCAACAACATTCAGCACAATCACATTTGACAATGTAACATCAAATTCTGAGGACGAAACTTTGGACTCTGCTGATGGTTGGACTGGTTCTCACGCAGATACTGATGCACCTACTGGTGATGGCAAATCTATTGCTGGTGTATACAATCGTAACCATAGCAATCGTAACTGGTTTGGTAAAGGTCTAAATGGTGAGGGTGACGAACCAATTTTACCTTCAACATTAGATGAGATTATGAATAGTGTTGTAGATAAAGACGGAAACAAAGAGATGGAAAAGAACAACAATATTTTGGTTATCAACAATAATGTTGCCTCTGAATACACCTACTCTACTACGCTTGCTGAAAATAGTTTGACTGCTGAAAAATATTATGAGATTAGTTTATGGGTATTAACTTATGATGTTGCAGAAAATCAAACAGCTAAATTGCAATTAAAATTACACAATTCAACTTATACATTTGACAAAGATGATACAAGAGGAATTAATGTTAATACTGGTAGTCAATGGAGAAAGTATTCTTACTTTATCTCAACTGAGGAGAATGCCGATATTGATAATGTTGAGTTAAGCATATCTCTAGGAACATCTGGTAAAGATAATTATGTTAAAGGTTATTTGTTTGTTGATAATGTATCTATTAGCGAAATAGACGAAGAAAGATTTAATGAACAAGTACCAGTTGAAATGTTCCCTACAACTAGTGAAGAGGCTGAAAAACTTGAGTATACAGATGAAGTTAAGAAAGTTACAAGCGTAAATCAAAGAATTGTATTTACAGCTGACGACTTGAATAAAGACCCAGAGGAAGAAACTGAGAAAAAAGTTGACCCATTATTGTGGTTGTATATCACATCTGGTATTATTGGTGGACTTATCATAATTGTGGCTATTATATTTGTATTAAAGAAATTTAACGTATTTGCTAAATTCTCTAAGAAAACTAACTTTAACGAAAAAGGTAGTGAAACTTATAATAGAAACAGAGTTGATGCAAACAAATCTAATGCACAAAATCGTGATATTAACAAAAAGCACCAAGACTAATTAATCAAATAAAATGCAATAAAACAAAACACATTCTAGCCATTTAGAATGTGTTTGTTTTTTTAATAAATATTGATAAAATAAATCACTTTTTCTTACTCTTACCTTTTGAGTTTTTATTAAACTTGTTGTTATTTTGATTAAATGGTTTACTTTTATTATTGTTACCATTTGAATTTAACTTATTTTTGCTATTTTTAATTGCCTCTTCTTTTGTAGGTTTAATCAAACAATTTGCACCAAAGCCAATCAAATCTTTTCGTCCAGCGAGTTCTAAAGCTTTATGTACAATATCGTAGTTTTCCTTTTTACGATATTGCAACAACGCACGTTGCATTTTTTTATCTTCTTTTGAGCGTGGGACAAAAACCTCCTCCATAGTATCTGGATTTAAGCCAGTATAGTACATACAAGTTGACTTTGTAGAAGGTGTTGGATAAAAATCTTGCACTTGCTCTGGCATATAATTGATACTTTTTAAATATTCGGCAAGTCTTACAGCATCTTGCAGTGTACAACCAGGGTGAGATGATATTAAATATGGTACTAAATATTGTTTTTTACCCAACCTTTCATTAATCTTATCATACTTAAGCTTAAATTCCTTATAAACTCTGAACGGAGGTTTATTCATAAGTTTAAGCACGCTATCCTCTGTATGCTCTGGTGCCACTTTCAACTGACCACTAATGTGATGTTTAATAAGTTCATATAAAAACTCGTCATTATTATCCATCATTAAGTAATCATATCTTATGCCACTGCGTATAAATACTTTCTTGACACCTTCTAATTCCCTCAAAGTTTTTAGCAAATCAAGATATTCAGTATGTGACACTTCCAAATTTACGCAAGGTTTATATCCTATGCAATTTTTCTTATTGCAAACCCCACTTTTCTTTTGATATTTGCAAGAAAGATTTCTAAAATTAGCAGTAGGTCCACCAACATCGTGAACATATCCTTTAAAATCTTTATCAGCGATAAAAATCTTAACTTCTCTTACAATAGATTCCTTACTACGTTTTTGGATAGTTCTACCTTGGTGATAAGTGATTGCACAATAGCTACAGCCACCAAAGCAACCACGCTGAGAAGTGACTGAATATTTAACCTCTTCTATTGCAGGAACGCCACCAATATACATTGGGTGATAGGTACGCTCATAAGGCAAAGAATAAACCATATCCATTTCCTCAATAGTGCAAGCTCTTTGAGGTATATTCTGTACTAAATACCTACCATCTGGTTGCTTTTGCAATAGTACTTTTCCGTTTATATGGTCATTATTTTGTGACTGCATATTAAAAGCTTTAACATATGCCTTTTTGTCGCTAACAACATCATCAAAACTTGGACAAAATAATGCGGAATGCTCCTCTATTTGTGCCTTTAATTTTTTTGAAAGATTGTCATAGCTATCTAAATAACAAACGCCTTGAATATCTCTCAACTTATTAAGTGGCATACCTTTTTTGATGCAGTTTGCAATATCCATAATAGGAACTTCACCCATACCATATATTAATAAATCAGCTGGAGTTTGTGCAAGAATACTTGGTAAAACTTTATCTGCCCAATAATCGTAATGAGCAAATCTCCGCAAAGATGCCTCAATTCCACCAATAACAACTGGTATGTTTGGAAATAATCTTTTTAATGCATTGGTATAAACTACGACAGCTCTATCTGGTCGCATACCAACCTTACCACCCTCACTATACACATCACGTGTGCGAGGTAGTTTTGCTACAGTATAGTTGTTAACCATACTATCAACAACACCACTAGATACAAAAAAGCCGTGTTTTGGCGAGCCAAATTCCATATAATCGCTATCACATTGAGGTTGTGGAATTACTGCTATAACAAAACCAAAATGCTCTAACATACGAGTTATTATGCTAGTGCCAAAAGACGGATGGTCACAATACGCCTCACCTGTTACATAAATAAAATCTGGCTGTATGCCATTTAATTCCTCTTTTTTAACTGCTAAAAAACTCATATATTACCTCTATTCAATTTTAACATTAAAGTTAATATATGTCAACACAAATAGTAAAAGTGTTTGTTTGTAAAAAATATAAATTAAAATACTTAAATATTTAAAATGAATAAAAAAGCTATAAAAATTAATTTTTATTTACTTTAAAATTATATTTTTGTTATTATAATAAATTGCTTTTATTTTCGTGTTAATTACTCAATTGATAGCAAATGCTATTGTGGCTACTTATAATGTCTACAATAAAAAATTACACACAAAAGCAATAGTACATAGTTTAAAATAAAAAAATCAGCATTTTATAAAGCTGATTATTTAAACTAACCATTATAAATAATTAGCAGATATAAATTACTTGCGATAGTTGATAAATAATGCTAATTTGCACAACAATTTACTAAAAATCTCTTATTCATATCTTGTTGCAAAAAAAATATATTACAAAAAAAATGCTCACAATAGTGAGCATTAATTAAATTATTCGTGACTAATAAATTTATATCCTACACCTCTAATAGTTTGAATATATTCCTTTTTGCTAAACATTGCAAGTTTGCTACGTAATGATTTAACGTGCATATCCAAAGTGCGAGTTTTGCCATAATACTCAAACCCCCATACATCATTTAAAATAGATTCCCTTGGAACAACACTACCACATTTAGTCATTAACAATTTAAGTAGATTAAATTCCTTTAAAGTCATTCTAACTACATTGCCATTGACAGTAACCAAATGCTCATCATTATTCAACATAATATCACCAAGTTCAAAAACTGTTGACTCAGTACGGCTAAAGTTTTGTTTACGTATGCAAACTTTTACCCTTGCAACTAACTCAAGTACACCAAAAGGTTTAGCTATGTAATCATCTGCACCAGAATCTAAACCACGAACTTTGCTTATTTCATCACATTTGCTACTAACAATGATAATTGAAAGGGTTTGATATTGCTCACGTATAATTTTAACAGCAGAAATACCATCCATACCAGGTAAAATAACATCCATCAACAAAACATTTGGCAGATTTTTTTCCAAAGCGACAAATAGCTCTTCCGCTGAATGAAAAGTGCGACACTCATAGCCTAATGGCTCAAATGTATACTTATACAAATCTCTAATACTTTCATCGTCATCTACAGCGTAAATAGAATATTTCATTTTAAACATCTCCTAATAAAAACATATAAAATTTTTATTAAATTTAATTAACAAAATTTATGTTGCTAACCTATCTTATAAAATCACATTACTTACATAATGTATATTTACTTGACATAAATTTTAACAACATATAAATTATAGCATAAAACTTTACAAAAGGCAACAATTTTTTAAAAAAAATTTACATTCTAGCACTATTTCGCCTAATAATAAAATCTTTTATCGTTTTTGCATTTTCTTCGTCACTACATTTGCTTATGGCTACAAACAAGTCAGTATCTAAAGTGACAAATGTTTCTTTTTTTGTTAGTTCACTAACCGCTTTTTCGACATTTTGCATTAAATTCAATCTGTCAGACAAACTGAATAATGGTTCTGGCAAAACGCCAACAATAACTTCACCACTTTGAAGTTGATAAAACACTACTTTACGAACTAATGGAATACTTGCAATCACCGTTGTGAAATCTATAGCATCGTTTTGTGCTACTACTTGCATTAAATTATCATTTTTTTGTTCAACATATTGAACATTTTCACTAATATAAAAGTTATTCATACTTTTATTATTAGCTAAAATATCTAGCTTATGCAATTAGTATAATTTATTCCACATTATCTATCAAAGTAACGTTGCTACCATCACTCCACAATTGGTCTAAGCAGTAAAGTTTTCTGCTTTCCTCATTAAATATGTGTGCCAAAACTACGCCATAATCCACAACTGCCCATCTCCCCTCAGGAATCCCCTCTCTGCGTAATGGCTCAATACCTTGTTTTGAAAGCAAATCATCAATATTGTTAGCAATTGCCTTTACTTGAGTTGTTGACTTACCACTAGCTACTACCAAATAATCTGCAATAACTGTCAAATGCTCAACTTTGATAACTGCAATATCTTTTGCTTTGCTGTTCAAGCACCCCTCAACTATTAAATCTTTAATTTGTTCTGATGTATATTCCATAATATCTCCTTGGTATACTTATTAAAATATTAGTTATATTTTATTTATATTTACATATTTATTTATTAAAATCTTATTCATTGCAAAATTATAGCCATTTTTACTATCAATTACTTGTTATAATAATAATTATAGGCATCTAAAGTTAAAGGATAAATTTCCTTATTTTCATTTTCTAAAAACTTCACTGTGCTTTCTAAACAAGCTTTAAATCCCTCATTAAAATTTTTATCAAAAATTTCTCTTAGCTTATCTACACCATTAAAATCACGCCCTTTTTCAAGCATATCCGCACAATATACCAACATATCAAGGGGTTTCATTTTTGGTCTTGCAGTAGCGTGATAGCAAATAGCGTCTAAAATCTCTTTATCTTCAATGCCATAATTTACATTTGCGACTATACTACCACAAAAAGCGTGTGCTATCGGTGTGCCAATGCAATCGTGTGGCAAATTGTACTCTATTACAATATCTTGTAAATTTGAACAATTTTTTGCACAATCGTGTAGCAAACAAGCTTTAAAGACTTTGTCATAATCAAGTTTTAATTTATCACAATACTTTAACGCATACTCTACAACGCCTATAGTATGTGCAAATCTTTCCTCACTAATATTATATTTTAGCTTTTCAAGCAGTTTTCCATACTCGTTATATAAGTTTGAAGCTTTGATATATTGTAGTATTTTACTATCCAATTTATCACTAACATCAAGTTGCAATCTTAATGCATTTCTAACTAGGCTTGAGGATATGCTCTCTGGCAAATACTCTGCAATAGCTATACCTTTTTTGCTAACATCTTTGTATTCTTCCAATTTACAATATAGTGCATCTTTTTCGCCATCTCGTGGTACCACAAGTAGTTTTGTTAGCTTTAATATTCCAAGCGGTTTATACCACTTATCAAAATTCAAAAAGCTATCCCCACCAATGATATATTCTATATTCTCACCATATTTTTCAATAACTTCTGGCAAATAGTCAATAGTATATCCTATTCCATTTCTTTTCAATTCAATATCGCTAACCTCAATTTTATCATCAGCAATAAGCTTAAGCATATTCAATCTGTCCGTATCACTTGCGGATAAAGTTTTGTGTGGCGGATTATGACTAGGCAATAATATCAACTTATCATAGCCTCGTTCCATAATCAATGCGTGTGCCATATGGATATGTGCAATATGCGGTGGGTCAAACGCTCCACCAAAAATACCAATCAATTTATTCATATGAGTATTATACATTATTTTTAATTTTTTAGCAATAGCATTTTAAAATTTTAAGGTAAATTTTTCAATATTAAATTTAACATAAGATTAATGAATAATAATAAAATACAACGTTATTAATATTTATTTTTAAAATTAATCGGAATTAAAAGCAATTATTTTGTCAATAATAGCGTTATGAAATTAAGATTGCTAATTGACAAAATTTTAACATTCATTTGTATATTTGTACCAAGCTATTTGCTTTGCAATTTTTTCACACAAAACATTGCAATCAAAAGCATTTTATCTGCCATACTAGGACTATTTGGACTAGTAATAATTTCATTTATCCAAAAATTGACCAAATCACGCATTAACTACAAAAATTTTGCACTATACACTAGTGTTCACGGGTGTGGATACATATATGATAAATTAGTAAAAGCCTTTGATAATATGGAATTTGAAAACAAAGGTGATTACCTTATATCTTCAGATAAAATTATGATAATTTGTAGTGCAAAGTTTGGCAATCTATCCCCCGATGAAATATTAAAATTCAACAAATTAGTTCAAAAAGAAGAAGCCATCAAATGTTATCTTATAGCTAAAGAATTACCAAAAAATTGTGCAATCGCTTTGTTCAATTTTACTGACAAAATTAAGTATATCCCTCTGAAAATCGTATTTAAAATGCTAAAATCGCAAAAATTGCTAGACGAAAAAATAAATGTTAAGCTTGGCAAGCTTAACTATTCAAATAATATTTTTGATATCATTTTTGATAAAAGTAATATTAAAAAATTTTTGTTTGTGGCGATTATATTATACGCATTTAGTTTTATTATTCCATTTAAAACTTACTATATAGTTTTAGGTTCTATAAACATACTACTTGCAATTATATGTGTTGTTCGTGGTCGTTCGCACAACTACAACGGCAAATACGAAATATTTGACAAACATAATAACAAATAATCTCATAAAATTATGAGATTATTTATTTTATTATATGTTTTAGCCGTATATTTTTAGTCATTTACAATTAATGTAAGTTAAATATTGTTTTTATTATTTACTAGTTAAAAGATTAATAAATATAAAAACATATCAAATAATAAAACATTTGTAATACTTGTTTCAATTTATTTAATTATAACAATATCAATAATTTTACTTGCAAAAATATATTATACTGCTCCTAAAACTCTCAGAGTTTTTAAATAGCTATATTGCGGATTAAATGTAACAGAACGCAAAACACCACTTGATAAATTATTCAATGATATACTTGAGGAAACTTCCAAACCTGCATCATAATAAATGCGTCTATAATTTTTCATAGCGTTTACACAACAAGGATAAATTTTATCCAAATATCTTTCTATTTCTTTGGAGTATTCACTGCTTACAAAGGATAATCTCAAATACTCTGTGGCGGTAATTTTATCTGTTATCTTAAACAAATCCGCCTTACTTATATTTATTTTTTGTGCAACAAAATCAATATCTGCCATAATATCGTTTGGAATAAACAAATTACATTCAACTATATTTACTAAGCTTTTTATTGTGTTCACCACAAACCAACCTACAAGCATAGCATACTCACCAAGCAACTTTTTACTTTTTGCCATTGATTGCACAACTTTGCAACTCATTGTGTAACCATTAAGCACAGCAGTATTTGCAAGCATACCCTCTAACAAGCCCACATTAATTACGGCATTCAATAAATCACGGAAAAATTGTTCATCACGATAATAAATATAGCTTTGTGAAAACAACTCTATAATAATACTTTCAATTTCTTCCACTATCTGCAAATCGTCTGTTTTATTATAACAAATGCAAGCTAATTTAAAGTCAAAACAAGCAATAAGTTTTGTCATTAGCGTGCCATACACGCTTGCAATCAAATCAAATGCGATAAGTTTAACTTTTTCCTCATAAATTATGATGGAATGATATGGTTTGTGCAACAAATCAAATAAATTCAAGTTTTCCGCAACAATTATAAATTTTTTACCGCTGAAAGTTTGTGCAAGACTTTCGCCTAGCAAAATAATTCCTTCACTATTTTCCTCAAGCTCTTCAACAAAAATATTTTCGTCATACAAAACATTTTGCACAATATACCCAGCTTTTTGCAAAGTGCGTTCAATATCTGACACTTCACATTTAAACACCTCAAGGTATACAATTTTTATATTACCAGCTTTGGTTAGATTTTTAACATCTGCCAATATTTCCTCTGACAACTTTTTTTCAATACGAACATTTTTGCAATTTGCTATTTTGTCTTTAAACTGTGTATATATCATAGGAACACCCCCAAGCCTAATTATATCATAGAGTTTGAGGGTATTTTTGGAATTTAATATCGATTTTTGTCAAATTTTTCGTTTATTTACAACATTAAGATAAAAGTTTACCTTATTCCTAATTGATTCACTTTGATGAAATTGAAAAAGCTTAATTTGTTCTGTATAATCAAAGTTTTTACTTGAAATTAAACTATTTACAACTAAATTAAACAAAAAAGTCGACCTTGCCATATTACTACCAATCAAGTCTGCAAGTGGCTTTAAAGCTTTCCTGCCACCAAGTAACATTTTAATAATATTGCTATAATCAAATAACTCCGCTATTGCTTTAGGCATTTGCACTTTTAAAACACGGCTATTGTATGGGCAGATATTTTGACATTCCTCACAACCTAAAGTACGACCAACCTTATCATCAAAAAAAATCTCACAATAATCTTGTTTATGTCGCAAACAATTTTCTCTTTTAAACTCACCTTTACAAAGTGAATTGGTTGGACAAGCAGTATCGCATTTATGACAACTATCACATATTTTATCCGTCTTGCCGTCTTTAAAATATTCATATTTACCAACCACACTTATTGACTGCAAAGTTATCCTACTACCATACTTTTTGTTTACCAATAGTTGATTATTAAGTATACTGCCCAAACCACCTACTTGTGCCACTTTTTTAAGTTCTAATTGCCTATCAATAATTGTATAGCCATTATCTATTAGTACTTGTTTTATTTGTTTAACTTTATTGTATAGCGTATTTGATGCAATATAAAAGGCATCAATTCTTGCACAATTTTTAGGATAATATTCAAATGGTGAATATGGCAACATAAATACAATATCCGTTATATTTTCCTCAAAAACCGCACAAAAATCGATACTAAAGTTTTTAATTAATTCAATTAGCATTTTGTTTTTAAGTATTCTTCTACCAAACCATTAACTTTGCTTTTATCAAACTTGCCAGCTAGCAATGGCATAATACTTTTAATAATCATACCCTTAGTTTTTGGTGAAGCATCATCATAAATATCCTTTTCCTTAATGATTGCAAGCACTTCTTCCTCTGTCATTTGAGCTGGCAAAAAGCTCTCCAAAACCTTTATTTTGCCACTTGCAAGTTCACTTGTAGCAACATCTTTAGTTTTATAAAGTTCTGCAATTTCTTTTTGAACTTTAATCTCTTTACTTACACACTCAATAATATCATTATCTGTAACCTCACCTTTGCCACTCTTTTGCTTTAAAAGTGTTGCTGCAATAACCGCCTCAAGTGCTGATTTAGTAACTTCGTCTTTAGTTTTTCTTGCATCATTAAATTTTGCTCTAATATCATCTAATAACATAATCTCATCCTACCTTTCAAGTTTTTTATTAAGTTTTTAAAATTTATTTTGCTATTTATATTTTAATTGCTTTTAATTTAAAAGTCAATTATTTTAATTTAACAGGTTTATGCACAAGCTCAGTAATTACTTTTACAACTTGAATAATCACTGTTGGAATAACTGCAAACAATACCATATAGCCAATCATTTTTGGTTGCAATACTAATTGTTCAGATATTTCAAATAATTTATCCAATCCTGGTACAAAGGTTACAAAGCACATTAACAATACTCCAACGCCTAAAGCCAGCAAAATATACCAGTTGGTATGTATGCCAAGTTTTACAACACTCTGCTTTCCTCTGCAGTTAAAGCCGTGGAATAGTCTAGCGAGTGTTATTGTAAGGAATGACATTGTAGTTGCAAGCTCGTTGCTCATTCCAACATACTTACCTACACTATAAGCACTCATTGTACAAGCAAAAATCAACAAGCCTTGCGATATTATCAAAAGCATTACTTTACGTGAAAGCAACGGCTCTTTAGGGTCACGAGGTTTTTGCAATAATAAATCACTGCTTGCCCTTTCCATACCTATTGCAATTGCTGGCAAACTATCTGTTAAAAGATTTATAAACAATAAGTGAATTGTAGTAAATGGTGCTTCCCAACCTAAGATAGATGTTAATAGAATACAGAATATTCCCGCAATGTTACCCGATAACAAGAATGTTACTGCATTACGAATATTTGAATAAACACATCTACCATTAGCAACACTTTTTACTATTGTAGCAAAGTTATCGTCAGTTAATATCATTGATGCGGCATCTTTGCTGACCTCTGTTCCAGTAATACCCATTGCGACACCAATATCCGCCTTTTTTAATGCTGGGGAGTCGTTTACACCATCACCAGTCATAGATACAATATTGCCACGCTTTTGCCAAGCTTCAACTATCCTTATTTTGTTTTCGGGTGAAACTCTTGCATATACTGTAACTTTATCTATAATATTATTAAGTTGCTCGTCTGACATTTTGTCAAGTTCCACACCATTAAGTGCTATATCGTCCTCATCCATAATGCCAATTTGCCTTGCAATACTACTTGCTGTAATTTTATGGTCACCAGTAATCATAATTGTTTTTATACCAGCAATCTTTGCACGGCGTACAGCCTCAATACTCTCCTCACGTGGTGGGTCAATCATACTAACAAGTCCCACAAAAGTATAGCCATACTCGTCCTCTGGACTAATACTATCTTTTGCAAATTCTTTATACGCAAAAGTCAACACTCTAAGCCCCTTTTGTGATAAATGTAAGTTTGCATCCTCTATCGCTTTTTTATCTGTTGGAGTAAATTTTCTTACCTTACCATTTTCAATAATGTTGTCCACTCTGCTTAAAATTACATCTAAAGCACCTTTTGTAAACATACATTTCTTTCCATTATACTCACTAACTATACTCATTAACTTTCTGTCAGAGTCAAAAGCTAATTCTGCAGTTCTAGGATATTTCTTTCTATACTCAAGTTCGTCAATATTATGTTTTTGTCCAAGTATAGTCAAAGCAATTTCCGTAGGGTCGCCAATGCCGTGTCCATTTTGGTTAGTACTATCATTAACAAGCAACATTGAATGTAACAATAACTTTTCACTCATATCACTTAATGTGATGTCCTCACCCCTTTTAAAGTCTGCATTTACATACACATCTTGAGTAGTCATTTTATTTTGTGTCAATGTTCCGGTTTTATCTGAACATATAACACTTACAGCACCCAAAGTTTCAACGGCTGACAAATCTTTTATAATAGCATTTTCCTTTGCCATTTTACTTGTTCCTACAGCTTGCACAATAGTAACAATACTACCAAGTGCCTCTGGAATTGCGGCAACAGCCAATGCGATTGCAAAAGTGAAAGAATCTAATACAGATTTCAAAACATCGTTTGCATCAAATCTACGCCATAAAGTCAAGCCAAACACAATTACGCTTATTGCCATTATAATGATTGCAAGCATTTGGCTAAATTTATTCAAGCTTTTTTGTAGTGGAGTTAGTTTTTCACCAGTATCATTCATTAGTTTCGCAATTTTTCCAATTTCAGTCTGCATACCAATACCAGTGACAACCATTATTGCTCTGCCATATGTAACAAGTGAACCGCTGAATACCATATTTATTTGGTCACCTAAGGCAATGTTTTCGCCCTCTAACGCCTCATCAGTTTTATCAACTGCAGTTGACTCTCCAGTCAAAGAACTTTCATTTACTTGTAAACTGTAATTTTCAATAATTCTACCATCTGCTACAACTAAATCACCAGCTTCCAAAACAATTATGTCACCTATTGTCACTTGTTCAGATGGAATAGTTACAACCACACCATCTCGCAATACTTTTGCACTTGGTGCAGATAATTTTTTTAATGCTGATAAAGATTTTTCCGCCTTAATGTATTGCACAGTACCCAAAATCGCATTAATAATGATAACAGCAAAAATAACACCCATACCTGCCCATTCACCAGTAACACCACTGATAATTGCAGCTACTAAAAGAATAATAACAAGCAAATCTTTAAATTGCTCCAAAAAAACAATTATAGGACTTTTCCTCGCCTTTTCCATTAACTTATTTTCACCATACTCCGCAAGTCTTGCTGTACTTTCTTTTGTTGTCAAGCCTCTTGAGGAAGATTTAACTTCCCTAAGCACAAAGTCTTTGTCCTGATTAAAAAAACTCATTGTTTATCTCCTAAAATAAATTTAAACAAAAAAGACCCTTTATACCAAAGCCATTTGCCATCGTATAAAAAGTCTTGTAACCAAAATTTGGCGTATACTACCAGCCTTGTCGGCGGGTTTGTTGATAGTACACTTAAACTACTCCCTTTAAATATTAAGTTGTATATGTATAATATATTATTAATAGTAAAAATTTAGTATCTTACATTAATATTTACATATTAATTTTTCTTATTATAACATTAAATTTCCAAAATGTCAACATTAATTTTTTACTTTTTTGTTGGATAATATCAAAATAGTTCTATGTTATTGCCTTTATTATCCAATTAGCTTTTTCGTTACATACTCCAAAATCAAAAAAATTATTTGCAATTTTTCTATTATATCTTATCTTTTACATAAAGTCACTTAATCAATTAGCAGGTTTATTTCAAGAGTTTTCAGAAAAAATTTAATGATACACTTTTTAAAAATATCCTTTTATATTTGTAAATTCATAAAATATTTACGCACAAATTGTTTATCTCCTTCTTCCTTTATCTTTCCATTTTCAATTAATATTGCCCTATCACATAATGCCTCAGCACAACGTTTATCGTGTGTGATAGTAATCATTGTATTGCCAGTTTGATTATGTAAATCTCCTAAAATATTCACTAAATCGCATAAACTATCATAATCTTGTCCTACTGTTGGTTCATCTAGCAAAAGTACTTTTGGTTTACCTGCTAATACTGAGGCGATTGAAACCTTACGTTTTTGACCTTCGCTTAAAGATTGTGGATGACGTTTTCTCAAATGTTCCAAACCAAAAATATCTATTAAATAGTTTGCATATTCTTTGTTGATAGCACCATACTCAATCTCTTTTTCAACTGTCGGCATAAATAATTGATAATTAGGATTTTGGTAAACAATTCCAATTGTTTTGAACCAGTTTCTATCAATTTTTTTTAAATTTTGTTCATTTACTATACGCTCTATTACACCTTTACTAGGTTTGATAAGTTTAACAATAAGTCTTAAAAGTGTTGTTTTTCCGCAACCATTTTCACCAAGCAACAAAATCCGTTCACCATTATAAATATCAAAATTTATTTCATCCAAAATTTGTTTGTTTTTTACTTTATAAGAAACATTTTGCAATCTAAGAATTATATTGCTAATTGATTTAAAATTGCAATTATAATCTATTCCTTTAGTTTGAGATTGCAGATAATCTAGTTTATTTTCAACTTTATTTACACTTCCATTTTTTATATCCCAAACGCAGTTGGCGAAAGGCAATACAATATCTAGCCTATGTTCAACAACTAAAATCGCATAACCAGCTTTAGCTAATAATTCTAATGTTTCCATTAATAATTTTGCAGATTTAAAATCCAAATTTGCTAATGGCTCATCAAGTATCAAGATTTTTTGTCCTGTTGCAAGTGTTGAAGCAGTTATAAGCCTTTGTTTTTGTCCACCAGATAAAGACCTAGTTTTAGCAGTTTTATCAAGTTCAACAATGGCACACACATTTTCAATTCTATCTAAAATTTTACTTGGTTCAATTGCAAAATTTTCACATCCAAAAGCAATTTCGTCTTCAACAATATTATGAATTATTTGATTATCTGGATTTTGTGTAACAATACCAACCTTTTTACATATTGTGGCAAGTCTTTGTCCAATAATTGACTTACCATCAATCAAAACTTCACCTGTAAGCATTCCATTAGTAATGTTAGGAATAATACCCGAGATAATTGAGATTAATGTGCTTTTTCCTTGACCTGATACTCCCGATAACAATGTTATCTCACCATAATTTATAAAAAAATTAACATTATTAAGAACTTTGTCATCAAACTTATTATATGCAAAAGAAACTTGTTTTAATTGTACTGCTTTCATAATAATACCACCAAAATAATACTTATAATTAGTCCTAAAATATATATCACATCTAAAAAATAAATTTTTTCTTTTTTATATATTGTATAATTGCTTTTACCTAGCGTAAATCCACGTGTTTCAATTGATAAAGAGAGAGTATCAGATATATCAACAATACGTGTTATTAATGGTATCAAAAAAGCCCGATAAAAAATTTTAGGATTAAAAATACTACCCACACCACGTGTTTTCATTGCTTCGCTTACTCGTTTTATTTCCATTTTTAGTACTGGTAGATATGATATTGTAATAAGAAGTCCTAAAACAATACTTCGTGGTGTATGTAACTGTGAAAGATTTCTAGTCATAGCAACTGGTTTTACACTTATACTTGGCACAATTGCAATAAATACTGCACCAAACCGATTTAGCATACTAAGTGCAGAAATAATATTTTTATTTGATGAAAAATAACATATTATTGTAAAACAACCTCCTATAACAATAAAAATTAATGACATTTTTATAACTTGTTTATAACAGCCAAACATAATTAGCCAAAATAAAACAAATATCAAAAAATATGTACATTTGATTGACTTTGCCATAACAAGTCCTACAACTAAAATTAGTAAAGAGGACAAAATAGCTATTAATGGATATAAATTATTTTTGTATTTAATAAAATTCATTATTTCAATTTACCTGCCTTTTTCAATTCTCTTGCAATAACCATTCCAATAACTGAGCCAACAAAGCATAGCAAAATAACAGCAATAGTCATACCAATAATCATACCATAATTTTTACAACCTATAAACATTGAAACAGCGGATTTTTCATTGCCACTAATAGTATAAAAGACATTATAATACATATACAACAGAGGCATAGTCATTGGCATATATAAAGTTCCAGAAAAAACACACGCCCAATCATTTTTATAACCTTTGAATACTATTAAAGTAAGTAATTCTACAACTATAGAACAAACTAACAAAAGTACCATAGGTGGAAACATAAATGCCAAAAAAATAGAGATAAATGCAGATTGTAGCAATAATGAAAATGGTTTACGAACTTTCATCATTCCAATAACAGGAAATATAGAAAACTGCAAGCCTAATCCTAACTGAATAATACCAAAAACTGGAATATTTACAAGTAATGGCATAATAGCCCCAGTAATCAAAGTACACGTAGTAATTATTGCTAAAAAAACAATATCTTTTATTTTAAATTTATCAAACACTTTTTTTGTTGCACTTTTATTATCGCATCTATCATTATTGTATAATTCTTCTGTATTTTTGCTATCTTTTAATGATTCTAATAATTCTGCTATAGCTTTTTCTCTATCAGTCATACGTAACCTCCCTCATCTTTCCATTGTCAATATGATATATACGGTCTGCAATTGCCATTGTGCTTTCCCTATGTGACACAAGAATTATACCTTTTTTATTTTTCTGTTCCTTTAAAGCCTTTAAAATTATCCCCTCATTTATACTATCTACATTACTCGTAGGTTCATCAAGCAAAATCAATTCACTACCTCTTAAAAAAGCACGTGCTAAACCAATACGCTGTTTTTCACCTGCAGACAAATTATCACCTAACATACCCACTTTTGTTTTGTAACCTTGTGGCAATGTCAAAATAAAGTTATGTATAGATGCCATTTTGCAAGCATTCTCAATATCTTCTGCAGTGGCGTTTGGGTTTGCCATAAGTAAATTATTCTCTATGCTTTCGTCAAATAAATATGTTGTTTGACTTACCAAAGTAACATTTTGCAATAAATTATCTGTATTAATACAAGTAATGTCGTTTCCATTATAATTTATCTCTCCTAAATCTTTTTCCCAAAATCTAAGTAATAATTTAAGCAAAGTTGACTTTCCACAACCGCTCTTGCCAATAATGCCAACAATCTCACCTTTTTTTACATTCATTTTTATATCTTGCAATACTTTAAATGTGTCATTATAGCAAAAGGACAAATTTGTAACTTCTAAATTTTCATATTCAAAATCAACTGCATTTTCAATTTTTTCTACTACTGGTTTCTCTGCTAATAAATTTAATACTCTATCACCACTTGCAAAAGTTTGAGTTAGATTACTTGGCAAAGCTGAAATTGCAATTACAGGTCCAAAAGACCCAAAAATTGTTACTGCACTTATTATCATTTTGCCTATTGATAGTTTTTCAAAGCTCAACAATAGTATACACGTAACAATTGTTAACAATATAAATATTGATACTATTAGTTCGGTTATGGCAAAAGCCTTTGTTGATTTACTTCTTATACTTTTTGTTTGTTCAAGCATTAATGCAGAGCGTTTATTTATTTCTTTTCCACGACTATATCCCGCATTATTCAATATAATATCTTTTATTCCCTTTAAACTATCCATAAAATAAGCATTAAAAGAAGAAAATTGCTCTCTATACATTACTCCACATTCTTTCAATCTTTTTGAGGAAATTATAGGTATACATACTCCAATAGATATATATCCAATGATTGTAATCAATGCAAGATACCAACTTGATATAAAGCCAACAAACAAAATAACAATTGTTGACACAATAATAGCAATACAGATAGGTGATATTGTATGTGCATAAAATACTTCTAATGTTTCAATATCACTAGTAATCATAGCAATTATGCTACCTTTTTGTTTACTCTCAAGCTTAGCTGGACAAAGCCTACGTAAAGCTTTAAAAACTTTATAACGCAAAACTGCCAAAAGCTTAAATGCTATGTAATGATTACTATATTGTTCAAAATATCTTAACAAACCTCTCAATACTCCACAAGTAATTGAAAGACCAATTATCAAGCCATATGACATTGCAATAGACTCACCAATTGCTTTTGCTACTCCAATTGCTCCAAATATAGTTACACCCATTGCACACAAAAATCCCAAGCTACCATTTATGATAGCCAAAAGCATTACATAAGCAAGACTACCTAGCAAAATTATAAGACTTGACATTATTATTATTCCACTTCGCCTTGTTTGTTTTTTCATAATTTGTATCCTTCCTCTAAGTTTTTTTGTGCTGTAAATAATTTTTCATACAACTGCTTTTGTTTCATAAGAAAATCGTGAGTTCCACACTCTTTGACCTCACCACGTTGCAAAAAATAAATATTATCTGCTGATACAACATTTGCAAGACGATGTGAAATTACAATTACATTTTTGTTTGCAGAAAGTTTTTTGATATTTTTCATTATAATCGCCTCACTTTCAACATCAATGTTGCTAGTAGCCTCATCAAATATATAAATATCTTTATTTGCAACCAAATTGATTGCCAATGCCAATCTCTGCCTTTGTCCACCAGATAGATTATTTGCATCTTCTGAAATCATCTTATCCAAACCGCCATTGCTTTTAACAAAATTATCAAGATTGACCTCTTTTAATGCCTCATATATTTGCCAGTCTGTAGCACATTCATTAGCAAGTAAAAAATTTTCCCTAATACTTTGATTGAAAATATATGTATTATAACTAACAACTGCAATATTTGAATAGTAATTTTTATTATCTAATTCCTCTAGAGAAATACCCCCAACAATAACACTGCCTTTTTTAGGTTGATATGCCCCAATTAACAATTTTACAATCGTACTTTTTCCACAACCACTTTCGCCAACTATAGATGTAAATCCTTTGCTAGGAAATACCATACTGACATCTTTAAGTACATCTCTTTCATTGTCATATGAGAATGTTACACATTGTAGTTCAATGGATTTTTTGCTAAGTTCTTGCAATCCCCACTTTGGGTTAGGCAGATTAAGTAAATTGATTATCTTTTTACCTGCACTAATACCATTCATCGCAATATGAAAAGCTGTTCCAAAAGCTCGTAAAGGCAAGAAAAATTCAACAGCTATAAGTATTAAAAATAAAGCGTAAATTGGTTGCAAACCCCAATATGCACAGCCACAAATACTCAATGCAATTCCTATACTTGCCCCACCATAAGCAACTAAGTCCATTATTGTTGTGCTAGCAAGTTGCATAACCAAAACTTTCATCGTGATTTTTCTAAACTCTTCTGCTTGCACATACATTTTATTATGCTGACTTTCATCTGCTTTCAATATTATTAATTCTTTTAACCCTTGTACATTATCTAAAAACTTATCCCCCATTGAAGTGTACCTATCCCAATATTTTGCAAATATTTTTTTTGCATATTTTGATACAGCAATAATTGAAAGCGGAATTAATGGAACGCAAGCAAGTAACACTAAAGATGTTCGCCAATCTATCCAAACACAAATTATAAATAATATTATTGGTGCAAATATTGAAAAAAAGAATTGTGGTAAATAACTTGCAAAATACATATCTAATTGTTCTACGCCTTCCAAACTTATTTGAGTAATTCCAGCAACACCAATATTTTCAGTTTCTTTCATACCTAATATCAACATCTTATTATAGATACTCTCTCTTAAATTAGTTTTTACTTTTCTACCAACAATATCTTTTAATTTTCCAGTTGCTCTAGTTGTAATATATCTTATAGATATGCAAGCAATAGCACAAATTAAAGGATATAAATATGTTAACATATTTCCTTTGTTAATCGCTATATATATTAACCAACAAATACTGGCTGTTATACCTAAATTTGAAAGTAGACCTATTAATTGCAAAATTGTTATAAATAAGATATATTTTTTATCTTTTCCAATAAGTTTAAATAATTGCTTATCAATCATTTTTTAACACCTCTTTTTATGCCTAACTTGTATTTTAATTGTTGTTTCAAATGTGCCATTACAATAATCGGATGTCTAAACACCATTCTATAACCAGAGTATCTCATAACTTTTCTCATCTTTTCTCTCATATCAGATTTATAGCAATTTATTTTACAAAATGAACAAAATCCTTTATTTTCTTTAAATGGACATTTTGAAAGCCTATAAAGTGTGTATTGCATTAACTCATAACAATCTTGACATAAACAACTATGCTTTATTTCATATTGTTTTCTTGCTAACTTATGTTTACTACGGCAATACATAATTATCATTAATGGTATCATTTCGTTTTCATTTTTCCATTTCTTCAATTCACTATTCATACTTTCTCCTTGCAAATTAGTTAAAAATATTATTATTTATAATTAAGATACTTTAATAATTTTTACCTTTTAGCAATAAAATTAAATTCTATTGCAAACACTTAAGTATTAATGTTAATTAAAGTTCGCATTTGCGAACCATAATTTAAAAAAAATAAAAATTATAGGAAAAAAATTTTTTAATTGCAGTTCGCTGTTGCGAACTTAATGTCAAAAAAAATTTATCCATTTTTTACTTTTTAGTTTTAACAAATGATATAAGTTAGTACTTGTAAATCCATTAGTTTCACCATTCACTGGAGTTTTCACTATTCATTATATGCAGTTATTATTTTATACCATTTTTTTTCTTTTGTCAACCATTTGTTCGCATTTGCGAACTTTTATTTTCAAGATATTATATGTATAATTTTTTGATTTATGAATTATGAAAGCAAAAAACAAAAAATATAACATAAATAAAGCACAATAGTAATAACTATAACCATACACTATATCAACATTAAGTAATTGTTTTAGCAAAATTAAAAAAAAGTAGTAAAAAATTATTGATTATCAATTAATTTTGTTATATAATTAACTCAATTAGAATTTACTATGGAGGTATAGTATAATGAAATTTACTAATAAATATCTACAAGATGTTGTAAACAAGGTTCGTGAGAAAAATGCTAATGAGCCAGAGTTTATTCAAACAGTTGAAGAGGTTTTAAAATCTCTTGAGCCTATCATTGAAAAACACCCAGAGTATGTAAAAGCTAACCTAATTGAAAGAATGGTTGAGCCAGAGCGTGCTTTCACTTTTAGAGTGCCTTGGGTTGACGACAATGGTAATGTACAAGTAAACAGAGGTTACAGAGTACAATTTAATGGTGCAATAGGACCTTACAAGGGCGGTCTACGTTTCCACCCAACTGTATATATAGGCATTATGAAATTTCTTGGTTTTGAGCAAACTTTCAAAAACAGCTTAACTGGTCTACCAATTGGTGGTGGTAAAGGTGGTTCTGACTTTGACCCAAGTGGTAAATCTGATGCTGAGGTTATGAGATTCTGCCAAAGCTTTATGACAGAGCTTTACAAATATATCGGACCAGATGTTGACGTTCCAGCTGGTGATATCGGCGTTGGTGCTAGAGAAATCGGTTACTTATATGGTCAATACAAACGTATTAAAGGCACATTTGAAAATGGTGTTTTGACTGGTAAAGGTCTATCTTATGGTGGTAGCTTGATTCGTCCAGAGGCAACTGGTTTTGGTGCTACATATTTCACTCGTGAGGTACTTGCTCACTTTAATGATAAAATTGCTGGTAAGACATTTGCTCTATCTGGTTTTGGTAATGTTTGCTGGGGTGCTGTTCTTAAGATTACAGAGCTTGGCGGTAAAGTTGTTACTATTTCTGGTCCAGATGGATATATCTATGATAAAGACGGCGTAAGCACTCCAGAAAAAATCAACTATCTACTTGAGATGCGTGCATCTGGTAGAAACAAAGCTAAAGATTATGCTGACAAATTTGGTGTACCATTCTTTGCTGGTAAAAAACCTTGGGGCGAGAAAGTTGATGTTGTTATGCCTTGTGCAACTCAAAACGAAGTTAGAATTGAAGATGCAAAACAAATCGTTGCTAACGGCGTAAAATATTATATTGAAGTTGCTAATATGCCAACTACAAATGAAGCTCTTGAGTTCCTAATGGAAAAAGGTGTTGTTTGTGCTCCTGCTAAAGCAGTTAACGCTGGTGGTGTTGCTTGCTCTGCACTTGAGATGAGCCAAAATAGTATGAGATATTCTTGGACTGCTGAAGAGGTTGACGCTAAACTTGACCAAATTATGAAAAATATTCACAAGAACTCTATGGAAGCTGCAGAAGCAGAAGGTCTTGGCTACAACTTGGTTGCTGGTGCTAACATTGCTGGTTTCAAGAAAGTTGCTGAAGCTATGATGGCACAAGGTATAATCTAATTAACCTTAAACTGCAAAGCGTTTTTTTGAACTTGCCTATTTATGGCAGTTACAAATAAAAAAGTAAAATTGCAATTAAAATTTTCACAATTTTAAATTATTTAATTTTACTTTAAAATAATAATGATATTAAACAAAATCTCGGGACTAACATTTAGTCCCGATTTTTGTTGTGTTTTTTAGTTATTAATTTGCAAAATACAAATTTATATGTTGTTTCTCTTATTAATAATAGTATACACATATGCATATAAAAAGCCAACTTTTAATACTGGATAATAATTGATAATTATGATAACAAATACAAAATTTTGCTTAAGCTATCACATAATATTATTATAACCTTTACTCTTTTGACATATAAGTTTTACCATCTAACAATTAAAGCTTAAATTTAATTTCTAACACGTAAGTTCAATTTCAAACATTTTATTTTAACTATCTTTTTTTATTCTTTTTCTTTTTATTAGGCTTTGAGTTTTCTTCCTCACCCAAAATATTGTCCAA